>NZ_JAKKSE010000011.1:0-152109 GCF_025653595.1 Shewanella sp. SM95
ATTTAATTCCTCTAAAGAGCCGTTCGAGACTAGGACGTTGATAGGCATGGTGTGTAAGCGTTGTGAGGCGTTGAGCTAACATGTACTAATGACTCGAGAGGCTTAACCATACAACCCAGATGGGTTTTACTGAAAATGTTCCAGACATTTTCTAGCACTTCCTCCTTCCATGGAGGTCGTACGAAAAGCCTTAGACAGAATATCGACACTTGATAAAGTTAAAGACTCAACAGAAAATCAGCTTTCCGAATTATTATTAACGTGAGCCAGAGATGGACACGGTAATAAACAGAATTTGCTTGGTGACAATAGCCTTGTGGAACCACCTGATCCCATCCCGAACTCAGAAGTGAAACGCAAACGCGCCGATGGTAGTGTGGGGTCTCCCCATGTGAGAGTAGGCCATCGCCAAGCATCCAAATAAACACCAAAGCCCTAGCCTAAACCGCTAGGGCTTTTGTGTTTATACGCTCCGCGAAAACTTATCTCGATGTCGGTCAATAAATGTTCCTCCAATATTGACACTTCCACCATCCATGGCGGTCGCCCGCCGCTAAGCGGACTCCCCGGCTACGAAGACAAGCTTCTTCGCGTTCAATCATGCTAAATACTCCGTATTTATAGCGCTATGATTTCACCCCCATGTGAGAGTAGGTCATCGCTAAGCGCCTAATGATCTCATTGAGATGTAACGAAGCCAGCTGATAAGCTGGTTTTTTTGCGTCTGCAATTTACATGTTTTAGCGTTTTTGAAACCGTTTCATTGTTTGAAATAACATTAAGCTGTGAAGTGGTAATGGGTTTACTGAACGCTTTCTTAATGAGCTTAAGTTTTACTAAGTTCTCATTTTATGAACTGTAATAGAGCCGCCAGTTCATAGTGACACTAAGCTGGCGGTTTGAAATAGATAGCTGAAGCAATGTTGATGGTTAGAGGACAAATACCCTCTTCAACGCTTGCGTGCTCTATGGGTCACTCTTTGTTGATTTTGGCTTTGAAGCTGGCTTTGGTATTGTCGTTAGCTTGTTTGTACCAGTAATCCAGCATTTGACTGATTTCAGCTTGGCTAGGTGTCGTCGCTGGAGTGATTTGCTGAGCCTTATCATTGTTCGCTGCGACTGCTGACGACATAACTGCTGGCGCGATCAAGCTCGTGGATGTGGCTGCTGATGTTTGGTGTATTTGCGGCAGGCTTGCCAATACTGGTGCAATGGCGTCGCTTGCTTGCGTTGTTGCGGTATTCATAGTGAGATTTAATGAAGCCGGATGATTGCTAAGGTTGTACTGCAGTATCTCGTGTTCGAAATCCCGTCCCAGTTGAATGCCATTCTTAATCAATTTATCGCTGGTAAAAACCACTGCTTCATCTTGAGCATTTAATAGTGTCAGCTTAGGTGACTCATCAAATTTCTTTGCATCTCTGGCTGAGTTGATAGCGGGAAGTGTCAGCGTGAGTGTTTGTGCTGATGCATCAAAACGGACGATGAGCACGTCGGAAAGATAATGCACTGAGTCAGCTTGTTGTCGATATTGCGCGGCATAGCGAAAGGCAATCTGATTGGTCCCATCGGCTAAAATGAGATCGCCACTCTTTACGGCTGGCTTGCCATTGACCGTTAGCACTTCAGCATTTTTAGGCAGATTGAGATGAACATCGGCCGTTGCAGGTTGCACTGCGCCCAGTATTAACGCAGTGGCACATAAGATTGATTGATATTTCATAAGCTTTCTCTGTTGTTGCGAGGACGCCGCTAAATAATAAGGCAGATATTTGGCGACACAAAGCAGGTTTAACCTTCAGTGTGGAGCATGATGAACTAAATGGCGACACACTGTTTATAGCGCGCAGATTAGCGTTAATTTAATCTGTATGGAATAAAAAAGGCTCACGATGAGCCTTTTTGAGCATGATATTTGGGATTGAACGCTTATTTGGTTAGGTTGATGCTATAAACGGCGAAACCCAGTTCATCCTTACCGATCTTCTTCATTTCACGTTGTTTATTGGCTTCGATAAAGGCAGCGGCTTTGTCACTGTCTTGGGTTTCGAAGCGAATGTCTAATGTGACGTTGGTAGTGATGGTTTTGAAATCCCAGTTGTAATCGGCACTTGGATTGACCATAGCTTCGTACTTACCTGTGGTTTCGTTGTACTGAGATTGCGCTGTGATATAGGCAGCTAGTGCTTCACGGTTAGTATCGGGCAGTTCAAGCACCACATGGTCGCTACCCGTACCAGCAAACTTACCCCCAAAGGCGCGGTAGTTATTTGAGGTGACGATAAATTCTTTCGCGGCAAATTCTTCACCTGTAATGACTTTGCCATTTTCGTCTTTATAGCTTAAATCAACGATACGGTTTGCGTTGGCATTAACGACGGCGCAATCGCGGTCAAACTTGCTTGGTTGAGTCACATCAATTTTATAGGTTAACCCATCGAGTACGTCGAAGTTGTAGGTTGGATGACCATCCCAGTTGATTAAACCTTGTGGGGTAGTTTTTGCTGGGTCGATTTGATTGAACTGGTTTGCTGAGCACTCGAGCCAATCTTTCAATTCGGCGCCCGTCGCTTTGACTGCCACCATAGTATTGGGATACAGGTACAGATCGGCGGCGTTTTTAAAGGTCAGTGGGCCTTTATCAACTTGCACAAATTGATCGGCATCACTGGTTGTACCGTGGCGACCGCCCGCTTTAAAGGGTGCGGAGGCTGATAGCACTGGCAGACCTTTTAATGCTGCAGGTAATTTCGCTTTCACGTTAGCGATTTGCGCATCGGAAACGATTTGTACCGTAGGGTCGTCCTGCACTAAGGTAAGGAAGCTGTACATGTCGGCTGCGGCAACGCCGATAGGTTCATCCACAAAGGCGAGGGTTCCTTGGTGCTCGGCTGCGACTGCATCTTTAATTGCGGGATCTTGGCTAACTAACTCTTCCTTAGTTGCACCATTATATATGGGGCGAGCTTGCGTTTTCGCACTAAGGACATGCCATTTGCCATCTCTACGTTCAAGTTTAAAGTCAACAACCCCTAAGTTATCACCCCAACGACCTGGCATCACTGCTGGGACGCCGTTCAGTAGGCCCTTAGTGACATCGGTATTGGGTAAGTCGGCATACTTAGCATCAGGGAAGATAGAGTGGCTGTGACCGAATAGAATCGCATTGATACCATCAACATAAGTCAAAGCGTAAGTGGCATTTTCAGCCATAGGATCGCCAGGATTTTCCGTTGAACCAATGCCAGAGTGAGGAATGGCGATAATGATATCGGCCCCTTTGGCTTTCATTTCTGGGACATATTTTTTCGCGGTTTCAATAATATCTTCGACCGTCACTTTACCCGTCAGATTTTGTTTATCCCACAATAGAATTTGCGGTGGCACAAAACCAATATAACCAATGTTAATGGTTTGATTATTACCTTCACTGTCGATGATGTTTTTTTGTTTGATGATATAAGGGGTGAATAAATGCTCACCTTTTTTAACCTCATTCCAGCAACCATTATCGTCGGCGCAATAAACGTTTGAGTTGATATAAGGGAAATCTGCACCACTAATGGATTTATTTAAGAAATCTAAACCATAGTTAAATTCATGGTTACCGATATTACCGACTTCATAATCTAATAGGTTCATGGCTTTATAGGCTGGATGAATATCACCCATTTGCAGGCCAACTTTAGCCATGTAATCGCCCATTGGGCTGCCTTGTAGTAGATCGCCGTTGTCGACGAGTACGCTGTTTTTGGCTTCGTTGCGTGCAGCGTGGATTAAGCTTGCAGTACGGGCTAGACCGATAGTTGGGTCATTTTTGCCACTGTAGTAGTTGAAATCCATGATATTTGTGTGCAGATCTGTGGTTTCGAGTACCCGTAAATCGGCTTGAACGACTTTGTCGTCATCAGAATTACAGGCGCTTACACCAAGGGCGGCAGTGATCATCACTGCGAGTATTTTCTTATTTAACATAGTTATCTCTATTTATATTTATTTGACCCCAATGCATGTTCCGTAAAAGAACATGCCCATCATCCCGTTAATTCAGCGTAATTTAACTGTTAGGTTAATTTGCCACTAAGTTAACGAGCGGGAATTATAAAGACATTTGATGATCTGAATGTGACATTAATCGGATAAAAGCTGTTTCAAATTGTGACTCAAGGTTTGCTTGCCTAAATAGTGAGCCGTTTAGCCTGTTTATTTGTTACACCTATGTTTAAATAATTACAGTAAACAGTTTATTAAGAAGAATTAATATTTGTTATTGGAATGGCATTTATTCGCTCAGCCCCTTGTCTATGTCGGGGATATTTGACTTGAAAATTCAGTAGAATTGTTTTAAATAATTCTTTTACATCAAATTTTAGCCAATGTTGATCACTTATGCTCGCATGTCTCTTGGCTTGATTGAGGCGAGTTAGGTTTAGCGTAGCGTTGGCATAGGCTTATTTAGACGAGTAATACACATAAAGTGATACAAATTAGCTGTGCTCTGGGCGGGTAAAACTTGGCTGAAATGCGCGTAACTTGTTAAGGTAGTTCATCGAAATTGACGTACGAAGCTACACAAGTTCGTTAAAACAGACTGTTGTAAACCGAAAGCCAAAATCCGTTTGCGCGCACCTTTCACCTTAAAAATACAATCGAAAGGGCAGCAACATCCAAGGGAGTTAATATGCGTAAGTCCGTTATTACCACAGCCGTAGCTGCGGCATTGTTACTTGGCGCTTGTTCAGACAAGCCTGCTGTAAGCACCAATGAAGCCAAAAATGCCGTTGCGACTCAATCCGCCGCTAAAGCGCAAGCAACTAATGTGCTGCTGAGCAAGAGTCCACTGCAAGATCAAGCGCCGCAATTTAATCTTATTCAGTCTGTAGATTATGCTCCCGCCTTCGAGCAGGGCATTAAAGCTCACGATGCAGAAATCGCTGCGATTGTGAATAACAAACAGGCGGCTAGTTTTGACAATACCATTCTCGCCATGGAAACCTCGGGTGAATTGTTAACGCGCGTATCGCGTACCTTCTTTAATCTCGCAGGTCTGATTTCTGATGATGATTTCCAGAAAACCGAAGCGGATCTTGCACCTAAGCTATCTGCCCACCGAGATAATATTTATCTCGATCCGACTTTATTTGCCCGTGTTGAAGCCGTATACCAGCAAAAGAGCAGCCTAAATGCGGAAGATCAGCGTTTAGTTGAATACTACTATGAGCAGTTTGTTCGCGCTGGCGCGAAATTGTCGGCCGAAGATAAAGCTAAGATGCGCGACTTTAACGCTGAACTTGCAACCTTAGCGACGGACTTTTCACAAAACAGCTTAAAATCATTTAAAGATGATGTGATTGTTGTGACTGATAAAGCCCTGTTAGTCGGTTTATCCGACAGCGAAATTGCTACTTTAGCTGCGGCTGCTAAAGCTGCTGGTAAAGAAGGTTATTTGATTACTTTAGTCAACACGACACGCCAACCTGTGCTTTCTAGCCTGAGCAACCGTGAACTGCGCCAAAAAGTGTGGGAAACCTCGGCGCACAGAGCCGTCGCAATCAATGGTCCATTAATTGTCAAAATGGCGCAAATACGGGCTAAAAAAGCTAATTTACTGGGGTTCGATACTTGGGCATCCTATGCGGTTGCCGATCAAATGGCGAAAACACCAGCCGCTGTGTATGAAATCCTCGATGATTTAGCGCCAAAAGCTTTAGCTCGCGCCAAAGTGGAGGCGGCTGATATTCAAGCTGAAATCAAAACGGCGGGCGGTGATTTTGAGCTGCAACCTTGGGATTGGGCTTACTACGCCGACAAAGTGCGTAAAGAGAAATACTCCCTCGATGAAAGCAGTATCAAGCCTTATTTCGAGTTTAATACTGTACTGAAAGACGGGCTGTTTTTCGCTATGCATAAATTGTATGGCATCAGCTTAAAACCGCGTACCGATTTACCTGTGTGGCATTCCGATGTTTTAGCTTTTGAAGTCTTTGATAAAGATAACAGTTCTATTGGCTTATTCTATCTAGACCCGTATGCCCGTGAAGGTAAAGGCGGCGGCGCGTGGATGGATGAGTTCGTCACCCAAAGCGGTCTGCTCGGCACTAAGCCCGTTGTCTATAACGCGCTTAATATTCCTAAGCCAGCCGATGGCCCAACGCTAATGACCTTCGATGAAGTGACCACTCTGTTCCATGAATTTGGCCATGCGATACACGGTTTATTCTCGCAAGTGAAATACCCAAGCGTGGCTGGTACATCAACCGCACGTGACTTTGTTGAGTTCCCATCACAGGTCAACGAAGATTGGAATATCGACCCTGCTGTGATTGCTAACTATGCCAAACACTACAAAACGGGTGAGCCAATTCCTAAGGCGCTGCTTGATAAAATTTTAGCGGCCAATAAGTTTGGCCAAGGTTTTGATACAGTTGAGTACCTATCAGCGGCCTTGTTAGATATGGAATGGCACTCTATCAGCGCCGACACTCAAATTAGCGATGTAGAGAAGTTTGAGCACCAAGTGCTAGCTAAACATGGTCTTGATTTTGCGCCAATACCACCCCGTTATAAGTCGAGCTACTTTAGCCATGCCTTCTCCGGTGGTTATTCCGCAGGTTATTACGCGTATTTGTGGACCGAAGTGTTTGCCGCCGATGCCTTTGCCTATATGGGCGAGCAAGGTGGCTTAAAAGCCGATAATGGTGACAAATTCCGTAAGGAAGTCTTATCTAAAGGTAACAGTGAAGATCTCATCCAAGATTATATTCACTTTACTGGTAAAAAACCGACAACAGAGGCACTGTTAAAGCGCCGCGGTTTAGTCGATTAATTGTAAAAAGATAAAGGCTTGTTAGGGAAACCTAGCAAGCCCTTTTTTATTGATGTTGGGGCGGATTTATTAACCATTTTTTGTTTCAAGACAGGAGGTTTAGAGGATAAGGAAATCTGCAGGTAACGCTCCTAATCACAGTTCCAAAATAGTTTGTTGGAATGTTGTCGAAAGACAGTCTTAAACTTTTTTTTATTGATTAAATTGTTATGTTTGATTGTCACTTATAAAGTTAGCAATAGTGTCCTCCTTACGTTGACTCTCTAATAACCACTCAACCCTCCATTCAGTTAGGCGCTCACCCTTTTTATGAATGAATTTTCCTGCTTCTGGTTCATCAATCCATTCAAGCTGTTTAATAAGTACTAAAGGCGCTTCAGACCCGTCAGTTTCATTCGAAAATTCAAGAGCCTCATTATAAGTATGAAATGCGTAATAGTAGATTTCACCATCAAATTCATCTGGAGCACCTTGCCAAGGGCGGCACCAAACACGATATTCTAAGACTTGATCATAGAAATAACCGCCGCCTGATTTTGTTTCCGCTGGATACTCTCCAACCCTATTCTCATCGATTGAATCAGGATACATCTACAATCCCTCAATGGAATGTAACGCCATATGCAACAGCGGATAAGGTTTACCTTGTCCATCAACGGGTGAGCGACCCGTTACTGAAAAACCAATATGCTGGTAAAAACCTAATGCTTGCTGATTCTGCTCATTAACATCAACCTTTGTGGCTCCCAGTTCATTAATGGCATGTGTCGCTAGCATGGAACCAATACCTTTTCCGCGCGCGTCAGGTGAGATGAACAGCATTTCAATATTGCCATCATGTATCCCGCAGAATCCGAGTATTTCTCCATTGTCATTTTTAGCGCACTTTAAGTGAACGGCGTCAAAATATTGTTCGAGGATCAACGGCTTTAATTCCTGTAGATCTTCTTCTGCTAAAAAGTCATGGGTTGCTCTCACCGATGCTTCCCAAATATTGAGCAGACTAAGATGATCTACTTTTTCTACCATCTCAATATTCATCATATAACTCTATTGAAAATTTAATGCCGCCTAAGTGGCGAATAATAGTGGGTTAACATGTGAAGCGGGAACGTACCATTATTACTAATCCGCATTTAAGAAGTTTAGGCGTAAGTTCCGTAACATCTTTTTCCCAAGATGTTAGCTGCCAAGCTGCACTCTGTCATCTTGACCTTTCTCGCTATTTACCTATTTAGTATCAGTAAAATAAAAACAGGGAGTATTAGCTCCCTGTTTATGATATTTAAAACTTCAATTTAGAGGGGCGATTATTCGGCCAGTAATCCGCGGCTACGCAGTAGCGGCTCGATACCGGCTTCTTTACCGCGGAATTTTTTATACATCAGCATAGGATCATCACTGCCGCCTTTCGACAGGATATTGTTACGGAAAGAGTCCGCAGTGGCCTTGTCGAAAATACCGTTTTCTTTAAAGGCTTCGAAAGCATCCGCACCTAAAATATCCGACCAGAGGTAGCTGTAGTAGCCTGCTGAATAACCGCCTGCGAAAATATGCGAGAAGTAAGTGCTGCGATAGCGTGGGCTAATTTCCTCAATCAGTCCCATTGCCGCTAACGAGTCCGCCTCAAACTTGGTCGCATCCTTTGGCGTAGTGTCGGTCAGTGTGTGCCAATCTAAATCGAGTTTAGTGGCCGCCATGTATTCAACGGTAGAAAAACCTTGGTTGAACTTACTGGCCGCTTGGATTTTCTTCACCAGTTCTTGCGGGATCACTTCGCCGGTTTTGTAGTGCTTGGCAAATTGGGCTAACACTTCTGGTTGAGTCATCCAGTTTTCATTCACTTGCGATGGGAACTCAACGTAATCGCGAGGTACGGCGGTGCCGCCCTGTGAGCGATATTCGACGTTCGATAACATGCCGTGTAGTGCGTGGCCAAATTCGTGGAATAGTGTGCTGGCTTCATCGAAAGTCAGCAACGCTGGCTCATTACCCGCTGGTCGAGGGTAGTTTAATACGTTGACAATAATAGGTTTAGAATCAACGCCATTCATATTGTATTGCTTGCGGAAGGAGTTCATCCAAGCGCCGCCACGTTTGCTGTCACGGGTGAAATAGTCACCCATAAAGATGGCCATCAGTTTGCCGTCTTTATCGTAAACTTCCCAAGTACGAACTTCTGCATTGTATTTGGGTAAGTCGGTACGTTCTTTAAAGGTCAAACCGTACAAACGGTTAGCCGTGTAGAACACGCCTTTTAATGTACTGTCGAGGGAGAAATACGGGCGAGTTTGTTGCTCGTTAAAGCTGTACTTAGCGACACGGATCTTGTCGGCGTAGTAATCCCAGTCCCACGCTTGCAGCTTAAAATTGCCACCTTGAGCGTCAATCATGGCTTGCATATCAGCCACTTCGTTTTTGGCTTGGGCCAATGCCGCTGGCCATACTTTATTGAGTAAGCCGTAGACGTTTTCTGGTGTTTTAGCTGTGCGTTCTTCTAACACGAAATCCGCATGGGTTTTATAGCCCATCAGTTGAGCACGTTCAGCACGCAGGGCAGCAATCTTAGCGAGGATAATCTTGTTATCGTTGGCGTTATTGTTGTTACCGCGCTCGATATAGCCTTTGTAGAGTTTTTCACGTAACTGGCGATTATCGGCATAGGTTAAAAAAGGCGTGATAGAAGGGCGAGAGGTGGTAAATACCCACTTGCCTTCGTGGCCACGTTTTTTGGCGGTTTCAAAGGCAGTGGCAATCACATCTGCGGGCAAACCCGCGAGATCGGCTTTGCTATCCACCACTAATTCGAATGCATTGGTTTCGGCTAATAGATTGTCACCAAAGGTTAAATTGAGTTTGCCGATCTCTTCGTTCAGCGCGCGCAGTTTGGTTTTATCTGGCTCGCTTAAGTTCGCGCCGCCACGGGTGAAAGATTTATAGGTATCTTCCAGTAATTTGGCTTGGGCTGTGCTGAGCTTTAGGTTGTCTTTTGCGTCGTGGACGGCTTTGACTTTTTGAAACAGTTTGTCATTAAGCAAAATATCGTCTTCGGCGGACGATAACATAGGCGACACTTCTTTCGAGAGTGCTTGCAATGCTTCATTCGTATCCGCGCCCGTCAGGTTAAAGAAGACGTTAGAAACGCGGGTCACTAGATCGCCAGAAAACTCCATGGCTTCAATCGTATTGGCGAAGGTGGGTTTGGCTTTATTATCAACAATTGCTTGAATTTGTTCGTGTTGTTGAGCGATTCCCGCTTTAAATGCGGGGAGGAAATGCTCAGGCTTGATTTTATCGAAGGCCGGAATTTCCATAAAAGTATCATAGAGTTTAAAGAATGGATTAGTCGCATTCTGGCTGATAATTTGCGCTGACACTGCATTTGGCGCCGCACTTGCTTGAACACTGGCATCGGGTTGTTGTGTGCTACAGGCGCCCAATGTTAAGGCGAAAGCGATGGCACTTAGCGTGAGTTTAGCAGTGCGTGGCGTGAGGGCTTGCGGTTTGAGGGTTAGTCCCTTCATTATTTGTTCCCCGTTAGGTTGATATTGTTATGGATGTTTGCATGATGATGGCCTTGGATTTCAAGAAAAAATTGAAGTCTACGTGCGGCTAAAACCATTAAATTAAGCTTAATGTGACTGTTTAACATGTATCGGACTAGGGGTTCCATCGATTTTGTGTTTAGTTTGTAACAAATGTTTTGTTTCAGGCTTTTAAGCAAAAAATGATGGCAAACTGGGCGAGGATATTATCGCGTCTCAGGCACGTTTTCTTGGCTTAGTCGGCCCTAAACCCATTGCAATTGGCGGCTCAACGAACAGTAAATTATTCCCCAATGCTTTAAGTTTTGCCCAAGCGATGCTGGGCGTGTAATACACAGGCCATACCGAAAAAGAGTTCATCACCCATAAGCAATTAATGCTGAACCTAAAAATGTACACCGCAGCATTTATCGAGCTATCGGCGGTGAAATAGTGCTCTTTGTTAAAGTTATTTTGGGATGACACAAAAGTGTAGGGAGCAATAAACTGTTCTGAGTATTAAAGGTTCATACGGAAACGGCGGTTAAATCTTAGAGTGAGTTATATCGTCAGTTGTGCTGGATGAATTGTCATTGTTTCCCCAGTGACTCGCCGTAAATATATCCATATAGGCTCGACGGCGGCATCCATGCCGCCAACGGTCACTGTTGCAACAATGCCAATCCTCACTGACCCTTTCGCTGTTCGTTTAGCTAAAAAGCTATTGCCCCAAAGCTCGTTAGCGAAGCGTTTTTAACCTTCTTGGTATGATGAGAGAGTTGACCAAATTTCAATACTACTACAGAGTGTCAACAGGACTATGGCTTTAACAAGTTTAGCTAAATGGAAAACAAAAAAGGCATCAATGTAAGATACTCAAATCGTCCAGTTAAAGTCGCATTTATTGTTCCTTTAGTTGATGACAACACCACTCAATGGATTTTAGATGGCATTTTTTACGAAGCATACTCCCGTTGGGGCGGAACTAAATCTTTAATAATCCCTTTTAGTAATGACGATTTTATATCTGATAGGTATTTAGACTGGCTAGAACAATATGATGCGGATTTTGTTTATTCGTACGTCGATTTAACATTAAAACAAATCAATATCATCAATAAGAAATCTCTACCTATCGAAATGATAAAGCATGAAGTTCATGGCGAAGTTAAGAGGTGGAGGCAGTTCATTCCAAGTTGGCCTTATGGCTTTACTCCTATTCGAGCAATGTCAACAATTAACAGTCCTTATGCGAAGTACCAAGATTGGTCGAATGCAAACCAGCCAAACTTGTACATAACGCAATACTATGAAAATGATGAATATCGATTCTTACCAGATAACTTTGGTATATCTCAAGGGGGGAACGGTCCTAATCTTGGGCGGCTGAATATCTTCGGTACTGTTTGCTATTGCGCACAAGACCTACCCGCATATAACGATGTTGGCAATGAGCGCTGCCATAGCTTAGCTGAACTTTTGGGTAAGCTTGCCCAAAAGCAGGTCAAAACTTTCTCAAAGCTTTCGAGCATTCATGCATCGACTATTAATCACCCAAATGATTATGAATGGGCAAATAGCTTTAATTTATTTGTTGGTGATACTGCTGCAGATAGACTACATTTTTGGAATGGTAGATTATTGTCCGAAAACAACGAACGATATGATTTCAGCGCTCTCAGTGTTTCAAGAGAGCACTTTGATAACGATGACTTTTTAACATCATTAGGTGCGTTTTTAAATGCTCATAATTTTAAAGGGCAAGGCAATGGTCCTTCTTCTTTGAGGTTACGAAGCTTATCTCTTGCCAAAGAAGACTGCGAACAGCTAGCCCAACATCTGCAAGACTATACTTATAGCTATGTTACGGTGCCAGATAATTTCGATAGTCCAGCATTACCGAGTGAGCGAGCACTTAAAGGTCAATATATTGTTGAGTCAGGAATAAGGTCTCTAAAAGTCTATGAACGCGATCACAAGTTTGTAGTAGATGACGTCGAGCACTTTAAGTATCTAACACCTGATCTATATGACTTTAAATCAGGACAGTGCATCTCTAACCTATATATTGAGAAACCAAAGGAAAATTATAAAGTAATAGGTGGCTTCAATGATTGGAAGCTACCTAGACGACTTGAAGCGGCATTAGCATTCACTAAAAATCGAGCAAAAATATCTAGACATGGTTCATTTATCGTAATCCCTGATGCGCCACAACAACTATTTAATGGAATAGCGCAACATGAGTTAACTATTTCTTTATTAATCCCTGATGAAGAAAAAGTATTCCGATGTCTCGTTTTAGAGCATATCCAAAAAATGAGGTATGAATATGATATGCGTTTACAATTAGTCACAGCTAAATACTATGATTTAGAATTGTCCGATAAAGGTCAAAAACACCGTGGCGTTATCTCATTATTTGACGGCGACCTTTCTCATGCTGGTATATTAACCAATTCCTTTTGGCGAAAAATAGTTAGAAAGTCGATAGAAAACTACAAATCGTCATTCTCTCTCAATAAGCTTACAACGATGATTGATCAGTATACCCCTGTCAGCCTCGCGCACATTACAGAGCAAATGAGACTAGATAACGTTGGCGTTACAAAACAGTACTTAAAAAACAACCTTAAAGACACCATCGAATACTTAGTTCATCAGGGCATATTAATTCAGGAATACAGATGGCGTTGTTCGTACTGTGGTAATGAAAATGGCTTGACGCTAGACACAATCAAACTGGATAACAATTGTAGTATTTGTAACAAACTACATAAAACACCAATTGATATGGAGTGGAAATACAAAGTTGCTCCGTTTATAACCTCCGCACTTATTGAGCAAAACGGATTGACTGTACTATGGGCTATTGACCATTTAATGGATGTTTTCCGTTCTCAACAGGCATTTTATCTGCCTGAGGTTAATCTGTTTAAAAATCGTGAAGGCAATGACAATAATGAAATCGATTTTCTTGCTGTCATTGATGGTAAATTCATTGCGGCAGAAGTTAAATTAAGCGCCGCTAGCTTTGTAGATAACCCTAACGAAGTAACTTCATTTATTGATGAAATCCAGAGGTTATCCCCTGACATTGCCTTTCTGATCTGTGAGCAATATTGTCAACAGCAGGCAGATATTGATGAATATAAAGGAAAATTAGAGGAAGTTATTGCCAATATTCATGAAACCATTCCAGATATTGAGGTAAAGGTTATTGTTGCGAGTGAGGTAGATGGCTTTAATTCTGTACCTATTGAATTAGGACCTTACGGCGAAAGAACCTCTGCGTTTTTTGATAGGTTGGCCGAGTAAGCATTGTGCATGTGTGTATAAATACCGTTATGTTACTTTACAGTTTTTCTTATTTAAAAATGAGTTTGTTAGAGGAGTATTACAAATTAATCTAACTTATTTTCGTCCAAAAGATTGCTGTGTATTTTTATTAGCCTTATTAAAAAGCATTTATAAGTCATCAATAAATAAAATGATTAGTCAATCTGATAACGGTAAATGTTAGATCTGTCTTTAGAAGCAACAGGTTACGTGAATGCACGAAAGGTGAGCCATGGTGATTAGCGAGACGACCGTCCGCCCCATGGATGGGGCGGTCGAGCATCCACGGACGGACTGGCTGCGCGTCGATGAGTGAATGCCATGGCAAGCCTATATGAGTGGATACCAGCCAACGCAAGTGTCCCAACGATAGAAATAACTGGCCACCCAGTACAATTCACCTACATGTTTTGTCTTGAAGTGAGTGGTGTTTAGTATGATATTTCATGATTCAGTTGCAGCGTCACTAAAGTAAAAAACAATGCAAATTAGCACAATAACTTTTCCACACAATAAAAAGCCCTGCTTATACGGTGATTTATAGCAGGGCTTTTTTAAGCGAGAGTGTGCATTCGTTGAGCGGAAGGACAAGCTTTACTCAGGGTTTATGACCTAGATCGAATAGGTCATAAATCCTTTTATCTCATCCACCTATTTCTCTCACCCATTTCTTTACACTCATCTCTTTCACTAACATTGGCATCATGGAGATGCTAGTAGCCGATGGCTTCGCTACCCGAGTGGCGTGGATCAGACGCGCCAAAAATCCCTTGTTCGGTCACCATGATTGATTGCGTACTGCCCATAGCGGATTGAACTTTTACCTTGTGTCCTTTGGCTTCGAGCAGGGAAATGGTATCGCGATTAAAGCTGGACTCGACTCGCAATTCATCGGGTTGCCATTGATGGTGAACCCGCGCCGCATTACTGGCTTCCGCGATGTTTAATCCATGGTCGATCACATTCATGATGATCTGCAGTGTGGTGGTGATAATGCGCGAACCACCTGGACTGCCAGTGACGAGGAAGGGTTTGCCATCCTTCATCACTATTGTTGGGCTCATTGAGCTGAGTGGGCGCTTATTGCCTTCGACCGCATTGGCATCACCGCCTACTAAACCATAGCCGTTTGGCACGCCGGGTTTGGCAGAGAAATCATCCATCTCGTTATTGAGCAAAATCCCTGTTCCCTTAGCCACTAAACCTGAGCCGTAGCTGAAGTTTAAGGTGTAGGTATTAGAGACAGCGTTACCCCATTTATCGACTACCGAGAAGTGAGTGGTTTGGTCGCTCTCATAGGGGGCGAGCTTGCCGGGCTTGATTTCAGCGCTCGGTGTTGCCTTATTCATCGCAATTTGGCTGGCGATTTTTTGGGCGTAGTCCTTACTGGTTAAGGCTCTGACGGGCACCTTATAAAAGTCGGGATCGCCTAAGTATTCGCTGCGATCGCTATAGGCGTACTTCATGGTTTCTGCCATCAGATGAATCGTCTGGGCGGTATTGTGGCCGAGTTTATCTATTGGGAATTGCTGCAATACGTTGAGCATTTCGATGATGTGCACGCCGCCCGATGATGGCGGTGGCATAGACACAACCTCATAGCCACGGTATTCGCCGCGCACGGGTTCACGTTCCACTACCTTATAATTTTTAAGGTCGTCTAAGGTCATAATGCCGCCAGCGTCTTTCACCGCATTGATGAGCTTAGTGGCGGTTTCTCCTTCGTAGAATCCTTTGGTGCCTTTTTCAGCGATAAGACTTAACGAATGGGCAAGCTCAGGTTGTTTAAGAATATCATCAACTTGATAGTCACTGCCGTCAGCTTTGTAGAAGATAGCGGCCGTGGTTGGCCATTGGGCCATGCGGCGTTTTAGGCCTGCAAGGGATTGGGCAAGATCTGGCGTTATGCTGATACCTTCCTGCGCCATTTTAATCGCGGGCGCAGCGACTTGGGCGAGAGTCATAGTGCCATATTTTTCAAGGGCTAAGCTCATGCCCATCACTGTACCTGGCACACCCACGGCAAGACCGTGTTCGCGGCTTAGTTTTTCAACTGCGTCGCCATTTTCGTCGAGGAAAATGTTTTTCTTGGCTTTAGACGGCGCCATTTCACGGTAATCGATAGCGATGGTTTTGTTTTCTTTGGCAATATGCACCAGCATAAAACCACCGCCGCCGATATTGCCTGCACGGGGTAAGGTGACTGCCAAACTGAAGGCGACAGCCACGGCGGCGTCAACCGCATTACCGCCTTGCTTTAGGATCTCAACGCCGGTGCGACTGGCGAGAGTTTCTTGGCTTGCGACCATGCCATGCTTAGCCCACACAGGTTGTGCGGTGGCCATCTGGCTGAAAATTGGCGATTCATCGGCAAGCAGACTGGGAGATGATAGTAAGGGAAGCGCCATCGCAATGGCGAGAATAAGAGGTCTAAAAGGTCTTGTTGGACGCATACTCAATCCTGAATTTATTTTAATTATGGCTATGCAATGTGCCGAGAATTAGGCTTAATTGCAACCTCGTATACTTGTTCACACCAGTAAAGGACGATAATTTACCCAATGAGACAGCTTATCTTGGCTTTTGCGAGCTCAATGTCGGATATTTCGGCCAGTGCGTGGAATGCCGCCATGGGTGAGGCGAATCCCTTTTGTCGCCATGTGTTTCTGTTGGCACTCGAGCAAAGCCGCTCCGCCTGCACTGCAACCGGTTGGACGCCTCGACATTTATGCGTGTTCGATGCGGGTGACACATTAAATGATGTCGACAGTAAGGATAAAAGCTTGTCGCCTTTGGCTGAAGGAGGGTTTATCAGTGTGCAAACGGCTAAGCACTTCAATCAGTTCCCACTTATTGCCGTCATGCCCTTGTACCAAAAATCCCATTCCTATGGTGAGTATGTGTTCGATTGGGCGTGGGCCGAAGCCTATGAGCGCCATGGGCTCGATTACTATCCCAAATGGGTGAATGCGATCCCTTTTACCCCAGTGCAAGGTCAACGGATGGGCATTCATCCCGCAGTAGAGCGCGCCGAGCAACTGCGCGTGGCGCAATTACTGCTGATGACATTGAATCGCCAACTAATATCAGCGCAGGATAATCTCGTACTTGAGGAAGCTATTCTTAATCAGCCAGGGCTGGGCGATAACCCGATTTCCTCATGGCACAGCCTGTTTGTTACCCCAACACAAACGCCGTTATTTGAAAGTTTGCCACATTCGCTGTTAAAACGCTTAGGCACTCAGTTCCATTGGCATAATCGCGGTTATCGGGATTTTAATGATTTTCTGGCGGGCTTTAGTTCCCGTAAGCGTAAAAATATCTTGAAGGAGCGGGCGCAGTTACAGCCTTTTAATCTTAAGTTTCAGTTTGTCGAAGGGGAGCAGATCACCGCTTCGCAATGGCAGACTTTTATCCAATGTTATCAATTAACTTACCTTAAGCGCTCCGGTCATCGCGGCTATTTAACGCCAACCTTTTTTCAGCAGTTGGGGGCACAACTCGCTGCGCAAGTCCTACTCTTGGTGGTTGAAGATGCAAAGGGCGAGATGGTCGCTGGCGCCTTGTATTTAAAAGGTGAGAATACCCGAGGGCAGAAATGCTTATATGGTCGTTATTGGGGGACGACGGTTGAGCTCGACGGTTTACATTTTGAGGCCTGTTATTACCAAGGTATTCAATATTGTATTGAACATGAGTTTCAAGTGTTTGATGCGGGCGCGCAGGGGGAACATAAGGTGCTGCGAGGCTTTGAACCCGTAGCAATGTATTCCTACCATAACATCGCCCATTTGGGATTTAAGGCGGCGATTACGGACTTTGTTGAGCAAGAAACACTGCAAATGCAGCAATATATGGCGCAGATGCAGGATGTGTTGCCCTACAAAAAAGAGCCTTCATAAAGACCGCGTTAACAGGACTTTATTAGGCTCATTTTAGGTAGGACGGGTTACATTTAAGCGGTTAGTTCAAACCGTTAGCTCATGGCTAACCAAACTCCTACGCCTATCATTAGGCTGCCTGCAATGCGGTTTAACCAGCGAATATTATCGCCACGGCTCAAGAAGATGCGCAGGCTTTTGCCACCACTGGCGTAGGCGAGCATAGAGGTAAATTCGGTCACCATGATAATGCTCAGTAAGGCGAGGAGCTGCGGCGCGACGTCGCGCTCGGCATTGATAAAAGGGGGCAATAGCGACACCATAAATGCCCAACCTTTAGGATTGGCAATGGCGGTAATAAAGCCTTGAGAGATTAAGGTAACATTGCTTGCTCTGGGGTTAGTGTCATCATCGTTTAATATGGCCATCTTGCCGCGCGCGCGCCACATCTGTACGCCGATAAAGCCTAAATAAATTCCGCCAACCCATTTGAAGATTTGAAAGACTTCGGGATAGTTGAGCATGATACTGGCAACGCCCATCACGGCGGCTGTCGCCACTAACGCCACCCCAACCAGTTCACCCAACATCATCCACAGGGTGCGGCGCACACCTATACTCATGCCCAGTGTCATGGCGAGTGTCATGCACATGCCCGGCGTAATAGAAACAAAGAAGAAGGTCGGGATAAACACTGCAAGTAAGGCAAAATCAGGCATGGTTTGGTCATTCTTGGGTGAAGATGAGAAGGTCGATAGTGTAATGAAAACGGCGGATTTAGCCAATCTGCTTATTTTGAACTTGCTCTCTTTAAATGTAATCGGTTGTGTTGGCTGGCGATATTTCACGCAAAAAGCATATTGTAGTTATTATTAACAATATGCTCACTAACCCCATTGTGATTAATTCTGCAGTTGTTCGGTTAACAGCGATTAACTTCATAGTTAACAAGATAAGACATTGACTGTAGGTTCTACATCAGTATCGATCAAGTAGACACTATCGGCGCCCACCATATAATAACTGTATAGGTCTTGGTAAATATGTTCGCCTAATTCACCATAATAAGGACGGCGTGCATTTTTTACCGACTTCCATATTGGCCAAGGTAAAGAAAAATAATCGACATTGGATTGATTCGTGATATTTAAATCTGAATCAATAGGGAATGGCGTATTGCTTTTATCATGATGTTGAATATCGCTAAAGTTATCACTTATGTTATCTAAGAAGGTTTGATAACTTGACTCATCAATTACTTGTATTCCAGATATCGTTGGGAAATATAATTCCATTGTGAATGCATCGTTATCAAGTTCCTGCCACAGAATGGTTAAAGATAAATGATCTAATCTGCAACTCAGGTTCGGGTGTGGCTTTAGGTTTCTGTTCACGGGAAACCAAGGTTGATAAGCCGCTTTAATCATAGCGAATCCTCGTTATATTATTGTATTAAGAACATATCTTAGTCGTTTGGTTGTTACTTTTTTGCATTATTTTTGCTGAAACTACCACAACCTAAAAATAACTGAGAAGCATGTTGAGATTATCCAATATTTTTTGAAACTCATATCAACCAAATGCGCCTTATCAATCATAATTTGATTGATATGCTAACCCACATTCTCAAATCAATGGTTAATGACTGTTCTAGGACAGTTCAAAAATGGGTTCAGCACATTATGAAATCGCCTTATTTCTCCTCTTTTAAAAAGACTCTCTTGGTGACTGTCGCTTTGGCCGCCAGTATTAATTACGTTATGGCTGACGACAGTGCCTCTGCGTTTAGTCTCGAAAGTAATTTAGCTGATAATTCAAGGTTCCCTCCTGAGTATTATTGGAATCAATTTGGTTGTTCGGGCGAAAATATTGCGCCGCGTTTAACTTGGCAAAATGTACCTGCCGGTACCAAGAGCTTTGCTGTCACTTTATATGACAAAGATGCGCCTACTGGCAGTGGTTTTTGGCACCGTGTTGTGTATGACATTCCGGCACAGGTGTCGACTCTCGCAGGTGGTGTGAATGGCGGAGCACTACCCAGTGGTGCCATTGAAGCTAATACCGATTTAGGTAAACCTGGATTCTTTGGACCTTGTCCACCAGAGGGACGTGAACACAGCTATGTATGGACAGTGCATGCTTTGGATGTGGCGCAGTTGCCGATAGACAAGGGATCAACACCCGCTTTGGTGGGATTCTATCTTTGGCAGCATAGATTAGGCGAAGCAAGTTTAACGCTTTTAGCTGGCCCACGTTAGGAGGAATGAAGATGACCATATTATCTACGCGCATTACATACCCAATGTTATCAAAGGTTTTTACACTACTGGCAACCAGTTTGTTGTGTTCTCACTCATGGGCGACACAGACTGAGCCGCTGGCAAAAATGGAAGTCTTTGCCGAACTTGATGGGGCTGTGGGCGGTATTACTTTCACATCAGATGAACGATTGATTTTCAGTTATCACCCTTTCTATCAACCTAACATTAAGGTGGCAGAGCTTTTAGCGGATGGTAGTACTAAGCCATTTCCTAATTCGGATTGGCAGCAATGCCATGATCCGCAGGGTAAAGCGAAAGAACCTGACACTTGCCTTAATTGGGTGTTGGGGCTGCGAACAGACGATCAAGACAGAGTTTGGCTATTAGACTCTGGCCAGCAGGCACCACGTATTGAGCCTAAATTAGTGGCGTGGGATACCAAGAAAAATCAATTAGATCGCATTATTCATTTGCCCGCGCCAGTCTCTCTTCCTGAGTCACAACATAATGACTTTGTTATCTCATCTCGACATCAAGCGATTGTGATTGCCGATGAGGGGATTGGCACGGGTCCCATTGGTGAAAAGGCTGCGCTGGTGGTTGTGGACTTAAATACAGGGAAAAGTCGGCGCCTATTACAGGGTGATAACAGTGTGATGCCAGATTTACAGCGGCCACTGATTATCGATAAAAACTCAAAAGATAGAAAGCAGATTGAAGTCTATGTGGGTGCCGATGGCATTGCTTTAGATAAAACCCAAACATGGCTCTACTTTGCCCCGATGAATAAAGACAAAGTTTACCGTGTGCGGATGACAGATCTCATCAATCCTTCGTTAACGCCTGCGGCACTCTCTGCCAAAGTGGAGGCTTATGCCGATAAGCCCGACAACGGTGGCTTAAGTATTGATGAAGCGAATAATTTGTATCTAACAGAAGTGGGAGAGCGGGCCATTGGCGTGATCCCTGCTGATTCTCGCCAGTATCGCACTTATGTCCATGATGAGCGTATGGTTTGGCCCGACGGTGTGAGTTATGGCAAGCAAGGTTATTTGTACTCTGGGGCTGCGCAATTACCGTTATCGGCGCCATTAAACAATGGCAAAGCTGAAAACAGTCCACCTTATTATATTTTCCGTTTTAAGCCGTTGGCTGCGGGCGTTCGTGGTAATTAATTCGAACAATTAATCTCATCAATTAATTTTATAACCTTACGCCAAGTGCTTATCTTAACTGAATTTATTCACACGATTTTTGCGGATTAAAACGGTTTGGATTCGCACTTGGTTATACCGAGTCAGTACTGCCAGAGGATGACAATATGAACATAAACGGATTGGATCACTTTACCATCAGAACGCCCAAACTGGTTGAAACGCTGTTGTTTTATCAAGTCATCCTTGGATTGAAATTAGGTTGGCGGCCACAGTTTGGTTTTCCTGGACATTGGCTCTATGCCTCAAATAAGCCCATTTTGCATTTGGTGGAAGCGGGCGATCAGGCGCTAGATGCCTACTTAGGGGAAAGCAGAAATATTTATGGCTCTGGACGTGTTGACCATTTGTCGTTTCGTGGTACGGATTTACACCAGATGCAGCAGCATTTATGCCAGCAGAGGATGATTTTTCAGGAACGAATTGTGCCTGAAATTGGTGAGCATCAGTTGTTTCTTGAAGATCCGAATGGCATCAAAGTAGAGATGATATTCCCCTATGCAAAGGATAACGCCATCGTAGGGATTGTGATGGATAGGCTCACTATTTTAGACACCAAGGAGCCTGAACATGGCGGAGATTAATGTCTTCAGAAGGCAATTATTGCAAACGCTGGGATTGGGCAGTTTGGCATCATTGGCATTATTTCCTCGAGGTGTGATAGGTATGAATTCATTGAATAAGAGTACAAATATGGAGATCTCACAGGGTAAGCCGATGATTCGCATGGGAGTGACGGACTTAAGTTTTCATCGCGTCACCGCCGCTGTGGTGGCCCATGTGATAGGGATTATGGGCAAAGAGGTGCAACGAAGCTATGCATTGCACGAGGCTAATTTTGAGCAGCTAGGTGAAGGCAAAGTGGATATGCTGTGTTCTGCATGGCTGCCCCATAGCCATGGGATCTATCGACAAGGTGTCGAAGAGCGAGTTGCTACGCGGCAACTCGGGCTACATTATGAGCCCTATGCGCTCTGGGGCGTACCCGATTATGTGCCTGCTGAGCAAGTGTCGAGCATTGAGGATTTACTCAAACCTGACGTGCAGCAACGTATGCGGCCCATCATTCAAGGGATTGGTGAGGGGGCGGGGATCACGCGATTTTCTAAAAATATCATGACGCAATATGGATTAACGGCGGCAGGTTATCAATTTAGAACAGGCACTCAGGCCGACTGTGTCGCCGCTTTTGAGTCTGCTGTGGCGGTAAACGATTGGGTGATCGTTCCTTTGTGGCATCCACAATTTTTACATCATCAATACGGCATTCGCGATCTTCAGGACCCTAAAGGTTTACTCGGGGGAAAAGATAAAGCGGTATTGCTCGCCCGTGAACGCGAGTTAGTGGTTAATTTCTCGCCCGCACAAATTCAGGTACTTGATAACATAGTATTATCGAATCAAATGGTTGCAGAACTCGATTATGCGGTTAATCGACAAGGAATGACGGAAGATGAGGCCGCTGCGAACTGGCTGACAGTCAATCCTCAGCATTTGACGACCTGGCTAGCCCCGCTGCTTAATCCTGCGAATGTCTCATCTCAGGAGGTGACATTATGATGATCACACCTGAATCGCGGCTAGTGGCGGCAGGGCTTGAACTACCTGAGGTTGCTGCGGCTCTTGGAAATTACGAACCCTATTCAATTGTTGGCAGTCAGTTAATGACCTCGGGTCAGTTTCCCTATTTAGAGGGCGAGCTTCAGTATCAAGGACAATTGGGCGCCGATCATACTGTGAGCGAAGGCTACGCTGCCTGTCGTCTTGCTACCCTTAATGCTATTGCCCAATTGAAACAGGCTTGCGGTGAGCTTTCGCGGATAAAACAAATTTACCGCTTGGAAGGGGTGCTAAATGTGCATCAATCTTGCTTTGAACATCCTAAAGCACTCGATGGGGCTTCGGATTTATTGCTTGAAATCTTCGGTGAAGCAGGGCGTCACAGCCGGATGATTTGGACAAATCCTGTCATGCCGCTGAACAGTTTGTGTCTAGTGTATTTATTTGCAGAACTCTATTGTGATGACGAACAAAGGCAATGACCTTTGTCTCGATTGAGATTTAATGCTTGAATGTGACTCACATTGGCTATTAGCTAAATGTTCTGTCAGCAAGACGGGTAGTTCATTCAAGAGCATATGAGGCAGTTCTTGAACTTTCATCAATCGATTGTTAGGGTTAGGTCATCATGGACGGAATGTTGACAATACGATGACTGAGAAACAAAAAATGTTGGCGGGCCAGCCCTATAAGGCTTGGGATGATGAGTTATTGGCTGAGCGGATGCGGGCGAAATCCATTTGTCATCAGTTTAATCTGGCCGAACCGACTTTACTTGATGCCCGAATGGAGCATCTTCGTGGCCTGCTTGATATTCAACACTGCGCCCATATTGAGCCTAATTTCTTTTGCGATTACGGCTATAACATCCATATTGGCAAACAATTTTACGCCAATCATAATCTAACCATATTAGATGTTTGCTCAGTCTCGATTGGTGATAATGTGATGTTTGGTCCCCATGTGATGATTTCTACCGCGACGCATCCTATTAATCCTATCGCGCGGCAAACGACGGAATACGGCGCGCCAATTCAAATCGGTAATAATGTCTGGCTAGGCGGAAACGTCTCTGTACTGCCCGGTGTGACCATTGGTGATAATTGTGTCATCGGTGCTGGTAGTGTCGTGAATAAGAGCATTCCGGCGAACTGTGTGGCGGCGGGGAACCCTTGTAAGGTTATCAAACCTATCGATGTGGACTAGCGCAGGAAAGTTAAAGCTGAGTGATGGGTGTCAAAGCTGATGGTGATTTAGATGACGATGTAGATATTCGTAGAAAGAAAAACGGTACGCAGTGCGTACCGTTTTTTATTAGCAGGATGAATACTTACAGTACGCCGCGGCGCATTTGGTCCCGTTCAATTGATTCAAACAGGGCCGTAAAGTTGCCTTCACCAAAACCTAAGTTATTCTTACGTTGGATGATTTCGATGAAAATCGGTCCAAACAGGTTTTTAGTAAATATTTGCAATAAATAGCCTGTATCATCACCATCCACCAAAATTTGGTGATGTTTAATGCGCTCACGATTCTCTGTGACCTGCGGTAACTTATCGAAAATGGTGTCGTAGTATTCAGGGATGATGTCTAGGCACTGGATTGAACTGCCTTCCATCGCATCCAGAGATTTAACGATATCGCGGCTTCTAAAGGCTAAATGTTGCACACCTGGGCCATTGTATTCCTTCAGATATTCATCAATTTGGTTTTTATCGCTGCCTTTACCTTCGTTGATCGGGATACAGAAGCTACCATCGGGTGAGCGCAGGGCGTAGGACACTAGCGCGGTTTGTACGCCGCTGATGTCAAAGTAGCGCACTTCAGTAAAACCAAAAATGTTTTTATAGAAGTTAGCCCAATGTTCCATTGTGCCTTTGTAGACGTTGTTGGTTAAGTGATCGACCTCGATAAAGCCTTTCTCTTGGGTGATAATTTGCTCGTCTAAGTCTTCAAAATCAGCGGCATAGATATTGTTATCTGCGCCAAAGGTGTCGATGAAATAAATTAAGCTGTCGCCAATGCCGTAAATCGCAGGATAAGGCAGATCTTTGTTTGCATCATCGGCGGGTTTTGCACCACGTTCAACGGCAACGCGATAGGCAAAGCCGGCATCTTCTACACGCCAGCCCATAGAACAAATGGCTGGGCCGTGGGATTTAGCAAACTTAGCTGAGAAACCTTCGCGCTCAGTGTTGAGCAGAAAATTAATGTCATTCTGTTTGTAGTACAGGATGTCTTTGTTCTTGGCTTTTTTCAGCAGAGAAAAACCAAAGTCGATAAAGACTTTGTGCATAAAATCAGTATCAGGGCTGGCGAATTCAGTGAATTCGATACCTAATAAGCCCAGTGGATTTAGTTCGCTTGCCATGATGTTTTCCTCGTTATTTTAGTGCAACACGCCGTCACTCTAATGACTCCCGCATGGGAGTGCTGGTGGCTTGGGGCTAGTCTTCTAGCCAAGAGCGGTTGTAGTCTTTGCTCATGCAATTTTGTACATGTTCGGTTAATTTCAGTGGGGCGAACGTGTCCACCATCACTGCATATTCATAGGTTTCTTTCTTGCCAATCGAGGCTTCAGTGCGGCCCGGTTGCGGGCCGTGGGCCACACCTTTTTGATGTAAGGTCATGTAACCCGCTTCAATGCCCGTGCGGCTCATAAAGTCGCCATCGACGTAATACAAGACTTCGTCGCTATCAATATTGTTGTGGTAATAAGGCGCTGGAATCGATTTCGGGTGGAAATCGTAGGGGCGCGGCACGAAGTTACAAATCACAAAGTTATGGGCGGTAAAGACCAAGTGATCAGAAGGCGGCAGATGGATTTTGCCTACCTTTGGTGCGTATTCTGTGATGTTGAATGCCCAAGGGTAAACGCAGCCATCCCAACCCACTAAATCAAAGGGATGCCATTCGAGCGTGGTGAGTTGGTACTTATCGCCAAACTTACACACTAAGGGAAAGGCGCCGCGCTCAACTACAGCCTCTTGCAGTGTAGGTACGCGCAAATCGCGCTCGCAGTAAGGTGCCGATTCTAATAGTTGACCATACTCGTTACGGAAATGCTTAGGCACTTCCACCATAGAGAATGACTCGATGACGAAAAGTCGCACATTACTGTAATCGTTGAATTTTAGTTGATAAGTAGTACCGCGTGGGATCACGAGATAGTCCCACTTTTGTACCTTAATCGTGCCGTACTCGCTGTAGAGTGTGCCTTCGCCTTCGTGGACAAAAACCACTTCATCGGCATAGGCGTTACGGTAAAACTCGTCGGTATCGACGGTGACTTTGGCGGTATATAGTGCTAAGTCATTGTTATAAAAAATCTTGTTACGGGCGCTGAAAAAATTACCTTCACGGTCGGCGTCGCGGGAATCGAGTTTATAGTTTTGGACCAGCGAATCTTCCCAATTGGCACCATGGCCTAGGCTGTAGGGCGCCACTTCTAATGCTTTGGTTGGCATGTTGTGGTGATATTTATTGGAATAAATATTGGAAAAACCATGGGTTGAGAACAACTCTTCACGGTAAAGCTCGCCGTTTTCCTTTTCAAATGCGATATGGCGCTTATGGGGAATCTGGCCTTGTTTCACATAAAATGGCATGGAGGATCCTTGGTTTTTACAGCGGCGTGAGATTAGCTCTACTTCGCTTGTCGTTATGGTTATGTGATCTTGTTATCAATTTAGTTGCTTGAATGAACAAAAAAAAGAATAATAAATCCGTTATCTAAATCTAAAAATTAGATGGTATTCTAATCTTTACGAATCGTAGTGTTTCCGTGACATGTTCATTAGAGCCAAGGAGTGACCATGCGCATCGATATTGATGCTTTTAATGTGCTGCAAGTGCTGGTGGAAGAGGGCAGTTTTGCCAAGGCGGCGGAGCGATTACACAAAGCGCAATCGGCGGTGAGTTATCAAGTTAAAAAGTTAGAAGAGCACTTAGGTGTGCAACTTTTTAGTCGTGAGCAATATCGTGCTGAGCTGACGCAAGAGGGCCGCGTGATTTTGGCCGAGGGACAAAGATTACTGCAACACCTTGCAAACATTGAACATCTTGCCAGTCGTTTCAGTGAAGGCTGGGAGCCAAAGCTAGAGCTAGTGATAGACGGTGCCTTACCGATGGAGCCTATCATGACGGCCTTAAAGCGTATGGCTGAACATCAGATCCCCACTAAAATTCAGCTGAATATGGAGTTTTTAGGCGGTGTACAACACAGATTCGAGCGTGATAATGCTGACTTGATGTTAGTGAAAGATTATCGCACTGGCCCCTACTACTATCCGCAGCCGTTGCCTGCAATTACTAGCGTACTGGTGGCCAGTGCTTCACATCCTTTATCTTTTATTCGCGAAATTAGTTTGACCGAACTGCAGCAACACGTGGAATTGACTATCGAAGACTCTTCACCCAATAAAAGTTACCGCGATGAAATGCAATTTGGCGGTGATAAAGTGTTTTATCTTTCTGGTTTTATCATGAAAAAGAACGCTTTGTTAAAAGGTTTAGGTTTTGGTTGGTTGCCAGACTTTTTAGTGCAAGAAGAGTTAGCTAAGGGCGAATTAGTTGAAATCGACTTCGTCGGTGGCAGTCGTTTTACGTTTATTCCACAGCTCGTCTCGACCTTAGAGCGTCCGTTAGGGCGTGCGGGACAACTTTTTACCGAGTTGATATTAGAGGAGTTTGCTAAGGCTGAGCAGTTTAATGGTGTGGGTTTGGGTTGATAAGTCTTCGCTTGTCATCTTTTGATACAAGTTACCGCATAAAACAATCGCATTTTGACATTTTATGTCATAAGTTAAGTGCTAGATTGAGAGTGACATTGAACTGCGATAGATAAAGAGTCGTCCATCGGGGTCAATCTACAGGATAGTAACAAGGAACTGACAGTTAAGGGGAACAGTATGTCTAGACGTTGTCATGAAGTGGATTATGAAATCATCGGCCACAGTATGCAGTTGGTTGAAGTGGAACTCGATCCTAACGAAACCGTGGTTGCCGAAGCAGGCGCGATGAATTACCTAGAGCAAGACATTAGCTTTGAGGCCAAAATGGGCGATGGTTCTGAACCTGAGTCAGGCTTTTTTTGCAAGTTGATGGGCGCGGGTAAACGGGCGCTGACGGGGGAGAGTATTTTTATGACTCACTTTACCAACCAAGGAAACCAAAAGCGTAAAGTCGCCTTTGCCGCACCTTATCCGGGCACTATCCTTGCGATCGACTTAGCCGAACATGGCGGCGAGCTTATCTGCCAGAAGGACAGTTTTTTAGCGGCGGCTCTAGGTACGCGGGTGACGATGAAATTTAATCGCCGTTTAGGCACGGGATTTTTCGGTGGCGAAGGGTTTATTCTGCAAAGCCTACAAGGCGATGGCATGGCCTTTATCCATGCGGGCGGCACTTTAGTGAAGAAAGAACTGCGAGGTGAAACCTTAAGGGTTGATACCGGTTGTCTGGTTGGATTTACGCCTGGAATAGATTACGACATCGAGCGCGCAGGCTCGTTAAAGTCTATGGTATTTGGTGGCGAAGGTTTATTTCTAGCGACCTTAAAAGGCCATGGCACGGTTTGGCTGCAAAGCTTACCGTTCTCACGAATGGCTGATCGCATTATCGCCCATGCCCCATCTGCGGGAGGCAGTGATCGCGGAGAAGGCTCTGTGCTTGGTGGTATTGGTCGCATGCTCGATGGGCGCTAAATGATAAGCTGACATGCTGTCTTCTCTATAAGGCATTCCAGACTATCCTCTGGGATGCCTTTTTAGTTGAAGCCTGTCATTTCCTTCATCATTTTCAGCATATTTAGCTGTAATTAAAGCTGCGTTTGGCCGTTGTTAAGGCTTTGCTGAATGCGTCCTTCAACTAGTTTAGATATCAGATACATCATTAAATAGCCCGTGCCCAAGGCTAAAATCACTGCGACGACATTCTCGGTATACAGGCGATAAGCGTAGAAAGTACCGACCAGTATTGCGATACCTGCGAGGCGAATGAGTAGGCTTTGGGTAAAATAGCCGTGGGCTTTGATATAGGCCAACTGATAGCCGTTGAGCATCATAAATATAAAGAACATAGAGAAATGCATTAATACTGGGGCCGCTTTAATGTATTGCTCGGGGAATAACCAAGCCACCAATGGCTTGCTCGCGAATATCATCGCGACGAAAAACACCCCGCTGATCCACAGGGAGACTTTAGTCAGCCATGACTTGATTTGTTGCACTTCATCAAAGCGCTTTTCTCGTACACACACTGCCACTTCGGGCAGCACAAAGCGGTAGATGGGGAAGACAAACAGCAAGGTGAGGTAAGTGATCATCGGCCGGACTACCACTTGAAAATCACCCAGTTCATCTATGCTGAAATAGGCAATAGTCAGCAGTACTGTGATGTAAATCATCAAGATACTGGCACCCGCTTCCATGGACGCTGTCAGGCTTTTTTTCATGAAACTACGTAAGCCCGTATCAAAATGCACCGCACTTAAGGGCGGCGTGGCGATATCTTTGCGCCGTTTTAAGTACATATATAAGGCAACGATGAGCGATGACAGTGTCATGCTGTAAAAGAGTGAGGCAATGGCCGTTTGTTTTAACCCATAGAAACACAAGAAAAAGCTGGTCACTTGCGCTATCGGTTCCAGCCAAGTCACTCGATTGGAGATGGCATATAGCCGGTACATAGCGATTTGATTGGTAAAATACACCTTGAGCCCCATGCTCAAAACAATGCCAACCAATTGAAAATATTCAACGTTAAGGTGAAGTTTGTGTTTGATATAGGGCAAGACTAAGCCCCATGTCAGCAGCACCATAGCGATCAAGCTGTAGCGGAATATATTAGTGATATCCACATCTTGCTTGGTCTGGGAGTAGGCCACCACCATAGAGGAGCGAAATCCCGTCATTAGGATTAGCGACAGTGAGATAATGTCGATCACTGTGTGATAGAGCGCTAGATCGGCTTTGGCAACCCATTGTGCTAGCCAGAGTTTAAATAGAAACCCCACAGAAATACTGGCGAGTGATGCCCAGAACCCCGCAATAATTGCCTGCTTAACCCGTTGAAGTGAGGTGTTTTCCATTATCAAAAATCCAGCGTTAGTCTACGGTCATTATCGGGATGCTATGAATTCAATTAAGATTTTGCCTTAGCCGCATGAGTATTTTTAGGTGACACTTATCTTGTTCTGTTCGATATCTTTTCACCCTGCATGAGTCTAGCATTTAGCCAATTTACGACCAATAGCCAGATAGTAAAGATATGATAAATATCAATATGTTGCTTTATTGTAAGTTAGAACGTTATTGAGTGAGGACTGGGGTGATAAATTGTCTTACAGACAACGTTTTTTGATAGATGAAAGCAGTATTAAGAAGTACAACTACGCCCAGATAAGAGCTGGGCGTAGTTGTAAATGTGTCAGTTATAAATGCCATTTTGCCATGCGAAGTTAATCGGTAATGATATTGACGATATCGAGGATTTTACGGCTGTTATTATCGAGTTTGATTAGTGCACCTTCGACTTGAATGCTAATGATGCCATCTCTGTCTAAGGGTACTACGATGCGGCCGCGATCATAAATATCATGCTCAAGCACATCACCACGGTGGAGTTTTTTCTGCCAACCGGGTGGCAGTGGCTGACCTTGGTCAATTTTTTTCTGTAATCCCGGCGGTAGGCTTTTATCCTTTTTGTGGTGCTCATGGTCATCTTTAGCAAAGGTTGAGATGGACATCGTTAAGCTGAGGACAAGTCCTGTGATTACCACTGAGGTCAATTTATTCATCTGTACTCCTAAGGGGCATTGAGTTGATGTTGTGTCCAATGCTGGATGTGGCCAACAATAGGCGATGCGAAATGAACTATAGCTGAACGTTCTAGCTCAAGAGTGCTTTCTAGCGGGTTAACATAAGTACGGCTTGCCATTGTTCGGCGGTCACAGGTTGGATACTGAGTCTTGACCCCTTAGAGACTAAATACATGTCCGCCAGTTGGGGTAAACTTTTTATCAAACTTAAGGGAATAATCTCGTTAAATTTTTCGACAAAGCGGATATCCACTCGCAGCCATCTTGGTTTGGTTGGATCTGACTTAGGGTCGAAATACTTCGATTCGGGATCGAAGGCTGTGCTGTCGGGATACGCATTGGTCACGACTTCTGCTATGCCGACAATTCCGGGCACTTTGCAGCTTGAATGGTAAAAAAATACCTTGTCCCCAATCTGCATCTCATCGCGCATAAAGTTACGCGCCTGATAGTTACGGATCCCATGCCAAGCTTCGGTTTGGTTAGGGCAAGCCTTAAGATCATCTATGCTAAATTCGTCGGGTTCCGATTTCATAAGCCAGTAGTTCATCTTGTTTCCTTTACTCATAGTTGCCGTTAAGCGCTTCAATACCGCTGAGTTTATCTGAATTTTGTCGAATACCCCAGTTCGTCACCCATATCAGATATTGTGAGTTTGATTAAGTTTCCGTTCAGATAACGTGGCTTAGCCTGTTGACAGCAATCTTATTTGGTATGCCTTATGCAAATTTTCGTTTCTAAGGCAAAGCGTCAAATTCGATCTCGGTTTGTGACTGGTGTCGTACAAGTTGTGGCAGCAGAGGCAACCAAAACCTGTGAGGTGTGTTATGGGGACTTCAACAATGACATCCGATTGTGGCTTATACACTAAATATCTTAAGGATTTTACGGCGGGTGATGTGATCTTAAGTCATGAGCGAATGCTGGAATTTATTAATGACCTGACAACGCAAGGTTGGTTATTGGCTAATTTCACTTGGGACTATTGGTATAACAACAGTTACTTAGTCGATAAACCTGCCTATATTCGTGATGCGAGTATCGCACAATGTAAGTTGCTGTTGACGGCCATGACGCGACTCGAGGTTTTTAGCCCCGGCGTGTTAGAAAATATGCGTCGCCAAGGCGTGTTACTGGCTATTGTTGAGCGGTTACAAAGCTTAAATGTGCCTAAGTCGAGTGCTCATTTTGAGTTTATCAGCCGTTAGCACTGGGCTTTAATGGATTGTTATCTAATAGTTTGTCTTACTCTTTAGTCTAATAAAGTGCTTTTTTACTTGTGACATGATCCGTGGATTGGTTAGTTTGGACCTCGCTAACCATAATAATAAATGCACGGAGGCCTTAATGTCAGTTCCTACAAGCCAAGTTATAAGCCCGCTCAATGTTAGCGAGTTTAGAGGCGAGTCATCACCGAAACTCGTTGAGAAGACCATAGGTCAATATTTTGATGAGATTGCGGCAACGTATCCCGACCAATTAGCTGTCGTCGTATACCATCAACATATCCGCTGGAATTACCGCCAATATCTTGCCCAAATCGATGCGCTCGCCACAGGACTATTAAAACTCGGTATTAAGTCTGGTGATAGGGTAGGGATTTGGTCGCCTAACAATATCGAGTGGTGTTTAACCCAATATGCGACCGCTAAAATTGGCGCCATCATGGTGTGTATTAATCCTGCGTATCGCCCTGAAGAGTTGCAATATGCGCTGAGTAACGTGGGTTGCCGCGCGGTAATTTGTGCCGATAAGTTTAAATCCAGCAATTATCTTGAGATGCTATATGAATTGGCGCCTGAGCTAACTTCTTGCCCAGCGGGTAAATTACAAGCTAAAGCCGTACCTGAGCTTGAATTTGTGATCCGTATGGGCGCGGAGAAATCCGTCGGTATGTTGAATTTTGATGACTTGATCGTTGATGTAACCGCCGCTGACAGGATAATGCTCGAGAGTATTGCTAAGGAATTAAGCCCGTACGATGCGATTAATATCCAGTTTACCTCTGGCACGACGGGCAGCCCGAAAGGTGCGACCCTATCCCATCATAACATATTGAATAATGGCTATTTAGTCGCAGAGGCGATGAAGTTTACCTGCCACGATAAACTCTGTATTCCAGTGCCTTTATACCATTGTTTTGGCATGGTACTCGGCAGTTTAGTCTGCTTAGCCAAAGGCGCAGCTGCTGTGTTCCCCGGTGAATCCTTCGATCCATTGACGACATTGCAAGTGATTGAGCAAGAGCGTTGCACCGCTTTGCATGGCGTACCGACCATGTTTATTGCCGAGTTGGAACACCCTGAGTTTGCTCGTTTTGATTTGAGTTCCTTACGTACCGGCGTGATGGCGGGGGCAACTTGTCCTGAAGAAGTGATGCGACGTGTACAAAACCTGATGTATATGAAGGAAGTGCTGATTGGTTATGGTCAGACCGAATGCAGTCCGCTCAATCACATTACTGAAATCGACTCACCCGTAGAGAAACGCGTTCTCACCGTTGGCCGGGCTTTGCCTCATACCGAAGTGAAAATTGTCGATGAATTTGGCGAAGTGCTGCCAATTAATCAACCCGGCGAAGTCTGTAGTCGTGGTTATTGCATTATGCAGTGTTATTGGAATGATCCTGAGAAAACGGCGGCAACCATAGACAGTCAAGGCTGGCTACATTCGGGCGATATTGGCCAAATGGATGAGCAAGGTTATGTGCAAATTGTGGGGCGCATTAAAGATATGATTATTCGCGGCGGCGAGAATATTTATCCCCGTGAGATTGAAGAGAAACTTTACACCCATAAAGATGTGCAGGATGCGGCGGTCTTTGGCGTTCAAAGCGATAAATACGGCGAGGAGGTGTGTGCTTGGATTAAAGTCCGCTCAGGAGCCGCGATTACAGAGGCTGATATTCGTCATTTTCTCACCGAGAAGTTCGCCTACTTTAAAGTGCCGCGTTATATCAAGTTTGTGGATCAGTATCCAATGACAGTGACAGGGAAGATTCAGAAATTCAAAATGCGTGAGCTGATGTATCAAGAGTTATATGAAGATATTAATGCTTAAGTGATGTGATTTTGCGAGTGTGCTTTTTTGACTTTCAAGCCGCGCAATGCGGCTTGAATTTTATTCTGTCTAGCTATTTCGGTTAGCAGATAAACGAACAAGCTAATTGGCTAATGAAAAAGTCGGCGAGTCATACCACCAAGTCAAGCTACACTTTGAGTTAGCTTTTGCTGCTAATGTCGTTATTCTAATTGTAACAAAACTTCACTTCCCCGCTGTGGCTTGATGGCTATACTAAAACTAGTCATAAAATCTAACCAGTCATAAAATCTCGGCAGATAAAAACGAAAGCACTAAGTTGTCGATGATGTAGTCGTAAATCCATGCAGGCAAAGGAGTACTAAATGGTTCGATGGCGTTCAATGCTCCTTGTGTATTGTCTTTCCTTTATGGGATTAAGCGTAGCTAAAGCGGATACCTTAATGCTCACTTCTTTACTTTGGCCGCCTTATTCAGGAGAGCAATTAACGGAGCAGGGTGCCAGTATTGCCGTGGTACGGGCGGCGCTGAACGTTATGGGACATCAATTAGACGTGGATTTCTATCCGTGGAGCCGCGCTGTCAAACTTACGACTATGCCGAACTCTGACTACATAGGTTATTTTCCTGAATACTATGTAGAGACTGAAAAGTTTATCTTTTCAAAACCGATTGGCGAAAGTCCATTGGGGCTGGTGGAGCAAAAGTCCCATCCAGTAAGTTGGAATTATATTGAAGATCTTAATCGCTATACCTTAGGTGTGGTGAAAGATTATGTGAATACTCAGGCTTTAGATCGCATGATCTTTTCCGGTGTACAGCGGACTGAAGCTGTGACTTCGGATGAGCATAATGTTAAAAAAGTTGCCGCAGGTCGGATTGATGCCGCGGTGATTGATGTCAACGTTCTGCACTATTTACTCAAGCAAAAGCCCTTACAGCCGCTGGCGACAAAGTTGCAAATCAATCGGCAAATTCTGGCGAATAAGCAGCTCTATATCGCGTTTCGTAATACAGAAGAGGGACGGCGTTGGCGAGATATTGTTGACCAAGGTTTAGCGCAGGTTGACGTAGAAACTATCATTGGAGAGCTACTTTATCGTGAAGACTGATGTAGGGTTTTAGGATAGTTTATTCTTTGTTTTACTCGCTATTTTTCCGCTTATTTCCCCGTAAACTCACTTCTGATATGCAGTTTGTCATCATTTTGTCTTTGTTCACTATTAGTATCACTTTAACGGCATGAGTAGTTCTCTCATTTTATTGATTAAGGTGACATGAAGAAACTTCCTTTTGAGCTTCCATTTGAGTTAGATACGCTGCAGCAACTCATTGATACTCATCATCTTAAGTTAGATTATCAGATCCTTGCCGACATTCCATTCCGCCAAGAGCATTTCCCCCTTTACAGTGTTGAGTTAGGTGGTACAGATACGCCTTGTCCGACAGTACTCTTTGTGGGGGGCGTGCATGGGGTTGAGCGTATTGGATCTCAAGTTATTTTGGCATTGTTAAACAGTTTATTGCAGCGGCTTGTTTGGGATAAACACCTACAACAGATGCTAACGGGCCTGCGGTTAGCTTTTGTACCTGTAGTGAATCCTGTTGGGTTATTCATGGGAACGCGGGGCAATGGTAATCAAGTGGATTTGATGCGTAACGCTCCGATAGAATCCCGTGAAAAAGTGTCCTTTATGGTGGGAGGACAGCGTATATCGTCACGGCTGCCCTGGTATCGCGGTATTGGGGGAATGGAGCTGGAAACTGCGGGCTTAGTTGCCTATGTACAACAACTGTTGAGTCGCAGCACAAGTTTGATTTCGCTCGATGCCCACTCGGGATTTGGCTTGAGTGATCATATCTGGTTCCCCTACGCCCATACCCGTACCGCCTTCGAAAATGCCAATTATATTTTTCATCTAAAACAATTATTTGAACAGAGTTATCCCCATCACGGCCATTATCGGTTGGCGCCGCAGAGCCAGTTTTATAGCACTCATGGTGATATTTGGGATTATCTCTATCGCCAGCACCAAGTGGCAGATCCTTCTGCTCAGGTGCCATTTTTACCTTTGACATTAGAGATGGGATCTTGGGCATGGATAAAGAAGAATCCTAGACAAATATTTAATTTTGCTGGCTTTTTTAATCCACAAAAAACACATCGTCACCACAGGATTTTACGCAGGCATACAGTACTCATGCAATTTATGATGGAAGCGGCCTATGCCCAATCGTTAGAGCAGTTAACACCTGAACGTTTGACTGAGCTGACAGAGTGCGCACGGCATTATTGGTATCGGGAGTCTCAGTCATGACCACTTGGGTGTTATTAAGGGGATTAATGCGTGATCAGCGCCATTGGAATGGTTTCGATCAGCGTCTGCGACAAAAGGGATTGCGAGTGCTGACACCGGATCTTCCGGGCAATGGGACGCTATCCCACGAATTAAGTCCGCTTAAGATTGCCGATTATGCCCATGCCGTGTGGCAGCAATTGGATGAGCAGGTACAGGAAGGGGAGACTATTTATCTCCTCGGCTTGTCTATGGGCGGTATGTTGGCGTTGGAAATGGCATGCCAGCGACCTTGGCAGATAAGGCATGCCTTTGTATTAAACAGCAGTGCGGCGAATTTATCGTCTTGGTATCAAAGATTTAACCCGCTGAATGCATTGAAGGCTTTTTTCATGCGGGCTCGGGGTGACGCTTTACATCCAATCGAGTCGACTATAGTGCGTTTAACCAGTTTTCGTCATCGGCGAGACCGAGATTTAATTGTCAAGTGGAGTGAGTTTCGCCGCGATACCACATCAAGTAGACGCAATGTATGGCGACAACTTTGGGCGGCTTTTCAATACCAATGTCCATTGACAGTGGAAGTACCGATAACTGTGCTCTGCGGTGACCGTGATGCGCTGGTGAGTATGGCATCGAGTAAGGCGTTAGCACGGCATTTTTACACCGATTTGATTGTACTCGCGTATTGTGGTCACGATGCCGCTATAGATGCACCCGCAAAACTGGCGCATTATCTGTTGGACATTGTGGGGGCGACTAAGCTGCAAGTGCAGTTTTCTGTGGATAGTGAGCCTGCCAATACTCAATATGATTGCAACGATTTATTGGAGGAAGAAATAGCCTTAAACGAAGCGATATTTGCTGTATGGGATGACAAAGCGCTATCCACTCTTGAAACCAAATAATCGAGAGTGAATAGCGCAGTTAACACATTGTCTTATTAAGCTTTAGCCACTACGGTTTGGCCTATCGGTGTGAGGCTGAGTAAAGCTAACTTAAGATGCTGTATCCCAAAGGGAATACCGATAATCGTCACAAAACAAGCTAAGGCGTGGACCAAATGCCCTATGGCTAACCAGATCCCAAACAGTAAGAACCAAATGATATTTCCTACCATGCCTAATGCACCTGTGCCCAAGTCTTCACGTCCAGTTAAGTGGCGACGGTTCATTTGTTCTTGGCCGAAGGGCCAAAAGGTCATTTCGCCGATAACAAAACAGGCGCGGCCGAAGGGAATACCAATGATACTGATAAAACACAGGATACCTGCAAGCCACCAAGCGAGTCCCATTACAAATCCGCCGAGTACAAACCAAGCTATGTTGAATATTAAGCGTAATACAGCCATTGAAAACTCCTTATGTTTACCCTGTTAGCCTTTATCGTTAGCTTCGATAAATTGAATATATGTCAATGTCTAAGCGATAACTATGCCAACTATTTAAATTATTCATAATCAATGGGTTAATTATATGTATTCGAGATTCATGTGTCATTTTCACTAGTTTTTCGCCAAATTGATAATTTCTTAAGGGCGTAACAGGAAGGGCGGAGTTACACTAGCCTTCCCTTAACTGGTTTAAAAACCAGATAATTTAATTGTTTGAGTCGCTTGATGTTTGCAAATTCCCCTGTCGAACCCTTTGCCTTTGCTGGCAGAGACATTTTCCTAAAACGTGATGATTTACTGCATCCGGCGTTTAGTGGCAATAAAGCACGCAAATTCGGCTATTTTTTAGATCATGAGTTTGCTGGCATCAGCAAGGTGATAGGTCATGGCTCGCCATTAGCTAACTCACTGTATTCATTGTCAACATTAGCGAATATGAAAGGCTGGCAATGTGATTTTTATGTAGATCATATTGCCAGTCAAGTGGTTAAACATCCTACGGGCAATTACGCTGCCGCTTTAGCGAATGGCGCTAATATTATCGATTTAAGTGTGTTAATAGCACAAAAGCAGGCGTGCACTCCGTCGCAATCTGAACCTCACGTTTTGTCAAATCTTAATGCTAGGCCTGACCCTACAGCGCAAGTGGGCGATGTGCGACTGAGTTGCCAAGATTATATCGAGGCTCAAGTACTCGTGAATGAGCCGACGGCGCTTTTTATCCCTGAGGGGGGTCGTTGTGCTTACGCTGAATACGGGGTAAATAGATTGGCGCAAGAGATAGTACAGTTTGCGAAGGCGAATGGATTGATTGATTTAACGGTGTTTTTACCTTCGGGGACGGGAACGACAGCATTATTTTTAAATCAGTATTTTATCCGTCAGCAAACGGATATTCGCGTCATGACTTGTGCCGTTGTCGGTGGCGATGATTATTTGCGCTTGCAATTTTCGTTGCTTAATACCAATACCAGTGAGCATCCACAGATTGTTAATGTCGGCAAGAAATATCATTTTGGTAAACTTTATCCGGAATTTTATGCCATGTGGCAGCGGGTCTGCGCCTCAGGCGTGCAGTTTGAATTACTCTACGATCCCTTAGGTTTTATTGTGCTTGAGGAATATTTACAAGGCGGAGGATCTCGTCCTGTGATGTATATCCACCAAGGTGGCTTACTCGGGAACGAGACCATGTTGCCACGTTATCAGCGTAAATTTGGGCAAAGTGGCTCATCCTGTGCCTCTGATCATTGACTTAGTGACGCTAAGACATAATATGTTTGAAGCTATGTAATGCTAAATTAAGCTGATGATTTGGAACGATGGGGAATATCAATGACTGAAGCGGAATATCTCGCCAATTACGATCCTAAGGTTTTTAAGGCTCAGCTACTGACAGTGGATGCCGTATTGTTTACCTATCACGATCAGCAACTTAAAGTACTCTTAGTACAACGCTCAAATCATCCATTTTTAGGTTTATGGGGATTACCTGGTGGGTTTATCGATGAAAATTGCGATCAATCCCTTGAGCAAACTGTATTACGTAAACTGCATGAGAAAACCGCGGTAGTGCCACCTTATATTGAGCAGCTATGCACTGTGGGTAATCGTAGTCGTGATGTAAGAGGCTGGTCTGTGACTGTGTGTTATACCGCCTTGATGAGTTATCAAGCTTGCCAAATTCAGATTGATTCAGTGAGTGATGTTAAGTGGTGGCCATTAGCAGATGTGTTGCAGATGCCCTTGGCGTTTGATCATCTGCAGTTAATTGAGCAAGCGCGGGAACGCTTAACACAAAAAGCCTTATATTCTTTAGTGCCAGGATTTGCACTGTCTGAACCTTTTACCTTGCCAGAATTGCAGCATGTACATGAGGTTTTACTGGGCAAGCCTATCCAAGGTAAATCTTTTCGTCGGCGGGTTGAACAGGCCGATTTATTGATCGATACGGGATTAAAGCGCACCGAACGTGGTCGTCCTGCTAATTTATACCGCTTGAAACCCAATACCGCATCGTATCGCTTCTTAAGAAATTTAGAATGTTGATCACAGTGAATATGGATTTAAGCAAGATATTCGCCTTGCTCAATATGAGTAACGGCGACTGCTTATGCCTTATTCATGGTGACTTTGAATCAGTAAAGGCTGTTTAATTACTGATTTTGCCTTAATGTCTCCGGTTCTTGTATTACTCGATACCCATATTGTGGCTTCTTAGTTGTCGCGCCCATTAATAGTGTCTAAAAGACACTATATACCATTTAAGCATAACATTTCAGGTTGCTCCGTCTGAAATAGTCTAAAAATCAACTTTACACAATAATGTCTTTAAGACACTATTGTTCATGTAGACAACAAGGGCGCCGTCAATTTCGGCAATCTTGCCACAGACAGGAGGTTACTATGTCTCAACGTATTCAAACGTCTCAAGATGCTTCTCACGCTCAATTTTCGCAAGCCGATTTTTATCGGTTACCCGCAGCTAGTGATGAGACTCACTACCGTTTATTTCAATTTGGTGCGGGGGAGAATCATGTTCAACTGCTGGTTCCTCCAGCGAAACGCGTCACAGTTTTCTTCGGTTATCGTGGCGATCATTCCATCATGCAGCTCTTGTTGTTAACTGATGCATTGCGTCGCAGTGGTGCAGAGCAAATCGATCTGTTACTGCCTTATATGCCGGGTGCTCGCCAAGATAGGGTGTGTAATGCTGGTGAGGCCTTATCGGTAAAAGTCTATGCTAGCCTGATTAATCAGCAGCAATATGCTTCAGTCAGCATTTTTGACCCTCACAGCGATGTCACCGCCGCATTGTTAGACCGAGTGCAGGTAATAGATAACCACAGTTTTGTTGCCGCGATCGCAGCCCAATTAACGGGGGAGCTAGTGTTAGTCTCGCCCGATGCGGGGGCGAATAAAAAAGTATTCGGCTTAGCTAAAGCGTTACAGGGAATGCCGGTGATCAGGGCCGATAAACATCGTGATGTGGTCAATGGCCATATTATCGCTACTGAAGTGTTCTGTGATGACTTGTCGGATAAAACCTGCTTAATCGTTGACGATATTTGCGCGGGTGGCAGAACTTTTATTGAACTTGCCATCAAATTAAAGCAAAAGGGGGCCCAAAGCGTCATTTTGATCGTGTCACATTATGAAGATAAGGCCAGTGAGTTGGCACTGCGAGAGGCGGGCATAGACAGATTATTTTGTACCGATAGTTTAGGTGTCCCCACACATATTTCGAGCGAGTTCTGCCATTGCCATGCTGTTTTGAGTTATATGAATCATTAAGGAAAATATTATGTACTTGAATCCCGTTACCGCCATTGATGGCTATAAAGTCGACCACCGTCGTCAATATCCCGATAATACTCAGGTGATTTTTAGTAACTTAACCGCCCGTAAATCCCGTCGTGGTTATACTGACCAAATGGTGTTTTTTGGCTTGCAATATTTTATCAAGCATTTCTTGATTGACAGTTGGAACCGTGATTTCTTTCAACAACCTAAAGAGCAGGTCATTCGCCAATTCTCCCGCCGTATCAATAACTATCTCGGGCCGAATAACGTCGGTACTCAGCATATTGAGGAGTTGCATGATTTAGGTTATTTACCAATTAAAATTATGGCATTACCTGAAGGCTCAGTGTATCTATTAAAAGTGCCTTGCTTGATTTTGTACAATACCGATGAGCGGTTCTTTTGGTTGACTAATTATCTCGAAACTATCCTTTCCGCTAATGTGTGGGGTATGTGTACCAGTGCCACTACCGCGCTGCAATACCGCAAAATATTTGAGGCTTATGCGTTAGAAACCGATGGTGACATCACGTTTGTTGATTGGCAGGGCCATGATTTTAGTTTCCGCGGCATGTATGGTGCAGAGGCTGCTGTTATGAGCGGCGCCGCCCATTTACTCAGTTTTACGGGCACAGATACCATTCCTGCGATTGATTTTCTTGAGCAATATTACCTTGCCGATAGTGATAAAGAACTTATCGGTGGCAGTGTGGCCGCAACGGAGCACAGTGTCATGTGCGCGGGTGGCATGGAGAATGAATTAGAGACGTTCCGCCGTTTGATTGAAGATATTTACCCAACGGGCATTGTCAGCATTGTTTCAGATTCTTGGGATTTTTGGCAGGTGATGACAGAATTCACCTTAGCGTTAAAAGACCGCATTCTTGCCCGCGATGGCAAAGTGGTGTTTAGGCCTGATACGGGTTGCCCTGTGAAAATCATTTGTGGCGATCCACAAGCACCAATCGGGAGTCCTGAATATAAAGGCGCTATTGAGTGTCTGTGGGACGTCTTTGGGGGTAGCACAACTGCCAAAGGTTACAAAGCGCTGAATAACCATGTTGGACTGATCTATGGCGATTCAATCACCATTGAACGGGCTGAAGCCATTTGTGCTGGCTTAAAGGCTAAAGGTTTTGCGTCAACTAATATTGTGTTTGGAATTGGCAGTTTTACCTATCAACACGTGACACGAGATACTGACGGTTATGCCGTGAAAGCGACCTTTGCGAAAGTTGATGGTAAAGACAGAGAAATATTTAAAGATCCTAAAACAGATGATGGCACTAAAAAATCCGCTAAGGGTTTAGTGGCGGTATTTAAAGATGAGCAGGGTCAATTTTATCTTAAAGATCAAGCCAGCTGGCAAGATGTCAACAATTGCGAGTTTGTCCCCGTATTTGCCGATGGTGAACTATTAACGGAATATTCTTTGGCAGATATTCGCGCAAGGTTGGCAGAGTCTAGAAGTTGAGCCTATCGATTTGTGATTTTTAACGGCTATCGACAATAGCGAAGATAAAACTGGCAATGTGATTTCTATTAGGGTCATATTGTCAGTTAAGTTTTGAATTTATTTTAAGTCGCGTAAGTAAAACGCCCCATAAATAGTCAAATGCAAATACAAGCGATTAAGACAGTAACTGGTTCCGTTTAAGAATTTTATAGGTACGACGGCCAATGTTTTCGAGGTTTTTTAAATCTTTTAGGCTAGGCGTCACCTCACTAAATTGCCAATAACTGATTTCGGCATCTAACATTTCCAGCATTTTCTTCGAACAACCTAAACATTGTCCCTGGCACAGTTGTGCTTCTTCTAAATTGAGTGGAATAGTCTCTTTGATCTGGTTTATCAAGGTTTGCATGGCAATTTGAGTATTGGGTTTTGGCATAGATGATGTGCTGAACAGTATTCATGTGTATGAATATTAGCGGATGCTGCAATGGAAAGAGGTGATCTAACGCTGGATTTGACTCATTTGACTCATTTGGTTCGGCAGGTATCTGTGTGAGAGAGATACAGCCTGAACCAAATGTGCTCGTCATAATGACGTAAAAAAGGATAGCGTGTTCGTGACATTCGGCTATCAGTCTACTTAAGTGCTCGGTACTGCGAAGATAATGGAAACCGATTAAATACACTTGAGTAAACGGGTACTGCGGTATTAATTTTTAACTTATCGTTTTACTTACTTTTTGACTTATTTGTTCGCGGACAATAACCATTTCATAAAGCTGATGGCTTCTGTACGTTTAGAAAAAGTCTGTCTGTTTTTACCTTGACGATCGGTAAAAGCAATTGAGGTTTTATTTACTGAGATTGAATCTACAGGGAAGTTCACTGTAATTTCATGTCCATTAATTTTGTATGACATATGCCACACTCCTTTTTGTTAATTCACCCATAGGTGAGATAGTTGTAACTATAAAATATCCTTAGCAATTGTGCGAAAGATTCGTTCTATTGAGTATCGAGGTTACCCCATCTTTGATTCATTAATCAAGAGATGCTTAATCGATAAATATTTCATGTTGTCGATTACGTCAATGGAATAACTCGATTCAACCAGTTGACCATAGCTTAATGACAATACTATGACAACAAGGAGAACGGTAAGTTCACAGACATAACCACATGATTTTAGTGATATCGAATGATTGAGCTTATGGGGTTTTGCTTGTAGTAGGCTTTCTTTATGAGGACCGAACTCTGATTGCTAAATATCAGGCTGGGTTAAAAAGGTAAACAACAAGGTGTATCTCAAAACGACGTGCAGTATATCAATAAAAATGGCTTATGCAAGTTTAATTTTTATTCTATGTCATTATTTATTTGCCAATGTTGAATTAAAGTGTGTTTTTTGTGGCCATTTACTTGATTTAAAGAGGAATTGCCAGGCCTATTTATGGGTTCGTTTTTATTTTTGTGGTAATTGACTAAGGTTAATATTGCCGTTTTATAGGTAAATGTTATAAAAAATCCCACTAAAATAGGTCATTTTAATGGGATTAATCATAGTCATTTATGTAATGGAATTATTAAACTGAATTTATAAATGAATCTATGCGTTTGCTGTTGTTTAAAAACTCAGTCAAAAGGTTTAATAAATCAGTTCACCTATGGGATTGAGTAGCTTACTCAGACCTTTGGTAAAATGCAGCGGTGCATCTAATACTGTGTAGCATAAGCAACCGTTAATGGTTTTCGGTGAGTGATGGTGTTGGCCGTCGAGCACGATAAAATCACCAGGCACATAGTCACCATTTAGATCGGAAAACTCCCCGGCTAGTAATAGTGTTAGTTCATAACCTTTATGGGTATGTTGGGGGATTTCACCTTGGGCATCTATATGCAATAGGCTAGCGCGGGTGTTCGTTTCATCGACATCAAAACGCATGCGACTGACTTTGCCTAATATTTGCCATGGACGGGCCAAATGCTGACGAAACACCGAGGGCACAGTGTAATTCTGTTGCTTTATGTCGACATCGATAGGGGCGTTATTAGGCACATTTGTCGCTGCCGGTTGAGCCATGATTTGCGCCATCATAGCGTCAATGTCCAATGCCGATTCTTGATTGCCGCCTGAGTGTTGCACCTCAACATACTCTCTGTGCATCAACTCTTCGCCCGTATCATTTGCAGCATGACTGCTATCAGGATTTAATGCTAAATTTGCAGCTTGTTCTGTGAATAGGGCAAGCTGCTCTCGACAAGTCTCACATAGGTCGCAGTGTGCGGATATTGCTATCGCCATTGATAAAGGTAAGTTCCCATTGGCATGGCTGACGAGTAATTCTTGTTGGGGATGATGTTTAATCATTGTGTGTCTCCAAGAAACTTTTCAACTTTTCTAGCCCTAATCTTAAACGGGACTTTATGGTCCCTATTGGTACCTTTAGGGCATCGGCTAGCTCTTGTTGAGTGAGTTCTTGCATGTAAATGCCTTGCACAACTTGTCTTTGTGCTATGGGAAGGGCATCAAGATGTTGGAGTAATTTAGCCGTCAACTTGTGATCAGTGAGTGTGTCCTGAGCCATGGTCGCATCACACAGCGGCCAAATATCATCACCGAAAGTATCTTCTCTATTGTGTTGTACCCGTCTAAGCATATCGAAACATTGATTACGCATAATGGTAAACACCCAAGTTGTCACTGACCCTTTTTCTGCATTATATAGATGAGCCTTAGTCCAAACGCTGGTCATGGTTTCTTGTACTAAATCCATCGCCAACCCTTGTTGATTCAGTCTTTGTAAACCAAATGCTCGGATCTTGGGCATGAAATGCTGGAATAAGTGACCAAAGGCGGCTCTGTCTCGGTTGTCTGCTACTTGTAGCATAAACGTGATTAAAGCATCCGCTTGAGGCTCGCAGGTTTGGGAAGCTGGAATTTCGTTATCCATAGCCGAATTAGTCAGAGACGTGATTGGGACATGATACCGAGTTTGCCTGCTTTGTGATTGAATATTTTCCATTATTTTCGCTCTTATCGCAGTCGTGAGTGCTGAGTGTGATATCAGTAACGACAAAATTGAGAAGTGTGTTGCACTTCTGAGCCCAGTTTTGCTGTCAAACTTTCAATCAATACGAAGTGGCTTAAATAAAGGATCATTCACAGTATTATTTAATGACGGCGCGCAATAGATCTCGGGTCATAATATGATCTAAGGCATTAATGCAGGTGTACTTTTCGGATGCTTGTACGGGTAATATTTCTAGCCAGCGCTGGCAGACCCAAGCGATATCATCGAACTGTTCTGTTTGGTAGTGCTTGAGATGTTGCGGATATTCCTTAAGAATGTTTTGTAACATTTGACTCAAGTAACGTTCATCGGTCGCAATACGTACAGCAGGCCAATTGTCGATTAAACTGACGTCTCCGCGCTTTAAACCATCAGCTTCGACACTGATTTTATCAAGTTTAAAGCGTTTTGAACCTTGAATACTGATCCCTAATAGTCCGTCTGGTAAGGTTTCAAAATCAATAATATGCACTAAGGTGCCTATGGGCTGAATGGTTTTACCATCCTCTTCAAGCATACATAAGCCAAAGCCTTGGCCTGACTTTAATGATTCGGCGACCAAGCGCTTATATCTAGGTTCAAATACCCGCAGTTGCGTGTAACCTTCGGGCAATAAACAAATGGGTAATGGAAAAAGAGGTAATTTCATCGTGGCCTCTGGTGAACTTATGTTCCTATCATTACGTACCATAATGGCAGTTCGATCAGTAAAATTATTCAACAGTAGTTTACCCATAGTGAGAGGATGGCATGAAATTAAATCCATTTGAGAAAAAGATCGTTCAGCATCCATTACGTTTTTGGCTACAAAATCATCTCGAAGCGCCCTTATTGACCTCTATGATGCCAAAACCTATGGCTTTGTGCGAACGCGCATTAGAAATAGGTTGTGGGTTTGGTAACGGCATTCAGTTGATCCGCGAACATTTTGGCGCGGGACATATCACGGCCGTGGATATCGACCCTGACATGGTTGCCTCCGCACAATCCTGTTGGCAATCTCGGCCGCAAGGGTTAAAAGGGCTGAGTTTCTCGGTTGCTGATGCAACATGTTTACCCTTTGCCGATAGCGAGTTTGATATGGTGTTTGATTTTGCCGTATTCCACCATATTCCAGAGTGGCAAGCGGCCATTAAGGAAGTTGTAAGGGTGCTGAAACCGAACGGATACTTTGTGATAGAGGATTTATATCGTGCCGCAATTTGTAACCCATTGAGCCGGCGCTTATTTGAGCATCCACAACAGAATCGCTTTAATCATAGTGAGTTGTTAACGGTATTGCGCCAGCTGGGATTTGAGATTGTCCGCGATAGAAATGCCTTTAATCTTGCGGGTATGGTGCTCGCCCAGAAAATATTGCGTTAGGCGTTAGGCGTTAGGCGTTAGGCGTTAGAGTTGATGCTTAACCTAAATTGAATCGTTAGGATTAAATGATAGCGTTAACACTAAGACCAAATATTAGCAATGCCGCGTATTATCTGAAGATATCAGCTTAGGGATGCAGATATCTGAGATGCGCTAAACGAAGTTTATGGCCGAACTTTGCGAGAGTGGTTGTAATTTTTAGATAAAATAGACTCTCGGCATGGTTCTTCATGGGAGTTTACCGCTATAATTTGAGCTAATCCGTCGCATGTGGGGAAAGGATTTTCCTCAAGAGTAGAGAAGCAGCATTATGGCAAACGTACTTGCAACCGTAGATCAGCGTACCAAACTCGTTGGTGAGAACCGACTTGAGTTGTTGCTCTTTAGCATTAATTCCACGCAGTTATTTGCCATTAACGTCTTTAAAGTCAAAGAAGTCGTCAAGCTTCCTCCCTTGAATGCGATGCCGGGTAGTCATCCGCATATTTCTGGTGTTGCTAATATTCGTGGGATTTCCATCCCCGTGATTGATTTACGTTCGGCCATAGGGTTTAAGCCCGTGCCGCCTAACGAAGATGCCAATATGATCATCACAGAATATAACCGTAGTGTGCAGGGTTTCTTAGTCGGTAAGGTTGAACACATTATCAACATGACTTGGAGCGATATTATGCCGCCGCCGAAAACGGCTGGACGTAATAATTATCTAACGGCAATTACTCGCATAGAGCATCAAGGTCAGTCGCAGTTAGTGTCTATTATCGACGTAGAAAAAGTCTTGGCGGAGATCATTCACTACGATATCCGTTTATCTGAAGGTGTACTCGACGAAACCTTAGTCCATGAAATGCCAGGTAGAAAAATTCTGATTGTGGATGATTCATCGACCGCCAGACGTCAAGTGCGTGAAACGTTAGGCCAACTGGGTATCGAAATTATTGAGGCATCTGATGGCTTACAAGCACTGACGTTATTGCAGAAATGGCGTGATGAAGGTAAACAAGTTGCCAAAGAATTATTGATGATGATTACCGATGCCGAAATGCCCGAAATGGACGGTTATAAGCTCACTTCTGAAGTGCGTAGCGATAAAGCTATGTCGGATTTATTCATCACCTTAAATACTTCGTTGAGTGGCAGTTTTAACCATGCCATGGTTGAAAAAGTGGGCTGTGATAAGTTTATTTCTAAGTTCCAACCGGATTTGCTGGTGGAAGTGGTGCAAGAAAGATTAAGACAAGTGATCAATCACTGATCGCATTTTGAGATTCGAACTATCGGTGATTGACCTTGAGTCGATCATCGGTAGGTTTAGTGCTTTGAATTAACGCTTTAATAACAGTTTTTAATACGGTCTTTGAATCACATTCTTTCAACTGCTACTTTTTTAACTGCTTTTCTGCAAACATCTGCCAACCCACTACCTGTAACATGCGTGGTTATAACGCTAATTCGGCTGCTACATCGTGTAATACTTGGCGCTTCATTTCTTTGGCGGCGGCGATATGGATACGGGCGAGCCTTAAGGCATAGTTGAATCTTGCTCGACCGACGAGGCTTACCAGTTCGGCAAAAAACTGTGGATCTAAAGTGAATTGCGTCGAATAGTATTGGATAGCGGCATTGACTGAATTAAAAGTCACGCCATCGAATTCAAAACCTGCGTTATAACCTTGGTCGTCAATTTCTTCGCCCTCTAATACCAGTGGCCAACTGGGCGCATTGATACGGTCGCGGGCAATTTGGTACATCATCCAAGCACTTTTTTTAAAACCTTCAAACACTTTGCAGGAGAATTCGGACTCAGCAAGCTCTTCTTCGGTCCAATTAATCCCTATGGCGAGGTGTTTCGCATAAATACGCATCAGAGCATCTTTGACGGCCATACGACAATCCCAAATGGAGCTAAGAGTATGTTGTTTGGCTAATCGCAAACATTCGCTGCAGGCGGGCACAGCTAACGAAGCATGTGGTGTATGTGTGTGTGCGATATATTCGAAGCGTTGATGGCTCGGTTCGCCACAAAACCAGCAAGTATGGCGTTTGTCGAAGGGAATATCGATAAGCGGAATAGCAGACATCAAGGAATGAGCACCTCAGTCCTTGATGTCATCAATGGCATACTGAAGCGATTAAACTTCTTCAACATCAACCAAATCTTTTGCTAAAACAATCGGATCAAGTTCAAGACAATCTTCATCGGTTTGCCAATCAACACCGATCAATACACCATCGTCGTTTAGATCTGAGACCCAATATTCTAGAAATTCTTCTAATGAAATAGAAACGGGTTGATAGTCGTGCCATTCGTCGCTGCAATGGGATTTTGCAGTAGCTTCATTTGACCATAATGGCATCACATCTGTGTCTTCAAATTCTGAAGAATCACAAACGACCCAGCCTTCGCCAGTTTCATCCATTAGACCCCAAAGCGTCTGATGTTGTTTTACATTTTTGATAAAGCCAGCCAAAGCCGCATTGATTTCAGTCATGATAGGTCTCTTTGATGTGTGCTGTTAACTTATCCATTATACGGTAACGTGCTGCGATACCAAGGGATTCTTTGTTAAGATTTTTTTTGTGTTGGATAACTGAGCAATAAACCTATGCCGCAAGGTATTTATGGCGATAAGGATTGTGTTACGTGTCACTATGGGTCAGGATTATTGGTAATGAGTCGCCTTGGTACAGGCTGTTTTACTGACTAAATGTGGCTCAGATAGGGGCTTTACGTAGCGGAGAAACGTGTCTTCTATGCTTTTGGCCGTTAAAGGTGTTTTGGATTCTAACCTTTCACTCGTTATGCCAAGGCGAATATCTCTCTAGGGCAATTCCCTCTTGAAGACGGAATATTGTCGTGTTTAGCCACAACAGTGTGATTGTTGTGAGATCAAATATTGGAGTTGTTGATTTGATTAAAATTAAAGGGTTAACTTATCTGTTTGCGAGTATTGCCGCCTGTGTCAGTCTGAGTGCCTGTTCAAGTGCGCCAACGGCGAGTGCCAGTGCTAATGCAACCAGCTCTAACGCAAGTGGCATAGCTGCTGAAATCAATCAAATACCCGATATCAGTGCTAGCGTACAATCTAATGCTGAGGCGTTTCCAATGTGCTTGACTGGACTGCAAGCGCGAGCACGTGCAGAAGGTCTGTCTGAGGCGACGATAAACTCTACCATTGCGAACTTGAAATTTGTCCCTCGAGTGATTGAGCTGGACCAACAGCAACCCGAATTCAGCCAGACATTTGATAATTATTTCAGTAAGCGCGCGACCGAATGGCGCGTCAATGAAGGCCGCCGTTTACTGCAAAAGCACAGTGTCTTACTTAATCAATTAGCGCAAAAATACGGCGTTCCGCCGCAATATATCTTGTCTTTTTGGGGACTGGAAACGAACTACGGTTCCTATAAAGGCAAAATGTCGGTATTGAATTCGCTGGCGACTTTGGCTTGTGAGCCACGCCGTAGCAATTATTTCACCATAGAGCTGATGCAAGCCTTAAAATTGAAAGAAAAGTATCAGTTCGATGATGACACTATGGTGGGATCATGGGCAGGTGCTATGGGACATACGCAATTTATGCCTTCTGCGTATGCCAAATATGCGGTCGATGGCGATGGCGATGGTAAGGCCGATTTATGGAATAGCACCACAGATGCGCTCACTTCTGCCGCGAATTTTTTGCAGCACTTAGGTTGGCAGCGTAATCAGCGTTGGGGGCGTGAAGTCTTGTTGCCAAAGGATTTTAGTTACAGTCATTTAGGTGCGAAACAGCCCTTGTCGTTATCGGAATGGGCTGCGCTCAATGTAACACAGTCGAATGGGCAACCTTTGCCTGCCGTCGATATTCAAGCTGCGTTGTATTTGCCTGCGGGACACACAGGCCCAGCCTTTTTAGGTTATGAGAATTTTAATGTGATCATGCGTTGGAATCGCTCCGAATTTTATGCCATTACGGTTGGGCACTTAGCCGATCGTATTAATGGTGGACAACCCTTGACGGTCAGTCCGCCTGAGCAACCACGCTTAAGCCGCGAGCAAGTAAAGCAACTGCAAACAAAACTGAACGAGGCTGGATTTGATGTTGGTAAGCCTGATGGCGTGTTGGGACGTAACTCTATGGCAGGGTTGCAAGCCTTTCAACGTAGCAAACAGATGATTGCCGATGGCTTCCCAAGCCCAGAGGTGTTTACCGCTTTAGGATTATCACTTTAGTTACAGTAGCTACTGTAGCTACTGTAGCCAAAGAGCGCTCGCTGCGGGTTTTGAGTGCTTTGAGGCCGGATAAAAAAGTGGAGTGAAAAGCGCAGTTTTGTTAAGCTCGGCCCACAATTGAAATCGAAGAAAATCAAAGGATATTCGATGAGCATTAAAGACGATATGGTTGTGCAGTTTAACTACACACTGCGCGACGAGAAAGGTGAAGTGATCGAGACGAACGAAGGTCGCGATCCGATTGCCTATTTACACGGTCATGACAACATGATGCCAGGTGTAGAAAACGCGATAAACGGTAAAGCTATAGGTGAAAAGTTCACTGTGACTTTGCCTGCCGCTGAAACCTACGGTGAGCGTGTAGCGGATGCTGACGCACACCAACGTGTGTCAGTTAAGCATTTACTGGGTGCGACTGTGTGGAAACCAGGCATGACAGCAGTGGTTAATACCGACCAAGGTCAGCGCCAAGTGACTATCGTTAAAATGGGTAAGTTTATGGCGACTGTGGATGTAAACCATCCATTAGCCGGCCGCGAACTGACATTTGATATTGAAGTCGTAGGTGCCCGTGATGCGAGTGATGAAGAAATCGCCCACGGTCATGCCCATGGTGCAGGTGGTCATCACCACTAATCTTTAGGCTTCGGGCTCGGCTTCGAACTTGGCTTTTATCTGACTCAATGTGAGTGGAGTATAAGTTCAGTATGAGTTGAATGAATCGAGGCTAAAGATTAAATAGCAAAAGCCCAAACCTAGGTTTGGGCTTTTTGTTTTTATGGTGCTAATGGCTCTTTATCTCGCTAATGGCTATGTTCATGCTCGAGTGGTTTGTCGGCAAACATCATATCTAGGCTTGCTTGGGTTTGGGGATGGTAGCCGCTGTGAGCCTTGAGATAGACACTCTTGGCCCAGTCGTATTTATCAGAGCTTGCTAGCTTTTGATATAAAGGCACGATTAAGCGCATGCGGCCAATATGGGTTAAGTGTTGTTTTAATGCGGGTAGTACTGCGTAATAGCCGTTGTCTAGGGCGAGTGAATACCATGCGAAAGCAATTTCACTGTTGCCAGTGCCCGTAAAATGGAACGCCTTATCTAGCTCGGCAAGTTTGGTTTGATCTAGATTGATCCTTGGCATTTCATTGATGAATCTTAACCACTGGTGGACTGTCCAAGTGCTGGTTTTCAACTCGCTTGCACTGAGTTTACCCTCGAGCCAAGTTTGTCTTTGGGTATCGATATCATCGAAGGCGTGGGAATTAGGCGGCACAAGAAATGACGGTAAACCTTGACCTTCAATCCAAGTATCCACTTCACCTTCACTGACAAGATGGGGATATTTGTTTAATAGATTCAAAGATAAATATTCACGGAATTGCGCCGTAGTAATACTCTGAAATGCAAAATGATTGAAGTAGCTTTTCACAAAAGTGTCGAAGCGTTCACGGCCAAATTTTTGCTCTAAAAATATTAAGAACAACTGGCCTTTTATATAAGGGACACCGCTGAAGGCTTCGTCGGGCGAACGTTTACCGAGATTGAGATGTAGCACTGAATCGGCAGAAGTAAGTTCTGCAAGCTCGGCAAGCAATTCAGAGTAGCCGATGGTTTGCTCCATCAGTGCTCGGTCACGGCCATAGAGGTCTTCCATGATGCGATTCTCAACATAGGTCGTAAAACCTTCATTAAGCCAGAGATCGCGCCAAGTGGCATTCGTCACTAAATTACCCGACCACGAGTGCGCAAGTTCGTGGGCGATGAGGCTCACTAAGCTTTTATCACCCGCGATCACTGTGGGTGTAATAAAAGACAAACGCGGGTTTTCCATGCCGCCAAAGGGGAAACTTGGTGGCAAGATAAGCAAGTCATAACGTCCCCAAGGGTAATCGCCATAACGTTTAGCCGCGATTTTGATCATTTCTGGCGTGTCGGCAAATTCTTGGCTCGCTTTGTCGAGGATCTCTGGCTCAGCCCAAATGCCCGAGATGTTATCTAAGGGAGAAAACTTTAAATGTCCTGCCGCAATAGCAATCAAATAAGCTGGAATAGCCTGCGGCATAGTGAATTGGGTCTGAGTGCTCGACAGGGTTTTGCGATCGGCACTCATGACCACAGTGATGGCTTTATCTGCAGTAATTGTTGCGCTATAGGTTTGGCGAACGGCTGGCGTATCTTGCAGTGGGATCCAACTGCGGGCGTGAATCGCCTGACTCTGACTGAACATAAAAGGTAACTGTTTACCTTGGGTTTGCTCAGGGGTTAACCATTGAATACCAGACGGATTATTCGATGTGTGATAATTGATTTTGACCTTTTGACTATTTTCATCAGCAAGTTTGATGGTTAGCGCGGTGCCTTTTACAGCGTCCGCTTTGGCTAACGTGAATGGCACGCTTTGCCATTCCCCAGCTGTATTTAAAGCACTTACGCTGTTAATCGTCAGATCTCGAGTATCTAAGATGAGTTCTTTCCCCGCCTTATGCCAAGCTAAATCGAGGGTGGCTTCACCGGATAAGCGGTTTTGCTTAAAATCGACTATAAGGGCTAGTTCCAAATGACTCACGCTGACTTCAGTGTAATTGGCGTAGGTCAGTGCATCTTGGTTCTGCTGCGTATCAGCTTGTACAACAGTGGCAGTAGGCTCAGTGGTTAAGGTATTTGGAGCGCTATTGGCATAAGTGCAGGGAAGTAGTTGCAGGGCAAAGACTAGGGTGCTGCAAAGGACGGTTCGACGAAGTGAAAGCATTATTTATAGTAGCCTAATGATGAAGTATGTTAGTTCGAGTTTGGGGTGATAAGACCATCAATTCAGCTTGGTTTTCTGTTAACCCACTCTATATAGCGCAAAAGTTTACCTGATAATTCACTGGATTTGTTATCTCACTGTTAGCTCAAATGTAATCAAACTTTAATGGCTTGGATGTTGGTCAGGAAATGCCATCGGTAAAAGAGCACAAGTTTGCTATGATGACGGCGTTTTCACATAGGGCGGTTATCATAATGGTGTTAGATTTTGCGCAGGGTAAGTTAATCGTTACTGAGTTTGAGGTTCAAGTGCGCCTCAACGTTGCCAGTATCGTACTGCAAGCGAGTGCTGAGGATATCGGCTTGAGACGTCAGCCTCCTATGCTGATCGCCGATGGTGGCGGTGTACGTTGGAGCTTAGTATTGGACTCAAATGCTCAGTTACGTGCGATTCAAGATGTGCTGGGCATGGATGCTGAATAACCTGTGCCCGAGTGGTGATGAGTGTTTAACGTATAGATTTATCATCATTTTTTAGTTGATGAGTGTTTAATATCGAATTGGGAATTTTTAGTATGTCAGTTTCTCTTGAGCGTATTGTTGTCGAACCTAAGACTCCTGCTACGGCTGTGGTTATTTGGTTACATGGATTAGGGGATTCGGGGGCCGGATTTGCTCCCGTAGTGCCTGCATTAGGCTTACCTGTAGATCATGCTATTCGATTTATTTTTCCCCATGCACCAGAGCAAGCCGTGACCATTAATGGTGGCTACGTTATGCGCGCTTGGTACGATATTAAAAGCATGGATTTGCATGACAGAGCCGATATGCAAGGCGTGCTTGAGTCGGAAAAAAGGGTTGCCGCATTAATTAATGAACAAATCGCGGCGGGTATTGCGAGTCAACGTATCGTATTAGCGGGATTCAGTCAGGGTGGAGTAATGAGTTTATTCTCTGGACTGCGTTTCCCTGAGCCACTTGCAGGGATTATGGCGTTGTCTTGCTATTTGCCGACGGGCGATGTGTTACCCGCTGAATTAAGTGTGGCGAATCGCAATACACCCATATTACAGCAACACGGTCTACAGGATGATGTTGTACCATTATCCGCTGGAATGTTAGCAAAAGAAGCCTTAACGGCGGGCGGCTATCATGTTACGTGGCAGACTTATCCTATGCCACATTCTGTCATTCCTGAACAATTGAAAGCGATTTCTAAGTGGTTATTACAGCGATTTGAAATGTAGATAAGTCTAATTGCTGATAAAAGCAGCATGCGGTAAGTTGGAATTTACCCATGCTTGTTTTTTTAAAGGAACAATCGCGATGTTTTTTCATATTTCCTAAGTTATTTATAACAAACGATTAAAATCCATTTATTCTATTTTTATTTTGTATTCTCTAAATATATAAAAATCAGTCATTCAGCTTATTTTTTATATGAAACAAATCCTTCTTAAAATGCCCGCCAAATTTCATATAAATGTCAAGTTTTTAATAAAAATGACACAATTTATCTTTATTATTTGCTATTATCCGTGACGCTGAACTTGATGGAGTTCACGGCAATCTTTCTATGATAAAATAATTAAAATCAAGGGGTTGATGTAATGAGACATATGCTTATTAAAGGATTAGTTGCAACTGCTGTTCTTGCTGCACTTGCGGGTTGTAATAATAGTGATGACGATAAAGTTCCAACAACGTGTGCTGAAGCGGGAAGTGCTTGTAAAACGTTTACCGTTTTACATACCAATGACAACCATGGCCGTTTCTGGCAAAATAGTAATGGCGAGTATGGGATGGCTGCTCGTAAAACTTTGATTGACCAAATTCGTAATGAAGTTGAAAGCAAAGGTGGTGAAGTTTTATTATTGTCTGGCGGTGATATTAATACAGGTGTGCCAGAGTCTGATATGCAAAATGCTGTGCCAGATTTTATCGGTATGAACCTAATCGGCTATGATGCAATGGCAGTGGGTAACCACGAGTTTGATAAAAGCTTAAATGTGCTTGAGATGCAAGCAAAGTTGGCAAACTTCCCTATGCTGGCTGCAAACATTTATATTAAAGATAAAGATGGTAAGGTAACTGACGAACGTTTATTTGATGCTTACCGCATATTTGATGTTAACGGTCTTAAAATTGCTGTTATTGGTTTGACGACTAAAGATACCGCCCACTTGGTGAACCCAGAAAATATTAGCAGTATCTATTTTGCTGATCCGCAAGAAGAGATCCAAAAAAACCTTAAAGATATAGAAGCAAATGAAAAAGTGGATCTGGTCTTTGCGACTACTCATATGGGGCATTACGCCGATGGTAAGCATGGTTCCGAAGCACCTGGTGATGTGTTATTAGCACGTTCAGTCGCTGAAGGTAAACTACAGGCTATTATTGGTGGTCATTCACAGAACCCAGTGTGTATGGAACCGGGTACTGATAATAAAACCTATGCTGATTTCAAACCTGGTAATGATTGTGCTCCAGACCAACAAAATGGTACTTGGATCATGCAAGCCCATGAATGGGGTAAGTATGTTGGCCGTGCTGATTTTGAAATGTTCAATGGTAAACTGAATTTGGTTAGTTATGACTTAATTCCAATTAATTTATTGGTGAAAGATGAGAATGATAAGAGTGTTCTAGCTGGCACACTTATTCCTGAGGATCCTGTTGTAAAATCAATACTTTATCCATATCAGCAAAAAGGTCAAGAATTGCTGGATGTAATAATTTCAAAAACGGATGGCTTACTTCAGGGAGACCGTAATGTTGTTCGTATTCAGCAAACTAATTTAGGTCACTTATTGGGTGAAGCTTACAGAACTGATGATTTAGTCAATGCTGATTTTGGTGTTATGAATTCAGGTGGTGTACGGGATTCAATCGCAGCTGGTGATGTGAGCTATCGTGACGTATTGAAAGTACAACCTTTTGGTAATTTTGTAACTAAGGCTACTATGGCGGGTAGCGAAGTGGCTGCTTATCTTGGCAAAGTAGGTACTTTGACGGGAGGAGCTTATGCCCAGCTAAGCAATATTAGTGTAACAATCGATTGCGATACTGCTACTGCTGATATAAGTGATATTAATAACCTCGGTTTCTCACCTACTAAGGAGTACAGTTTTTCTGTTATTAGTTTTAGTGCTGCCGGTGGTGATGGCTATCCTAAGATTGATGTATTAAATACTCAGCAAACCGACGCTGCTGTTCTACGTGAGTTTTTTGAAAAAAATCCTATGATTAAGGCTGCCGATTACGAGCCTGTGGCTGGTAAAGTCGTTCATCTTAAAAATGGCGTGGTTGTACCTAACTGTAAATAAGTTCGTGCTGAACATAAACTTAAGTTATATCGCAACGATATAGATTAAAAGACAGCTAGTTAACTAGCTGTTTTTTTATTCAATTGAAACTACCTCTTATGGAGGTAGTTTCAATTCTGTAGTACGTTGCTTATAAAATACTTCTGCTAGTTATCAAAAATAAGTATTGATATTTGCTGGGTATTTCACTTTAGCGATGTGTGAGTCGTAGTTGGTGTAAGTGTTAACTTTCACGCGTAACTGATTAACCTTTCGATAGTACTGCTATGCAAAATTACAGGCGGTTAAATGACCATTGACTGTGTGGCTAAAACAGCCAACATCAGCGACATTGGCGGCAAGGATTTTAGCCCAACAGCCACTTATAAGTTCACTGTACCTAGCTTTAATGCTGCGGGTGGTGACGGTTATCCTAAACTAACCAGCCCAATTCAAACGGGTTTTGTTGATGCTGATTTACTCTATTCTTTCTTGAAAGAGAAACAAGTGATTAAAGCTGCTGACTACAATCCTGTAGGCGATATTGTTTATGAGAACTCAAAAAGTGTTGAAGGTTGCCAACTTTAAGTAATCAATCATTACTCAGTGTTTCAATATTAATGCCACTCAAATGAGTGGCATTTTTTATTGTTAATTAATATTGAACTAAGTGTAAATTAATATTCAGCGTTTTATTTTTGATACACTTTGGTTCATTTGTGGCGTGAGTTTCTCGGTGTTCTTTTGGTTAACAATTGAGATTTATTGTATCAAATTAAATATTTAATATATTCAACAGGTCTGTATTGCTTAACTCCATGATGTATATCCGAATATCTTATATTCAAGTTGATTTATTTTGTGTCAATTTGTTTTAATTTGAGATTAATTGTTTTTAATGGTTGACTTAGATGTTGCGCATTAACATTATCCCTACAGCGAAATAGAGTTCGCTTGCCAAATATAAAAATAACAAACATAGGGTTTTATTTACCTCAAGGAGAGATTAATGCGCTATTTAAGTTTAACGGCCAAAGCCGTTCGTACTAGTTTAATTACAGTGGCGACAAGCAGTGTGGTTTTTTCTGGAATAGGCTTTTCTGCAGTGGGAAATGCAGCAGAAGAAAATGCGAAAGTTGAACGCATTGAAGTGACGGGTTCTCGTATTAAACAAGTTGATATGGAAACTGTTTCACCCGTGACTGTCATTAATGCTGCGGATATTGCCATGACGGGTGAAAAAACCGTTGCTGACGTATTGAATAACTCTGCGATAAACAGCTTTGGTTCTTGGCGTGGTATTTCTGGCTATGGATCAGGAGCAAGCTCAACCAGTGATGTCAATTTACGTGGTTTAGGAGCGTCTGCGACATTAGTGTTATTAGATGGACGCCGTATGCCGGGCACGAGTTCGAGCTCTGGCTCTGTGGCCGATACATCTTCTATCCCTATGGCTATCGTGGAGCGTATTGAAATCCTGCGCGATGGCGCCTCGGCAGTATATGGTTCCGATGCGGTTGCGGGCGTGATAAACATTATCACTAAGAAGGAGTTTGAAGGGTTTCAACTCGATTACAGCACTGAGCAGCCAAGTGTTGAAGGAGGCGATGCCAACCGTTTATCACTTGCAACGGGCTTTAATACTGATAAAGGCAATATCACGCTAACCTATGAATATTATGATACTAAAGCGGTAATGGATCGTGATATTTGGCGAATGGACGATTCAAGTTATAATGCATATAGTGGATATAGCTCAGTACCAAACGGTAAATATGGACCAGGCAATGGTAGCTGGTATAGTAATTCAGATATATGTGAAAAAACGGAAAATACCATAGACTCAGGTGATGGTCGTTGTTTATATAATCATGGCAATGTCACTAAGTTATTTGGCGATCAAACCCGTAATTCGCTGTTATCTAATTTCTCCTATGAGATTTCAGAAAATATAAAATTCCGAGGCCGTGCTTCTGCTTCATTAGCAGAAACTGAAACCCGTTATGCGGGTACGCCAGTATCAACGAATACCCCTGTGATGAGTGCCGATAATAAGTTTAACCCAGTTGGTGAAGAATTAGTGATTTCTATGCGAGGTGCGCAACTTGGCGAGCGAGATACATTAACTGAAACTAACAACTTTGATATTCTAGGTGGCTTTGTTGGTGCAATTGATTCAGGGAATGGTATCGACTGGGAATTAAATGCCCAGCACGCAACATCGACGACAAATAGTTTTAATTATAATTTACTCAATGACGATATTATTCAGCAAGAAATTGATTCAGAGCAATATGATATTTTCAATACCTCTGGAATGAGTTATGAGCAGTGGGATCAACAGATGACAGATCTGTATCGTAAAGCTGCGCATACTGGGGTTTATCAGGGAAAATTTGAAAGTACTCAATTGGATGGTCTTGCTTCGACCTTACTGCTCGATGACGGTGATCTTTCGGTCGCTATGGTCGGCGGTCTTGAATATGAAATGATCAAGTTTAAGCAAACCAGTGATCCAGAATCGGCCGCGGGTATTATCTCCGGCGGTTCGGGGGGGGATGATGTGGATGCCACGCGTGACCGTAGTGCCGCTTATTTGGAACTCCAAGTAGGCTTACCTGCCAATGTTGAGTTTTCTGCCGCAGTACGTTATGAGCGCTATGAGCAGGAAGGAACTCTCACAGGGCCTCAGGGGGAAGTTGTTAATTCATCGACCTTCGATGCCGTGGTGCCTAAGTTTGGTTTAAGCTGGCGTCCTATAGACACGTTATTACTGCGTGCTAGCTATGGTGACTCATTCCGCGCGCCGAATATGAGCGAAATGTTCTCGTCTCAATCCTTGAGCTTTGAGAACGGTGTTGATTCTTTATGGTGTAATGAACCTGGTAACGTGGATGCCATATATTGTGCGACTAATAATCAACATAAAACCTGGTATGGAGGAAATCCTGATCTAGAGGCAGAAGAGGGCAACTCGTTAACCTTTGGCGGCGTTTGGAATGTCACTGACGCATGGAACTTGGAGTTATCTTATTACTCAATCACCTATGACAACAAAATTGAGTCAATTGATGTGGATGATATCCTGCGTGATGAAATCAAGAATGGTTCTTCTCCCTATGTGACGCGCGGTCCAGATGGCAAGATTGAATATATTGAAGCCGGAGTTCGTAACTTAGCTACAGTTGAGACCTCAGGTATCGATTTTGTTACGGCTTATAACTTAGAAACAGGCTTTGGGGATTTCAATTTCAAACTGGATTTAACTCATGTGCTTGATTTTAAAAAGCAGGATAACGCTGAAGCAGACATGATCGACTACGCAGGGTCGACTGACTCGCCCGATTGGCGCGGTAACTTTGCGACCAGTTGGAAATACGATGATTTCTCTGCCGCATGGACAGTTGTTTATATTGGTAGTCAATCAGCAAGTTATTTCAACGAGTTAGAAGAAACCGACCGTTATGTTGATTACGATAATTACTTTAAACATAACATTCAGTTTGGTTATACCCATGCTTATAACGGCTCTATCACAGTAGGGGTGAATAATGTGTTTGATGCTGAAACACCAAACTATTACACCTACGCCGATTATCGCGATGTGAATGTGGGTTTATATGATGTGTTAGGTAGAACGTATTACCTGAGAATAAACCAGAAGTTTTAGGTTGTCCGCCCTCCCTGGATAACTCAAACCTCCGCTTGCGGAGGTTTTTTTGCTTATAAGGCAGTTTACTGGATGTCGAATGAGCGCTATCAATGCGTGAGGCGCAGTTCGTGGCGGTGTTCATGCTGATAATGCTCGGCGCAGGAGGTGCAGCGTTGTTCGGTGGGATCTTGGCTTAAGCGTTCGGTTTCAATTTCTGCCTCACAATCCGAGCAAAGACCGTAGAGACCTAAGTCGAGCTGGCAAAAGGCGGCATCAAGTTTATTTAATCGGCAAAATAGTGGGTGTTCAGCCAGTGGTGTCTGAGCCAATTTATCAATTAATTCTGTCAGACTCAGGCTAGCGTAATGCTCCCCTATGGCTTCGAGGAACAGAGGGAGCGCGCCTATTTCTTTCCTTAGATTAGCTTCAAGCTCTGACAATTCATGTCTGATATGGGTGGTGCTCACGTAAAATCGCCTATTTCATTTGACTCTAGGCGTCCAGTCTAATAGTTCCACTATCAACGACTATGATAAAGATCAAGTATCTGCCACATTTTCGGTTTTTTAGCCGTTAAAAATCGAAAAAGTACTTCATTCTTATCGCATTATATGTGCTACGGCAAAAGCCCTTTTATCACACATATCGTCGCGATTATTCGTCGCATAAGTTCCGTTGCGCCGTTTCTAATACGCGGACTATTTCTTCCGTTGTTTTAAAGACTCGCAGTTCCCTAAACAAGGTATCGGCTTCGGGATATTGACGGTTGAGATAGGTGAACCACTGTTTGATCCGGGCTGGATAATAGTCACTCTTACGGCCATTGAGTTCCCTTTGGGTATAACTGAGCATGAGCCCTAAGGTTTGCGCCCAAGTATAAGGAGTGGCTCCTGTCTTGATAGTATCAGCCAAGTTCGGCAATGAAATTGCCCCGCGGCCGATCATGATACTGTCGCAGCCCGTGACTTCGATACAACGCTTAGCATCGTCACTGTTCCAAATTTCACCGTTGGCGATCACCGGGATTGGCAAGCGTTTGCGTACTTCGGTGATGTATTCCCAATAGGCTGGCGGTCTGTAACCGTCGACTTTACTGCGCGCATGGATGGCAAGTTCAGTTGCACCAGCTTCATACACTGCAATGGCGTTTTCCATAAACAGTGACTTATCTTCATAGCCCAAACGTATTTTGGCCGTTACGGCATGCTCTTTTGGTACTGCTTGACGCATGGCTTTGACAATATCGTGCACACTCTCAGGATATTGCAATAATACGGCGCCACCTTTACTGCGGTTAACAATTTTTGCTGGACAGCCAAAGTTTGCATCAACACCGTGTGAGCCTAACTCAATGGCACGTAGGGCATTTTCGCCCATACATTGGGGTTCTTGACCAAGCAATTGTACTCTTACTGGCGTACCTGAAGGGGTGTTGCCGTTGTTGAGCAGTTCAGGACACAGTTTGAGAAAGACCTTTTCAGGCAGCAGTTGGTCTACCACTCGCACAAATTCGGTGACGAGCAAATCGTAGGGATTGATGGTCGATAGGATGTCACGCATCAAAGCGTCTACTACGCCTTCCATTGGAGCCAAAATCACACGCACTGCAGTAAACCCATATCTGTTGCAAAGGGCGAGCATTCTACCTTATCAGCCCTAAGTTACAAAGTGGCCTTGTGAAGGAGGATGAATAGGTACGCCAATAAATAAAATCCAAGCTAAACTGATTGTCCTAGCAGGATATTTTTACCATTTCTGTGACTTAGTGATATTTTTTGCAATAGAATCGAAATAAGGCAGGTCTTTTGTTGTAAGCCAGCTACTTAAACTGTTGTTGGTCATTATTACTCAATAAACAAGAAGGGATTATTTATGAATTCAGTTAAAAAAACAGCAGTTGCAGTAGCGTTAGGTTCAGTTGTGATGAGTTCAGCTTTTGCTGTCAATGCACAAACTAACCCATTTGGTTTTGAAGCTATGGATGCGGGCTATCAAATTGTCGGTTCAGAAGGCAAATGTGGTGAAGCCAAATGCGGCGCAGACATGAAGAAAGCCGCCGCTGAAAAAGCCAAAGAAGGTAAGTGTGGTGAGGCTAAATGCGGTGCTGAGATGAAAAAAGCGGCTGCAGATAAAGCTCATGAGGGGAAATGTGGCGAAGCGAAATGCGGTGCTGACATGAAGAAAGCCGCTGATAAGGCCCATGAAGGTAAGTGTGGTGAAGCGAAATGTGGCGCTGATATGAAGAAAACCGCCGAAAAAGTGGATGCTAAAGTCGAAGCCGTTAAAAAAGAAGTGAAATAAAGCGGGTTTGTTTTATCCCTGCAGTTATTGGGATAATTGAGCCTAAAGAGGCCAGCCAGCGCTGGTCTCTTGTGTTTTATTCTTAAGCTATTACAGGTTAGCGTTCGTGAGGTTTTATGAATGATCAAAAAAATACGGCACAGGTAGGGCTGGGGTTAAGGCGAGAAATGCTCAGTAAATTTTGTTTACAGGTGCCTGATGCTATTCATTTTTTTGAAGTGGCGCCTGAGAATTGGATGACCTTAGGTGGTAAATTTGGCCGCCAATTTCGTGAGTTGACTGAGCAACATACTTTCTACTGCCACGGTTTGAGTTTATCCATTGGTAGCCCTGAACCTTTAGATCTCGCGTTTGTAAAAAATATCAAAACCTTTATGGATTTACATCAAATCCAAGTCTATTCCGAACATTTAAGTTATTGCTCAGGGCAAGGTCACTTATATGATTTAATGCCTATCCCTTTTACCGACGCTGCGGTGAAGCATGTGGCGGCGCGGGTCAAGCAAGTAGAGGATATTCTAGAGCGGCCGCTCATTTTAGAAAATGTGTCTTTTTATGCCGCTCCAGGTGCGCAAATGACAGAATTTGAATTCGTTAATGCCGTGCTGCAAGAAGCAGATTGTAAACTGCTACTGGATGTGAACAACATCTATGTGAACTCGATAAACCATCAATACGATGCCGATGCCTTTTTACAGGCCATGCCGACGGAGCGCATCGCTTATCTGCATATTGCTGGGCACTACAAACAAGCTGAAGATCTGCTCATTGATACCCATGGCGCAGCCATTAACGATCCCGTCTGGACATTATTACAGCGCTGTTATGCTTTGCATGGGGTAAAACCGACCTTGCTTGAGCGTGACTTTAATTTGCCGACAACCGCTGAATTGTTGCTCGAGATAAATCAAATTCACGCTTATCAAATGGCGGCGTCCAGCTCCCATGCCCAAAATAGTGCTCATGCCGTAAAGAGGAGCGCCTAATGGATTTTAAGCAAGTGCAGCAATCCTTTATCGATTATATCCGCGATCCCTCTTCGCCATTGCCCGTGGATACTGATGTCCGGCGTATGCAGGTTTACCGCGAGTTATTTTTTAATAATGTGCTGGGATTTGTGTCGAACGGCTTCCCCGTGCTGAAAAGTTTGTATTCTGAGGAGGATTGGCTGACTTTGGTGCAGCGTTTTTTCAGTCAACATGATTGCCAATCGCCGATTTTTATCGATATAGCGAGTGAGTTTTTAGATTTTTTACAGCAGGAATATCAGCCCACGGCAAATGATCCTGTTTTTATGCTCGAATTAGCGCACTATGAATGGCTAGAGTTGGCCGTTGCGGTCGCACAGGCGAGTGAGGATGAATCTCAACTCAGCTCAGCGCAAATGTCGACGCAGACTTTATGTTTGTCGCAGACGGCGAGGGTAGCGCAGTATCATTTTGAGGTGCAGCACATTCGTCAGGATTATCGTCCGCAGCAACAACTCGATACGCCAGTGTTTTTTTGTTTCTATCAAGATGCCGATTGTGAAGTGTGCTTCTTACAGTTAAATCCCTTAAGCGCACAGGTGCTGGCATTTCTTCAAGCTCAAGGCCAAGCGGGTTTTAAAGAGATAGTTGATTGGTTAACAATCACTTACCCTCAAATGGCGCCAGAGATTATTGAGCAAGGTTGTATGCAGTTACTCGAGCAATTAGCGGCCAAAGGGATAGTGCGCGGACGTCAGTCTTAAGGTTGGGATAATTGCCGAAATAAATGCAATAACCCTACATTTAGAGGGTTTTTATTAATTTGACAAACCGCTACAATGTCGGCCGTTTTGTGATCTCAATCACTGTACGATTCCTGCGCACTTATACTTGCACATACTAGAGGAGCTGTAATGAGTAGTCAGCCGTTCAAAGACCCATTTAATTTTTTGTATTTTATTGGTTTTATTTTAGTTTTACTGTTGCCGACTCTGCCAGCAAGTCTGTCTTGGTTAAAGCATTTAGGTTTAATTTAAGCGAGCGTTAATCTTTAGCGCATAGCCTATTGGCCACTCTTCGAGTGGCTTTTGTTTTTTCGATAAAGGGCATTTAAACCTATGGTATTAAAGCGCGGATTATTTTTACTGTTAGGCTTAACCGCTTTAGTCTTAGGTTTAGTCGGTATCGTGCTACCGATATTGCCGACCGTGCCTTTTATCTTGCTTGCTGCCTTCTGCTTTGCCCGCTCGAGTGAACGTTTACACCATTGGTTGATGACACATCCCTGGTTTGCCGACGCCTTAACCCAGTGGCAAGAGCAGCGAGCAATGCGTAAGGGATTGAAACGCAAAGCCATAATAGTTAGCGCACTCAGTTTTAGTCTCAGTATTATTGTGGTCCCTATCCTTTGGGTAAAAGGTCTGCTGCTTGTCATGGCGTTGATCCTACTTTGGTATCTTAAAGGTATACCTGAAATAGAGGGATGATTGAGTGATTGAATGGGCTCAAGTGCTGTGACTGAAAGTTTAGTCGTGTTCTTGTTGAGGCGATTTAACTGAGTGCCAACAGGGTTTGATCTAAGGCACAAATTGATAACCTTTCCATCACTTGTGCATTGTGATTGTTGCAACTAAAACTAAAGCGGCATAAGCTTTGTCCGACTTTCGACAATGCGTCCACCCAGTGTGGACGTTTTGTTTTATACCGCCACCGCTAGGTTGGTGAATTGATTAAGTAACTTATTAAGCAAATATGATGGCTATGAATACAGAAACCTTATCCTTGATAAAGCAAAGCATTAAAACGATTCCTAATTATCCTAAGGAAGGGATTTTATTTCGAGATGTCACCAGTTTGCTTGAGAATGCAGCAGCCTATAAAGCGACCATCGACTTGTTAGTTGAACATTATCGTGGTCAAGGCTTTACCAAAATTGTGGGCACTGAAGCCCGTGGTTTCTTATTTGGTGCTCCGTTGGCTTTAGAATTGGGTATCGGTTTTGTACCTGTGCGTAAACCGGGTAAATTACCGCGTGCGACTATCAGCCAAAGCTATGAACTGGAATACGGTCACGATAGCCTAGAAATTCATACCGATGCGATTAACCCAAATGACAAAGTGCTAGTCGTTGACGATTTACTCGCGACTGGCGGTACTATTGAAGCGACCGTTAAACTCATTCGCCAACTGGGCGGTGAAGTTAAACATGCGGCCTTTGTGATCTCATTACCTGATTTAGGTGGTGAAGCACGTTTAACCGCTTTAGGGCTTGAGTTGGTTAAACTTTGTGAGTTTGAAGGCGAATAAATCTGCAGCTAAAGGCGCCTTGGGATAGTTTGATGGCATGTCAAATCATGACATGTTATCTTTCAAAGTTCTCGGGGCGCATGCTCCCGCTCTTGTATCACATACTCTGGGGAGTTCCATGTCATATCAGGTGTTAGCCAGAAAATGGCGCCCTGCCACATTTGATCAAATGGTTGGCCAAAGCCATGTTTTGCATGCCTTGACCAATGCGTTAAGCCAGCAGCGCTTACATCATGCTTACCTGTTTACGGGAACGCGCGGTGTCGGTAAAACAAGCTTGGCGCGACTCTTTGCCAAAGGCTTAAATTGCGAACAAGGCGTGACAGCGACTCCCTGTGGTGTTTGCGGCAGTTGCGTGGAAATCGCTCAAGGCCGTTTTGTCGATTTAATTGAAGTCGATGCCGCGTCCCGCACTAAGGTCGATGACACCCGTGAGCTGTTAGACAATGTGCAGTATCGTCCAACCCGTGGCCGTTTTAAGGTTTATCTCATCGACGAAGTGCATATGCTGTCGCGCAGCAGTTTTAACGCACTGCTAAAAACTTTAGAAGAACCCCCCGAGCACGTTAAATTTCTTCTGGCGACAACCGATCCGCAGAAACTGCCTGTGACTGTGTTATCCCGTTGTTTGCAATTTAATTTAAAAAGCCTGACCCAAGCTGAAATTGGCACTCAGCTTAATCATATTTTGACCCAAGAGCTGTTTCCCTTTGATGCAGAAGCTCTAAAACTGCTGGCTAAAGCTGCCAATGGCAGTATGCGTGATGCCTTGAGTTTGACAGATCAAGCCATCGCCTTTGGTGGCGGTAATGTGATGCTTGGCCAAGTGCAAACCATGCTTGGCAGCATTGATGAGCAGCATGTAGTTGCCTTGCTTAACGCCTTAACCGATGCCGATATTGGTGTGTTAATGCATACCTGTGCCCAAGTGCTCGCGTACGGCGCAGATGCCCAAGAAGTGCTACGCAGTTTACTTGAGTTGTTACATCAAATTACCTTGACCCAATTTGCCCCCGCTTGCGCACAGCAATCCTTGTATAGCGCACAAATTCGCGCCTTTGCCGAACAGCTTAAGCCGGAACAAGTGCAGCTTTATTATCAGATTTTATTAACGGGCCGCAAAGATTTACCACATGCACCAGACCCTAAATCGGGTCTTGAGATGGCGCTGTTACGGGCTGTCGCATTTGTGCCTGAAAAGCCGGTAAAGCGTTGGCAGCCTGATGCGGTCGCTGAGATCCGTTTACCCGAAGGGCAAACGCCAGTTGCGGCAACTGCTGCAGCGCAAACTCCTGATGTAAATGAACAACAGTTTGCTGAAACACATACAGCTGAAAAAAAAACAGCATTAATTGAGCCTGCCGATACCGCAGAGCAGGCACTTGATGCTGAGCTCGAAGCGGATGCGGCATTAATTGCCGAACAGGCGGTGATTCTAAGTCAGGCGCAGAGTCAGGGATTTAACGCTGGCAGCTTAAATGTTGAGATAGTGAATGCTGAGGTCGAGCCACAAACTCAAACAGTATCAACCGCTCAAGCGCCTTCTCAAGTTACTGAAGCTGCTGCTGACATTGAGTCATCGGTTGCGAGTTTAGATGCTCAGAATAGTGAAGTTCCTGAATTCATTGGGGCAACTGCCGAGTCGAGTATTATTAATCCAGCAGCGGCTGAAATGGTTGTTGGTTCAAGCGCTGTGGCTGTTGGTAGTGACATTGCAGAGAAAGACAGTGCTGTTCAAAAGACTGTTGATGAAAACACTGCTGTTGACTCCCTCGCTAACCATACTCTTACTAATAGTACGCTAGAGCAAAAGGGGCTTGATGAACATAGTCCCTATGGAACTGAAGTCGAGCATTCTTATCCAGCGATGGGAGCTTATGCCCAAGAGTCAGCGCCGCTCGATTCCTATCAAGATGCTTATGTTGAATTCTCCTCCGGCTCTTACAATGACGATGATTTTCATCACAGCTTTGACTCTCATGCTGTGCCTGATGATGTTCAACACTTAGATAATGTTCAAAATTCTGCTGATATTCAAAGCGCTGTAGGTATGGAAGGCTCAGTTGATAGTCAGTCAGTATTAATTGCTCAAGTATCTCCTCAGACATCAATTCCAATTCCAACACTAGCCTCCGCATCTTTAGCCGATGATGATATTCTCTCGGCGGTGTTGGCGGCGCGGGATTCGCTGCTATCTGATCTTGACGCCTTAAGTGCTAAGGACGGTGATGAAAAAAAGTCGTCATTGGACTCAAAACTTAAGACGCCAAACACTAAATCACATTGTGTAACCTTACCTAAATCGGTTACTAAAATTGAAGCGAGTCAGCCAAGTGTGGCATTTTCTGTTGATCCAGCATCTGATTTAGACCCTGATTTAGCGATAGATTTTGATGATGACTTCGACTTAGATCTTGAGCCTATCGATCTGCACCAAGCAGTATCTTCAGTCGTCATCTCAACTGGAATTGTCTCTGATAAGCCTGTCAAACCGTCCGCTGCAGATGATCGTCCGCCTTGGGAGGCAGCGCCTGAAGCTGAATCTATCGAAGTGACGCAAGTCGATAGCAATAAGACTGACAGTGTTCAGCCGGTGAGCGCGCAAGCTGCTGATATAAAGAATGTTCAAGCCAGTCATGCTCAAGAGCTTTTAGGCGTGAGTTACGCACCTAATCATGCACAAGATGACACTCTATCCCTGAGTGACGGGCAGGTCGCAGCATCAAGTTTGAAGTCGGAAATACTTCAAAATCAGGCTGTACGTCAAGAAGAAATACCCGCCTCAGAGTTTGCTTTGGCTAGCACAACAGCACTGACAAATGCGTCAAATACAGTGGAACACACGCAGGAGACACAAGTCGCGCTCAGTTCGACTCAACCTATTAGCGGCCATCCATTAGATTTACATTGGTACAAGTTGATGGCGAGCTTAGAGATCGGCGGGCGAGTGCGGCAACTGGCGGTTAATTCTGTCTGTCAAACTTTGAGTGATCCTTTGCCGTTGCTGCTTAAACCAAACCAGAAGCATCTAGCGGCCGATGTTGCCATAGTGCAGCTTGAGCAAGCCTTAACTACCGCGCTCGGGAACCCAAGACGGGTGCAAGTGGTCATAGGAATCGATGAACAGCGGGAAACGCCCTTAGAGTTACGTAAGCGTTTCCACCAAGAGTTGCTGCAACAAGCGCATCAATCCTTGATTCATGATGACAATGTGCAATGGTTGATCCAACGTATGGGCGCCGAACTCGATGCCGATAGTCTAGTGTATCCGCCAGAGTTGTTGAATTTACGCAGTCAGCAAATACAAGCGTTACCAGAGTTAACTGAGGCCGCGAGTTAGCCATTATTGGCGAGTCTTTGGGTAAAATTTTCATCGTTAATTTGTAGCGTTGTGGTTTAAATTTAGGCTTCGAGTGCATATTTATAGTGATGCTGCTGAGAAACTCTGCATCGAGATCATAAGTTTATTAACAAGATAACGGCATTGATTGCCAATCCCATTTATTTAAGTAAGATTAGCCGCGTTAATGCTTGCGACTAACCCTAATAGAAGAGAAATGACTATGTTTGGAAAAGGCGGTATGGGCAATTTGATGAAACAGGCCCAGATGATGCAAGAAAAAATGGCCAAAATGCAGGAAGAAATCGCCCGTATGGAAATGGTGGGTGAATCTGGTGCTGGTTTGGTGAAAGTGACTATGACAGGCGCGCACACAGTGCGTAAAGTCGAAATCGACCCAAGCCTGATGGAAGACGACAAAGAAATGCTGGAAGATTTGATTGCTGCGGCCTGTAATGACGCTGCCCGTCGAATCGAAGAAAACCAAAAAACTAAAATGGCTGAAGTTACTGGTGGCATGCAATTACCTCCAGGCATGAAAATGCCATTTTAATTGAGATAGCCGATGAAATTTAGTCCACTGTTAGATGAGTTAATTCAGTCCCTGCGTTGTTTACCTGGGGTTGGGCCTAAATCGGCGCAACGTATGGCGTTTCAGTTACTTGAACGCGACCGAAAAGCAGGGCTTAAGTTAGCCAGTGCGCTGTCCAGTGCGATGAGTGACGTCGGTCATTGTCAGTCTTGCCGAACCTACACTGAAGAAACCCTCTGTCCGATCTGTGCTAGCCATAAACGCGGTACATCCTCCACCATTTGTGTGGTTGAAACGCCGGCTGATGTGTTAGCCATTGAAGCGGGTGGACATTTCACTGGCCGTTACTTTGTGCTTTTAGGCCATTTATCACCCCTCGATGGTGTGGGGCCAGAAGAGTTAGGCTTAGCGTTACTCGAGCGCCATTTGGCATCGGGTGATGTCACCGAACTGATTTTAGCGACAAATCCAACAGTAGAAGGTGAGGCTACAGCGCATTTTATTGCCGATATGGCCAGACGTCACAAAGTGATGATAAGCCGCATTGCCCATGGCGTACCAGTGGGTGGCGAGTTGGAATACGTGGATAGCACTACGTTAGCGCTGTCCTTTAATGGCCGTTTACCACTCTAATTAAACAGTTTATATTAGATCCATACTATTGATTGTATTGGATTAATTGAAGGTTGAAGTATTCAACTCGATTATCACCTTAGTGCCTGAATCTTATAAACCCGCCAAGATCCTATCTTGAGCGGGTTTTTATTTGCCCAGAGTTGCAACCTAGATGTTGAGGCTGGGTTATGGAGACAGGGCGGTGGTTGATTCAATTCCTATATTGATTGATATCTATCTATATAAAAGCCATGTTTATCAATAGTTTTTTAAATTTCATACTTGTCTTATGTGAACTTCATCCGTAAAGTCGGTTTAATAATAATCGGGTTGAGTTGCATAATCACAGTGATCCACAGCATGCCTAAGTCAATTCGTTGGGCTTAGACCTGTGTGCTTAGCTTTGTGTACGTTGAATTGGTCACGTCTTTTTTATTTGAAAACCAGGGAGGGGACTCATTGGGAAATATTACGATTAGGCATGCAGAGAAGAGTGACGCTGCAGCCATTCAAGCAGTATATGCCTGTCCAAATGCCTATGCCGGTACCTTGCAATTACCTTTGCCATCGACCGATAAATGGGAGGCGCGTCTTGCAGCAACATCGAATCATGTTCATCGTTATGTCGCAGAGATTGAAGGTGAAATTGTCGGTGAGTTGGGTTTTGAAGTGTATGAGCAACCTCGCCGTAGGCATGTTGCCTCCTTTGGTATGGGTGTAAAAGACAGTTGGCAAGGCCGCGGTGTAGGCAGTGCCTTAATTAACGCGATGCTTGAGCTTACCGATAAATGGATGAATATAAAACGAATTGAATTAACGGTTTATACAGATAATCATGCCGCCATTGGTCTATATAAAAAGTTTGGCTTTGTAATGGAAGGTGAGTCGAAGGATTTTGCTTTTAGAAATGGTGAGTTTGTCAGTGTGTATCATATGGCGCGGTTAAAATAACATGCTGATCTCTATGTATTTTATCTATTGCTTAAGGCTCTCACTCTAAGTACTAACTTTAAGAATTTGCTCTAAGCGCTCAATTTAAGAACTTACATCAAGAGGTCACTTTACGAACCGAGGCCTTGGAATAGCATTAAGCGCTTATTTTCAGAGCTCGCTTTAGGTGCTAAGTGTATGTCTGTCTCAACTTTTAAGGATAAAAATGGGACTCATTTTATTGCCGCTGCTGATACTTTGGTTGGGTGTCGGTATTTATGCCATTCGTATCGGCTATCAAGTGTTGGTCGGGGCATCGGAGTTAACTTATACACTCAGTGTCTGCGTTATCGCCTTAGTGGCATTATTGCTCTATCTCTACTTTGGTTTTGCCCAATTTAAGGAAAATAAAGAGTTGTGGGCATTCGAAATCTCGATGTTTTTTGCCGCGAATAAGTTCGCTTTTGGCATCATGATTCTTGGTCTGATACTGCACTGGTTCGGTCAAGGTGTTCTGACTTCCGCTTATTTGAAACCTCTACCTTTCATCATGATTTTCACCGTTTCCTTTGGTGCTATGGCAGGAGTCATATTGTCCGACACTTTTATGACGAAATTTGACATCCAAAAAATGCATTGATGTCAGCTGATCAGTTTAAATCTTATTTTGGACGCTGTTGTTGAAGATGATTTGAACTGATGGCTTTCATCGGTTGTTTATAGGTCGTTGAATCCGATGAGCGCTACCATGGTGATCTGGTTAGGATTTTACAGAGGGTTATTACGAATTTTAGATACAAAAAAACCAGCTTATGCTGGTTATTTTTCTCTTTCATTAAAGAGAATTGGTTGCGGGAGCCAGATTTGAACCGACGACCTTCGGGTTATGAGCCCGACGAGCTACCATGCTGCTCCATCCCGCGTCCGATTGTTGCTGTTAATAACTGTTTTAATTCTGTCATCTAAGAATTGGTTGCAGTAGCCGGATTGCTAATGTTAAATCAGCGACTACCTTCGCCTGTTGTTTATAAGGAATTGAGCCCGATAAGCTGTTTCTCTTTATAAACACATATAGAAAGTGGTTGCGGGAGCCGGATTTGAACCGACGACCTTCGGGTTATGAGCCCGACGAGCTACCATGCTGCTCCATCCCGCGTCCGATTSTTGCTGTTAATAACTATTTTAATTCTGTCATCTAAGAATTGGTTGCWGKAGYCGKATTTKAACTGAYTACCTTCGYCTGTTGTTTATAAGGAGTTGAGCCCGATAAGCTGTTTCTCGTTATAAACACATATAGAAAGTGGTTGCGGGAGCCGGATTTGAACCGACGACCTTCGGGTTATGAGCCCGACGAGCTACCATGCTGCTCCATCCCGCGTCCGATATCTATCTGTATTACTTTACTATTTTGCTTTTAAATGGTTGCGGGAGCAGGATTTGAACCTACGACCTTCGGGTTATGAGCCCGACGAGCTACCATGCTGCTCCATCCCGCGTCCGTCTTCAAAGCGGGGCAGACTATAACGGCAGCGCCTTGGCATTGCAAGGACGAAGATCGAAAAAGGTGGTGAACGCTTAAATATAAAGCGGAGTGGGGGGCTTTCATACAATTTAAACATAAGTTAGGGATTTTTCGTTGATTATCTTAGGTCGAGGATGAGACTAAATGGGGTTTCGACTAATAACTGTTTATCTTTTATGTATTCGAGCAGGTATAATGTCGCTTTGATTTTGACTGCGTACTGATTATCCCATGCTTAATTTTTTTGCCGCCGCCCCTAAGGGCTTTGAATATAGCTTAGCCCAAGAGCTGACAGAATTTGGTGCGACTGAAGTAAAAGAGAGTGTTGCTGGTGTGTATTTCACTGCCCCCTTAGCTTTAGCGTATCGGATTACTTTATGGACACGCTTAGCCAGCCGTATCGTGTTGGTTATCTATAAAGGCAGCTGCGAGTCGGCAGAGCAACTTTATAATGCCGCCTATTGTGTTGATTGGCCGGCGCATTTTTCCAATAAAAGCACTTTTAGTATCGATTTTCATGGTACGGGTGGTTTTATCAATAATACTCAGTTCGGCGCCCTCAAGATTAAAGACGCGGTTGTGGATAGATTCCGGGACGATGACGTTGAGCGCCCAAATGTGTCACGCGTCGATGCTGACTTTAAAGTTGATGCCCATTTTCGTAATGGCGTAATCACGATTGCGATGAACTTCTCTGGTCCATCATTGCATCAACGTGGCTATCGTTCTACTACTGGTGAAGCGCCTCTGAAGGAAAACTTAGCCGCCAACATGTTAGTACGCAGTGGCTGGCAAGCAGCGCCTTCGACCTTGCTCGATCCTTTCTGTGGTAGTGGAACTGTGCTGATTGAAGCGGCTTTAATGGCGGCCGATATTGCCCCAGGCTTACAGCGTAGCCGTTTTGGGTTTGAACATTGGCGTCGTCATGATAAAGCTGTGTGGCAAGAAATTGTTGAAGAAGCAAAAGCGCGTGCCTCATTAGGCGTGAAACGTTGCGAGATTAAATTCTACGGCTCAGATATCGATTCGCGCTTAGTCGCGTTAGCCAAACGTAACGCCGAAAATGCCGGTGTGCTCGAGTTAATCGAGTTTCAAGTTGCAGATGCGTTGACGATAACGCCGCCTGCAGAAAGTGGATATTTGATCACTAACCCACCTTATGGTGAACGTTTAGGCAATGTGTCTGAGTTATTGCAGCTTTACTATCAGCTAGGTGACAAGTTTAAGAAAGAGTTTGGCGGCTGGAAAGTGGCCATGCTGTGTAGTGATATCGAGCTTGTATCATCACTTAAGCTTAAAGCCGACAAACAGATGAAGATGTTCAACGGTGCCCTAGAATGTGCCTTTAACATTTATACCTTGCATGCGACCAGTACGCGTCGTGATACACCAGTGCTGCCAGACGGCGTCGACATTGCCGATATCGCCCCTGCATTTGCTAACCGCATTAAGAAAAATGCCAAGTTATTAGAGAAATGGGCCAAGAAAGAAGGCATCGACAGCTATCGTATTTATGATGCCGACATTCCTGAATATAACGTCGCAGTAGATAAATACTTAGATTACGTGATTATTCAAGAATATATGGCGCCAGCAACTATACCTGAAGCCGTAACCAAGCGTCGTTTAAGCGATGTTTTGTTAGCACTGCCGTCGGCCATTGGTATCAATCCGAACAAGATGATCATGAAGACGCGTGAGCGTCAAAAGGGCACGAGTCAGTATCAAAAGCTGGATGAGCGTAAGTTAGAGCTTATCACTACTGAATATGGCGCTAAGTTCAAACTGAACTTAACTGGTTATTTGGATACAGGTTTATTCCTCGATCACAGATTGACACGCCGTTTAGTCGGTCAAAAATCTAAGGGACGCCGTGTACTTAACCTGTTCTCTTACACAGGTTCTGCTTCTGTGCATGCGGCGCTTGGTGGGGCTAAATCGGTGACGACGGTGGATATGTCCAATACCTATATTGCTTGGGCGAAGGACAACTTTGCACTCAATGGGCTTCAAGGTAAGCAGTATGAGTTTGTTCAATCTGACTGCATGCAGTGGATCCGTGATTGCCGTGAACAGTACGATCTGATTTTTATCGATCCGCCGACCTTCTCAAATTCTAAGCGTATGGAAGATTCATTCGATGTGCAGAGAGACCATGTGAACTTACTGGCATCCTTAGTGAAACTGCTCAGCCCAACGGGCGAACTAGTGTTCTCTAACAATAAACGTAAGTTTAAGATGGACATAGAGGCACTGACCAAGATGAACATTAATGTGAAGAACATTGATGACGTGACTTTGCCTATGGACTACAAACGTAATCCACATATTCATAATACTTGGCTTATCACCCATGCCTGAGTTGACTCAAGCAGAATTAGATAATAGGCATTATCTGCTATATCACACAGAGGGATGTCATCTGTGTGAACTGGCCGCGGCCTTATTGGCAGCGGCTGACATTGGCTATCGGGCCATAGATATTTGTGACGATGAATACCTCGCGCAGCGTTATGGCGTATCGATCCCTGTGCTTAAAGCTTGGGATGATAGAGAATTACATTGGCCATTTAACGCAACGCAATTACAAGAGTTTACAGGAGCTTAGTTTGAGTCTGGTTCGTATCAATAGTGGCTCTTTAGCCTATGGTTACACTCCGTTGTTACAAAAAGCGGATTTTACTATTCAACGCGGCGAGCGCGTGTGTATTGTTGGCCGTAATGGTGCCGGCAAGTCGAGTTTATTAAAAGTGTTATCTGGTGATGTACTGTTGGATGAAGGCGAATTCAACATCGCTGGTAATGTGACCGTTAGCCGTCTGCAACAAGATCCGCCAAAGGCTGAGCAAGGCACGGTATACGCTTATATTGCTGCGGGATTAAAGGAAGTGGGCGAGGCGCTTGAGCGTTATCATCAACTGTCCCACGATGTGGCCCATGCCGATCCCGAGCAAATGGAGCGTATGCTGAATGAAATGCAAGGTCTGCAAGAAACCTTAGACCACTACAATGGATGGCAGCTAGATTCTCGTATCCAACAAAACTGCGAGTTGTTAGGTCTCGATCCTGACAAATCCTTGAGCGAATTATCGGGTGGTTGGCAGCGTAAAGTGGCGTTAGCCAGAGCACTGGTGAGCGAGCCAGATCTGTTGTTACTTGATGAACCGACCAACCATTTAGACATAGACACTATCGAGTGGCTTGAAAAGTTTTTACTCGATTATCAAGGCGCTATCGTCTTTATCAGCCACGATAGGGGCTTTATTGCCCGTATGGCGACGCGGATTGTCGATTTAGACCGTGGTGTGGTGACCTCATGGCCGGGCAACTATCAAATGTATCTTGATGGTAAGCAAGAATGGTTGCGCGTCGAAGCCGAGAAAAATGCCTTGTTTGACAAGCGTCTCGCCGATGAAGAAGTGTGGATCCGTCAAGGCGTTAAAGCCAGACGTACCCGTAACGAAGGTCGAGTTCGCGCACTGAAGGCGCTACGTGAAGAGCGAAGTGAACGTCTGAATCGTCAAGGCAATGCTAAAATGGCAGTATCGGATACTGAACGTTCTGGTAAGTTAGTCTTTGATGTGACCGATCTTAACTTCAATCTGCCCGATAAAAATCTGGTTAAAAACTTTAATACGACGGTTATCCGCGGTGACCGTATTGCGCTGATTGGGCCAAACGGTTGTGGTAAATCAACCTTGATCAAGCTGTTAATCGAGAAGCTGCAACCGCAATCGGGCGAAATTAAAGTCGGTACTAAGCTCGAAATCGCTTATTTCGACCAATATCGTGAAGCGTTAGATCCTGAGCAAACCGTTGAAGATAACGTTGGTGAAGGTAAAAAGACCATCACGATCAATGGTCAAGACCGCCACATTTTAAGTTATTTGCAGGACTTCTTGTTCTCGCCTATGCGTGCCAGAACGCCAGTGAAAGCGCTGTCGGGTGGTGAGAAGAACCGTTTGTTATTGGCTAAGTTATTAATTCGCCCAGCAAACTTAATCATTCTCGATGAGCCAACTAACGATCTTGATATTGAGACCTTAGAATTGCTAGAGTCGTTGCTCACTGAATACCAAGGTACGTTGTTGCTAGTGAGCCATGATAGGGCATTTATCGACAATACTGTGACCAGTAGCTGGTGGTATGCGGGTAATGGCCATTGGAGCGAGTATGTAGGTGGTTATCAAGATGCCGTGAACCAAGGGGCAAAGTTTTATTCTGAGGAACCTAGTTCACAAAAGGCGGTCGAAGCTCCTGCGGTTGAAACTAAACCCGTTGAAGTTAAAACTGCAGAACCTGTGAAAACGGTAAAAAAACTGTCGTATAAGCTACAGCGTGAGTTAGAGTCGCTACCTAATGTGATGGAGCAATTGGAGGCAGAAATTCTCGCATTGCAGACCACTATTGGACATTCAGACTTTTATAGTCAGGCGCAGGATAAAGTCAACCAGGTATTGAGTCAGTTGGCTGATAAAGAAAAGCAATTGGAAGTTTGCTTCGAGCGTTGGGAAGAGCTTGAGTCACTGAAGTAAACCAATAATAAAAATGGGAATAGAATTAATGAAGTCAAAGTTGGATAAAGCCCTTTCCTTGGTTGCCTTAGGTGTCCTTGGTGTATTAAACAGTGCCCATGCTGCACCTGTCTACGAAATCGTTAACATCGATAATTATGACCTGCAGGGCACGCTTGAAGGCACTCGTAACGGTTATGCTTTAGGTGTAAATGCTAGTGGTGAATTAGTCGGTATTTCAAAGGGTAAGAAAAAACTCAGCAGCTCAGATGTCGAAGGCGGCGTGATTGATGTTGCCGACGGTATCGCACCAGAAGAAACCATTACTTATTCTATTACCGCTGCCATTGTTGCAAATAACTTTGCTTTTATTGCTGCAGAAAATGGTGCAGCTGGGGCTTGGTTACCGACATTCGACAGCATTAATGGTACTACACCGCCAAATGATACTGCTGTGATTAACTCTGTTGATACCTTTTATTACGGTATTAATGATGCCGGTATTAAAGTGGGCAGCATGACTGCGCCTGAAAAGAAAACAGAGAACACTGCAACTACTGATGTTACCGATGATTATTGGTATTACCGAGACTATGAGTTCCGCGGTGTTGTAAAAGTGGGCAGCACTGAAATTCCATTAGTTCCTCCCTACACGCAATTTGTTAATGCTGATAAGACTAAAACCGCAGAGTTAGGTGGATGGTCTGCAGCAACGGCGGTCAATAACAATAATTTAGTAGCAGGCTACGCCAGTACTGCCATCAGTAAATATGGTAGTGAGCGTGTGACTTACTGTTTAAGTACCGATAATACTTTGCCGTTGGATGTATGCGTTCAACGTGAACAATACCCGAATACAACGGGTACACGTAATATTCAGTACCAGACGCGTGCTTATGTATGGCAAATTGACAATGATGTTGCTACTGGGACTGAGTTACCTTTGGGGCTGACTCCAGCGACTGATAATACCTTGACCTTTACCGCCCAAGCACTGGGTTTGAATGATAATGGCGTCGTTGTGGGTCGCTCACATGTTTATCGTGGTGGTGACACCAATAATTTGCGTCAAGATGCAGCTTATTGGGCTAAAGATACTGAAGGTAAATACCAATACCATTGGATCCCTATGGTCGATTCGATTTCTAGCTCTATTGCCTATGACATCAACGATAGTGGTATTCTTGTCGGTAGTTATCGCAGCTATATTCAAGGTTATTTGCGCGACAAGTTTTTCTATTTTGATACGAATCAAGCTGATGCAACAATAGTAACCCCGAATGATTTCGCCGCTTCTACAACGGATCTTTCGAGTAAACCAAAGGATATTAATAATAAAGGTCAAGTCGTAGGCTATATAGAAACCACCTATGATAAGGAAAAACCACGTCCTAAGGCGGGCTTCCTGTATGAGAAATCTACCGGTGAATTTAGTAATCTTAACAACTTGTTGACCTGTGAATCTAAGGGCTATGAAAAGGGCTCTGATGGCAATTGGACCCGTCATAAGGTTGAATTTACGGATGGTACTGGAAAAGTACTGACTTATAACAGTGATATTCTCGTTGTTGAAGCGACCAGCATTAATGAAGATGGCACCATTGTGGGAACTGCCTTTATTCGTAAGCCTTCTTTCCAGTTAGACTCTAATGGTAATATTATTGTTGGTGAGAATGGTGAACCACTATTTGAACTGAATGGTAATGGTGATCCAGTGACTGCTTATGTTCTACGTATGGTTGTGCTTAAACCTACAAGCAGTGGCGCAGCCTGTACTATGGATGATAGTCAAGATACCGGTAATTTTGAGCGTTCTGGTGCGGCAACGTTAGCTTGGTTATTTGCCTTGCCATTGGTGTGGTTCCGTCGTCGAATTCGTTAAGTTTTAAGCTTCAATTCAGATTAAAAAAATCGAGGCGAAATGCCTCGATTTTTTTTCGCTAGGATCTCAATAGTTTAATAAATAGTCAGTATAATAGCCGATTTTTTGATTGATCTTGGCGTCAAAAAGCACTATTTCTATGGGTGAAGCTTTTGCTTCTATTTTATGTAGAACAGAGGACGCTTGCATGAAAAGACAAAAACGAGATCGTTTAGACAGAGCTTTTTCAAAAGGATTCCAAGCTGGGGTTGGTGGACGCTCTAAGGAGCTCTGTCCATATGCAAATCTTGATTCGCGATCGCAGTGGTTAGGCGGTTGGCGTGAAGGTGTGGATGGCCGAGTTAATGGGCTATTTAATAAATAATTGAGTTTTACTCATTAATTAAATAGCCCAGAACAAGCAAAGTAATGCAGCATATTGCCCTCAGATGAGGGCATTTTTATATCAGTACTACAGATATCTTCAGTGTATTGGAGTAAGACTGATCAGAATGTAGACGTATCGCTAAAGACACCGACTTTAAGATCGGTTGCACTGTAGATTTGACGGCCATCAACTTCAAGGATTGCATCGGCAATACCCATCACCAGTTTACGGTGAATAGTACGTTTGATATTGAGCTTATAAGTGACTTTCTTAGCGCCTGGTAATACTTGACCCGTAAACTTCACTTCACCTACACCCAGAGCACGTCCTTTGCCTTCTGCGCCTTCCCAGCCTAAATAGAAGCCAACGAGTTGCCACATGGCATCTAGCCCTAAACAACCAGGCATTACCGGGTCGGTAATAAAGTGGCAGTCAAAAAACCATAAGTCTGGATTAATATCGAGTTCAGCGACAATTTCACCTTTGCCAAACTCACCGCCATTATCATTGATAGTAACGATTCTATCTATCATCAGCATGTTATCGACAGGCAGACGAGGTGAGTTTGGACCAAATAATTTCCCATGGCCACAGGCGATGAGTTCTTCTTTATTGAAACTGTTTGCTTTGTTCATTGTTTTACTACTCCAGCAATAAGAGCCGCCAAGATTAGCGAACACGTGTAAGCTAAACAACTCCGATCAGCTAATTAGCGGCGAAAAAATCCCAATTTTGCGAGTAATCTCGTGATTATGCCGATTTCCTCCTCGCCATTTCCTGCGAGCTTGTCTAATCGTTCCTGTACAAGGCCGTATAACGAATCATGTGGAAAATCATTATCTTCATCGGCTACACCCGCAGGCATTTGCATTAATAGCTCAACAGCTTGGTCCATATGTTCAATGGCATAGATGTGAAACAGGCCTTTGCCTACAGCTGTAATCACTTTGGGATTGAGATTAAGCTGTAATACGTTTGACTTCGGCATAATAACGCCTTGTTCTCCCGTAAGTCCGCGACGTTCACACAGATTAAAAAAGCCTTCAATCTTCTCGTTGATGCCGCCAATCGCTTGCACATTACCAAATTGATCCAATGCGCCGGTAATCGCCAGTGATTGAATAATGGGTTGTTCGGCAATCGCTGACATCAAACAGCAGTACTCTGCGAGTGATGCACTATCCCCATCAATTTCTTGATAAGACTGTTCGAAAACGATATTGGCATTCAGGTGTAATGGCGCATCTCGTCCAAAGATACGGTACAAACAGGCTGAAAGGATCATCATGCCTTTGGCATGTATATTCCCGCCAAGTTCAGATTTTCTTTCAATATCGGCTACTTCACCATCACCGTAGTGAACAGATGCCGTGATACGCGCTGGTTCACCATAGCTATAATCGATAGCATCAATCACAGTTAAGCCATTGATCTGGCCAACCATAGCACCCGAAGTTGGCAGATTTATGAAATTGTCATCGAAGCTCTGGCCCGAATATTCTTCCGAACTGTTATGACGATAGTTGGCTTGGGTTAACGCGTGCTCAATACTGCTTGCATTGATGCTCGGTTTACCACGATAGGCTTTAGCTTGCATCATGAGCTGGGCGAACTCGAGCATAGATAAACTGAGGCGACGCTGATGTTCGGTTAACCGTGCACTATAGCGAAAGAGTGGCGCTAAGCTTGATTGTTCAAGCGTGACATCCACACTTTGGGCAACTGCTTGCAGCCATGCGACGTATTGTGACTCTTTAAAACGGACCAAGTCGATTTCACTGGCAAGTTCCGCTAATAGGGTAAAGTGACGTTGAAATTGCCAATCTTCAGTTCTGACTTGGCTATAAATCATCCCAGCACCAACCAGGACTATCTTACAGTTCAATGGAATAGGACTTAAGTTATTGCTAATTCGATACTCTTTATGGGTGAGGATTTGCATCACTAACTCCCATAAACCTTCACGTTTCCACAGTGACTCGGCGCAAATAAACACATAATGGCATTGGGCTAGGGCACCAGCTTGATACTGACTCGTTGTTCCTGTTTGCGCCATACGGCCAATTAAATCTGCGCGGCGAATATTGCCACTCAGGTAGCGATAGTGAGTTGTTTTCTCGGCAATACTTCCTTGATTTTCCTGCGGCTTATCGGGCTGCCACTGAAATGTTACCGCCTTATCAATCGGACGTGTCGCCACTAAATACGCAGGGGACAAAGGTGCAAGGCTATCGATACAGGCTTTGATCATTAACTGGCGGTCAATGCTCGGGAAATCGGCCAGATACAAGTGTTGATCGACAATAGCTTGGTGGAGTTTAAACGCGTCCACAGTGCGCTCTTGCCCTAAGAGCAATGCGCTTAGATTGGCAGCCGTTTCGGAAAGGGTTGGCAGGCTAAATTCAGGTGCGAGTGAAGACGTGGGTATCAAGAGTGAATTCATATAAGCATTTACCGTGAAAAGTTACAGTGATTTTACCATACCAAGACGACAAGTCTCTCACTGTATAGGTGTTTTTACCTCTGTTTACTCGATTATTCGTTGAAACTGGGCATGTATTTGTTGTAAAAAACATCGGGGTGAACATAAGTTGAGCATTTGACTCGATATTTAAAAATTGAGGTTTACAAGTTAGCGGTATACTTATATTATTTTCGGCGTTCGGAGGGGTGGCAGAGTGGTTTAATGCACCGGTCTTGAAAACCGGCGTGGGTTTATAGCCCACCCAGGGTTCAAATCCCTGCTCCTCCGCCATATTTAGTCAAAAAGCCGCTAAGCAATTAGCGGCTTTTTGCATTCATATCGTTTGAACCCTTGGGTTCCTGATTTGAAGCGCAGCTACTGCGCTTATTCAAGAGAAAGGCCATCAGTAATGATGGCCTTTTTTGTTTGTGCTATTTCCGCTCTTGGGTTTTGACCTTAAACGTGGCGTCAGTGCCATGCTTTAGGGAAAGGCTATCTGTCATGATTGTTCATTGTGTTAACCCTAGATTCTTCATTCTGATATCAGTAACTGCTACTGATTAATGGGCTTTTTTATCCGCGCTTCTCATTTATGGTCTACACTAAGTTTGTGGCCAAGTTAATGGTTTTTATGGCCTTTAAAATTTGCACTAGGATGGTGCGACGTATGATTCTCGACAGTCTTGGACCATACGGCCGAACAATTCTCCCATCTGGGTGACTTATTTTAAGTAGAGAAAGCTATGTTGTTACCTACACGTATTTCGCAGCGGCTCACAATGGGCAGTGTAGTGCTGCTTCTACTGACCGGGCTCGCGGTTTTTGGTGTGATGTCACTTCGAGGGCAGCCTCGAGTGGTGGCGGCGAGTCAAGAGTTAATTGAGCAAACCGGTAGCAGTATAGTGAGGCAACTCGCCCTTAAGTTGGCAAGCATTGAGGGGATTACTTTAAGCCTTGCACACCTCGCCGAAGTGTTGCCCCACGAGCAAGCTCTTTATCTTAACTCCTTACCTAATTTGATTGATAACAATGGCGATCTCACTATTGCTGGCGGTGGGATCTGGCCTGAGCCAGATAAATTTGTCGCAGGGAGTATTCGCCACAGTTTTTTCTGGGCGCGTGGTAGCGATAATCTACTGGCTTATTCGGATGACTATAATGCGCCATCTGGCCCTGGGTATCATAATGATCCTTGGTATACGGGCGCGCGGACTAGCTCAGTATCTCAATGTTTATGGTCAGAGGCTTATCAAGATCCAGTCACAAAGGTGGCTATGGTGACATGTAGTGTGCCATATCGTCTCACGGGGACATTTGCAGGGGTCGCAACGATAGATTTAAAACTTGATGATTTAGCCAAATTTTTAACAGAACATGGCAATGTAACTGACGGTTATGCTTTCGCTTTAGACCAAGCGGGTAATATCTTACATTTTCCTGAAACGAATAAGTCCGACACTATGTTGCGTTTTACGGATCTCGTCGGGCAGTTACCTTGGCTTGCCCCCGTTGAAACTGCACTTAAGCAAACCTCAATCAACAAAGTGGTGTCTGTAAGCTTAAATAAGGATGGAAGACTTAATCAGGCGAGTGAGGTGAGCCTTTTTGTAATGCCTGATACTGGATGGGTGATTGGCCTTGTGACGCCTAAAACGCGAGTCACAGGGCTTGCCCGTGAGCTAACATTTGATATTTTATTGTTTTTATTACCATTACTCGCCATTTTACTTTCTCTGGCTTGGTTATCGGGTAAAAAACTGTTGGCGCAACTTGAGGAAACCACAGATCAAATTGCTTCCCTTGGGAGCGGTAGTTTGGGGGCGAATGTTGAGCTGCAAATTCAGCAAGATGATGAGATTGGCGCTTTGCGCCGAGCCGTAAACACCTATGCAGGGACGTTAAGGGCAATGTTAGATCTGATCACTCAAGAAGCGAAGAAAATTCAATTTGAGGCAACGCAATTAAGCGGACTTAGCCGTAAGTTAGCTCAGCGCGCAGAGCAACAGCGGCTGGAGAGTGCACAATTAGCCGCTGCGATAACGCAAATGTCTTCAAGCGCCATGGAAGTTGCGAATAATACCAATGATTGTGCTGCAACTGCGCAATCGTCTTTGATTGTAGTGCGAGAAGGGCAAACTCGTGTTGCAGCCAGCAATACTTCCATCGAGGCATTATCAGGAGAAATTGCCAACGCAACTAAGGTGATATCCCAATTGGCCCAAGACAGTCAAAAGGTGGGCGCTGTATTAGATGTGATTAAGGCGATTTCTGAGCAGACTAATTTGCTCGCTCTCAATGCGGCAATTGAGGCGGCTAGAGCGGGCGATCAGGGTCGTGGTTTTGCAGTCGTTGCTGATGAAGTTCGAACCCTTGCGGGGCGAACTCAAGATTCGGCCAATGAAATTAGTACCATGATTAACGCTTTGCAATCGGCTTCGCGGCTCGCTGTGCAAGCAATGCAAGCTGGGGAGTCCCGCACTGTCCATGCGGTTGCGGAGGCTGAGGGCGCTGCCGATTCTCTATCGAGTACCGTACAAAGTTTCGATGATATTTCACAGCGTGCCCAACAAATCGCGTTAGCTGCTCAGCAGCAAAGCCAAGTCACTCAAGAAATTAATGAGTTGGCGGTGCGAATAAATAGCATCAGTGAAGATAACTCTCTCGATGCAACGGCGCTTGATGTGTTAAGCCTTGAGATGCAGAAACTATCTGACCGTTTAATCAATATCAATCGAGCTTAGTCTTAATATAGTGTGAAGTGTGCCACCTTAAAATGGCGCTTCAACTGACAAGGGTGTCAAAGATAAGTTGAATAACGCGATATTTTTAAGCGGATTGGATGTAGATTGACCATGTAGATTGCTTCTTTAAATTAAGGGTTTACAGCAGAGTAGTAGATAGCTATTATCTCGCTCGTTCGGAGGGGTGGCAGAGTGGTTTAATGCACCGGTCTTGAAAACCGGCGTGGGTTTATAGCCCACCCAGGGTTCAAATCCCTGCTCCTCCGCCATATTTACGAGAAAGGCCATCATTACTGATGGCCTTTTTTGTTTGTGCAATTTGAACCAAGGTTCCTCATTCTAAGTTCAGCTCCTCCGCCATATTTAGTCAAAATGCCGCTAAGCAATTAGCGGCTTTTTGCATTTATACAGTTTGAACCCTTGGGTTCCTGATTTGAAGCGCAGCTCCTGCGCCATATTCACAAGAAAGGCCATCAGCATTGATGGCCTTTCTTGTTTGTGCAATTTTCATTTCAGTTTTCTCATCCTAAGCCCTTTGTTGTTCACGGCTTTCGATTTAAGTGAATATGAAATAGTCAATCAACGCTATTAACCATAAATTTAAGTTTACAGTGGCGACAGAGATAGCTATTATCTCGCTCGTTCGGAGGGGTGGCAGAGTGGTTTAATGCACCGGTCTTGAAAACCGGCGTGGGTTTATAGCCCACCCAGGGTTCAAATCCCTGCTCCTCCGCCATATTTTACAAAAAAGGCCATGTTTATTCATGGCCTTTTTTGTGTGTGAAATTTGAACTAGGGTTCTTCATTCTAAGCGTAGCTCCTACGCTTTTTTGCATTTAAGCTATTTAAAAACCTTAGGTTCCTGATTCTAAGCGTATCTCTTCTGCTATTTTCACGTGAAAGGCTATCAGTAATGATGGCCTTTTGTTTTTCTTGAACTGAAAAATTGCCTATATTTGCTGGATATTTTGATATCGATTTAACAGGGATTTTAGGCTGGTCATTCTGGGGTTATTGCTTCGTTTTTAAACGCTTTTTATTGGTATGCTATTCTGGAATCGTTCCTTTAAATATCATCTAGTTAACAATGTTGAATTTATGCTTTGCGAAATGGGGTTGTTGGGCTAAATTAGCCCTATGAACTCGTTATCCGTTTGCCATGTTGCTTTTTCTAACACACGGATCGAGCTGTAAATTGTAAAAGGTGGGTTAAGTTGATTTCGATATATTTGGTTGACGATCATGAGCTTGTGAGAACTGGGATCCGCCGCATCTTGGAAGATGAACGTGGGATCAAAGTCGTGGGCGAAGCCCCTGATGGTGAGACTGCGGTGCAGTGGGCTCGCCAGAATGAAGCGGATGTGATCTTAATGGATATGAATATGCCTGGGATGGGCGGATTGGAAGCCACTCGAAAAATTTTACGATATCAACCCCATGCAAAAATTATTGTATTAACTGTACACACGGAAGATCCGTTCCCAAGTAAGGTGATGCAGGCTGGCGCTTCGGGCTATTTAACAAAAGGAGCGACGCCGCCGGAAGTACTGCAAGCGATTCGTCAGGTCTCTCGCGGACAACGTTATTTGTCCCCAGAAATTGCCCAACAGATGGCGCTGAGTCAGTTTAATCCCGCCGATGAAAACCCGTTTAAGTCTTTGTCTGAACGTGAGTTACAGATCATGTTGATGATCACTAATGGCGAGAAGGTTAACGATATTTCTGAGCAACTGAACTTAAGTCCTAAAACCGTTAACAGTTACCGTTATCGTTTATTTGCTAAGCTGGGGATCAGTGGTGATGTCGAACTAACGCGGTTAGCTATTCGCTATAAGATGTTGGATGCTGGCCATTTTTAATGGAAAGTGGATTGCGTTGGTCGATGACTTTAATCTAGCGAGTTCTTGGGTTACATGTTCCTATGTTGTTTGTGTTAAGTCTTCAAAACTGTGGGTGTGAATGATGTCTAATGAATTTAACGCCCAAAGTTTCTTACGTACTGTTTCATCCTCTGCTGGGGTTTATCGCATGTATGACGTCAAGAATGACGTCATTTATGTGGGTAAAGCAAAAGATCTTAAAAAACGGCTCAGCTCGTATTTTCGTAAAAACCTCGGTAATGTTAAGACCCAAGCCTTAGTCTCACATATTCACCATATTGATGTGACGCTGACCCACAGTGAAACAGATGCTCTGTTGCTTGAGAATGATTACATCAAGCAATACATGCCAAAATACAATGTGTTGTTGCGTGATGACAAATCTTACCCTTACATCTTATTAAGCCAGCATGAGCACCCAAGGCTTGCCTATCATCGCGGTCCGCAGCGGGAAAAAGGCCACTATTTTGGTCCTTATCCCAATGGCGGTGCTGTGCGTGAAAGCCTGCATTTGATGCAGAAGCTGTTTCCAATTCGTCAATGTGACGACCTTTACTACAAATCGCGCTCACGGCCCTGTTTACAATATCAACTTTCCCGTTGTAGCGCGCCCTGTGTGGGTAAAGTCAGTAACGCTGATTATGATGAGCAAGTGAAATTAGCCAGCCTGTTTTTAAAGGGGAAAGATCAGCAAGTGATCAGCGCCTTGGTTGATAAAATGGAACTTGCGGCTGAGCAGCAAGCCTATGAACAGGCAGCACGATTTCGCGATCAGATCATGGCGCTGCGTAAAGTTGCCGAGCAACAGGAAGTCTCTAATAATAAAGGCGATATGGATGTTATTGGGGGGCATTATGCGTCAGGCATCGCCTGTTTCCACCTGCTATTTATCCGCGAAGGTAAAATTTTTGGCAGTCGTAGTTATTATCCTTCAGTGCCAGCCCAAACTGATATGGATGAAGTGCTGCGCTCCTTTATCCTACAGTTTTATTTAAATGCAGATATTCAACGCACTATTCCAAAAGAAGTGGTGATTAGCCATAATTTTGAAGAATTACATGAACTTGAAGCGGCAATTTCAGAGGCGCTAGATAAAAAGTTTTCGATTAAGACCAATGTTCGCGCCGACAGGGCGAGCTTCTTACGTTTAGCCGTGACCAATGCGACGAATGCAGTGGTTACGCGCTTGTCCCATAAAAATACGGTCGAGCAGCGTTTTGTGTTACTCGAAGAAATCTTAGAGTTGAGTGGGCCTATCCAGCGGATGGAATGTTTCGATATCAGTCATACCATGGGAGAGAGCACCGTTGCCTCCTGTGTGGTATTTAATCGAGAAGGGCCGCATAAAGGCGAGTATCGTCGTTATAACATCGAGGGTATTACGCCGGGCGATGATTACGCGGCAATGAAGCAAGCGGTAAGCCGCCGTTTCGATAAGATTGAGGCAGGCGGTAAAATCCCTGACATTCTGTTTATCGATGGCGGACTAGGGCAGTTGCGTATTGCCCAAAAGATAGTGGATGAAAAGTTTGTTCATTTGGATAAAGCACCGCAGCTTATTGGGGTGGCGAAAGGTGAGGGCCGTAAACCTGGGCTTGAAACCTTGATCTTAGGGGATACCGAAACCAGCTTTTCCCTCGAAGGGGATTCGCCAGCACTGCACCTTATCCAACATATTCGTGATGAATCCCATCGATTTGCAATCACTGGCCACCGTAACCGTCGCCAGAAAACCCGTAATACTTCAACATTGGAATCGATTCCTGGTATTGGCCCTAAACGTCGTAAAGCTTTGTTACAGCATTTAGGAGGATTGCAGGAAGTGAAAGGGGCAAGTGTGGCGGAATTAGTCAAAGTACCAGGGATCAGCATAGAAATGGCACAAACCATTCATGATGCATTGCGAGGGTGATAAAATTAAGGCAAGATTGGCGCTGCTTTTGACTAACTGGTTTGATCATGCCGTTTAACTTACCTATAGCATTAACTCTTTTCAGGCTTTTTTTACTGCCCATTTTTGTGGTGCTGTTTTATTTACCCTATGACTGGACCCCTTTTGTTGCCGCATTTACCTTTTGGCTCGCGGCGTTAACGGATGCATTAGATGGTTATGCTGCCCGTAAATTGAAACAATTAACTCGTTTTGGCGCTTTTCTTGACCCAGTCGCTGATAAGTTGATGGTGATTACAGCTTTAGTTTTGTTGGTCGATCAATACGCGAATATCTGGCTGACATTGCCCGCCCTGTTTATGATTGGTCGCGAGATTGTCATTTCAGCGTTGAGGGAATGGATGGCTGAAATTGGTAAACGTGGTACTGTCGCCGTGTCTTGGATTGGTAAATATAAGACGGCTGCGCAAATGGTGGCAATTATTGGGCTGATTTGGCAATACAATCCTTTAATGACTAATGCCGCATTTGTACTGTTATATATCGCCGCTGTATTAACGTTTTGGTCAATGATGAGTTACATTTTAGCCGCTTGGAAAGATCTTACCGCTGAATAGTGCAATAAAAAATCAAAGAGATTATTTAGTGTGCAAGCAGTAAGTTATCGATAAAACAGCGGTTGACACTGGGTGGTAAATCGGTAGAATGCCACCCCGTAGACAAGAGGCAATGTGCAAACAAAGTCTTAACGTTACCAAATATTGATGTTTGATATTAGCTAGGTAATAAAGTGAAATGCTTTGTTTATCTGAGTGACTAGTAAAACAAGATGCGACATTAGCTCAGTTGGTAGAGCGATACCTTGCCAAGGTATAGGTCATCGGTTCGAACCCGATATGTCGCTCCAATATTTTTAAAGTCTAATTCTACTCAACATGAGTTAGCAACTATGGCGCGATGGCAGAATGGCTATGCTGCGGATTGCAAATCCGTCGATCTCGGTTCGACTCCGGGTCGCGCCTCCATAGATTAAAATATTAATGACACGATTCCCGTCGTTAATATCAAGAGTTTGCCCGAGTGGTGGAATCGGTAGACACAAGGGATTTAAAATCCCTCGCTGGTAACAGCGTGCCAGTTCAAGTCTGGCCTCGGGTACCATTATTTTGATAGTGATGGTAAAAATAAAGTCCGAATCTTCAATAGGCTTTATTAAATAGATTTATTAGTGTTAAGCGTTAATGATTTAGAGTTAATAATATTTTTGACATGATTCCCGTCATTAATATTCAGCGTTTGCCCGAGTGGTGGAATCGGTAGACACAAGGGATTTAAAATCCCTCGCTGGTAACAGCGTGCCAGTTCAAGTCTGGCCTCGGGTACCAAAAAAGAAAAAGCCTCGATATTCATATCGAGGCTTTTTTGCATTCAGATTTCTACTTTTAGTCGGCATTCTTCGTGAGGGGTTTAAGGTCAAACTTGACTGACACACTTAACGTGCTGCTTACTTTAGTTCGCAGAGGTCCTTGCTGCGACGCACATCAGGAAAGGCTAATAACCCTAAAATCACACAATAGTGCTATGTTTTAAGCTGATAGTGTCATTTTGAAGTAAGCCTGTAGTTATGCTGGCAGAGAAGTCGAGTGATAAGGTATGGGATTATGTTTGCTGAAAAGCAGGTCGTGAGTTTTTAGCCTTGGCTTGTTCTATTTATGTTAGAGATAAAACCTATAAATAGTAAGCCTATAAATAAAACCCTAGGCATAAAAAAGCGCCAGTAAATACTAGCGCTTTTTATTCACTTACTCGGTCAGTTTATGCTTGTTAGACAGTGATACTAGTGAATATCAGCTTATTGCCAATCATCGCTATTCCAGCGGTACAGCCAAGTCGCTGCAAGTGGTTTATCGTCTTTCTTAAGCTGTATTCTCAGTTCGGCTACATTGGTACTTTCTGGTTCGAAGCTGATAAATACTCGAGCGCCATTGATGTCTGGGTGGGCGACAATCCGAGACGACAGGATTTTACCTTTGCTGATGCTGGCATCGATGATAATTTTATCAATATCTTGCGGCTTGATGTTACTGAAATCGATAAGTAATTCTTTGCCTTTTGCTAAGACTTGCCCCTTAGTACTGCGGACAACACGTGCTTTTGACGCCGTAGAAGGGCTGTCGTTTGAGGCTGTTATGCGATAGGAGTATTTATAGGGCTGATCCTTTTTCAGTCCGCCTTGCGGCTCCCAATAGGCAACTATGTTGTCGTTGGTTTCAGCATTAGAGGGAATTTCAAGCAACACCAGTTGGCCTTTGCCCCAATCATTGAGGGGTTCAATCCATGCAGAAGGTCGAAGTTGATAGTTTGCACTCAGATCTTGATAGTCTTCAAATTTACGATGGCGCTGGATAAGACCAAACCCCTTTATATCTGCATCGCCAAAAGCACTGATCTGCAGTTTGTTAGGATTATTTAATGGGCGCCATAGGCGTTCGCCATTACCACGATCGATTTGTAGGCCGTCGGAGTTATGTACTTGTGGGCGGTAATCGGGTTTATCTGAGTTATCGAGTCCGCCAAAGAGGAACATAGAGGTCAGCGGTGCAAGACCCACATGCTGGATATCTTTGCGTGGGAATAAGGTTACATCCACTTCGACACGTGATGGTGAACCGGGATAAATACCAAAACGATAGGCGCCAGTGACACTTTGGCTATCTAGCAGAGCATGAACCACAATTGCTGTCTGATATTTAGATGGACGCTCGACCCAGAAACGCTTAAACAGGGGATATTCTTCACCTTTTGGCTGAGCGACATCAATCGCTAAACCACGATTAGACAAGCCATAGGTTTGCCCTTTAGAGAGCACGCGAAAATAGCTCGCACCTTGAAACATGATGAATTCATCTTTTATTTCATCATCATTGATAGGGTAATGTAAACGCACACCCGCGTATTGGCCCACTTGAGTGATGAGTTTTTCAATGGTGTCGTTAGGGACATCGAACGAAGCTTCTGTTAGCTCAATTGGAATAGCTTTGCTGTTTTCGACCACGTCGATATCGACAAGGTTTTTATAGAGAAAGCCTGGAGCAAAAAGTTGTACCGAAAATTTGGTCGGTGTTCCGCCCCAAATCGCGGCATTTTCTTGGTAATTGATTTTGCCATAGGTCGCGAAATCGAGATCAACCAGTTCTTTAGGTGCTTTTTTCGCTTCTTTAAATGGCTTTTGCGACAGTTGTTGAGCGAGTTCAATGACTGTGTCTTGGGAGAATTTTTTGGATTTCTTCTCTGGTGCAGGCGTTGGTGTTGTCTCTGCCGCTGCGGCATTGACGTTGTTTATGCCGACGACATAGACGATGGCGGTCAAGATGACAAAAGGTAGTTTTTTGAGTAATGCCGGATAACCGGTAGGGTAATTCATCATAAGATTCATTCGCAAAATGGAAACTCCTTACTAAAATGACGCTGATTCATAGGCACAATATATGCTTCAGTCTATCTAATCCCTAAATATTAATAACTTGTCTGCTATAAAATCCTCAGTCGTGGGATTCGAGTAGCTGAGGTGAGGGATAATTTTACCTGCGTAGCTAGAGATTTGTAACATAAATTATGCTTGGCGCTATTTTAGGTGCCGTTCTCAATACTTTGCGGTGTGATTTTACGATAAGTAATAGCAATTGGTACTGCAGTAAAAACTGTCTTGGCTGAGCTAACCCTGTTCTCATTGAATTCAGTGGCATTTTTACACAAAATTGGCGCAGTTGAATCGAGAGTGTTAATTAAAAACTTACAATATCAAATAGTTAATCTTAATTATTGCTAATGAGTGATTCAGACTCACGGTGTTAACTGTGAGCCCATTTAGATATGCTAACGTGGATATTAGGACTTGAGTAAGTGCGATAGGTCACTGCCCACAGGAATTAGGATCTCTTGCTGCTCACCACAGAATAAATACGCAGGTTTGTCACCTAAGAGTGATAGTGTGTCTCCTTGTCGCCACAAAGCTGAGCCTTCAACTATGCCGATCACTGGGGTTAATGGGTCGACTTTAGTGAATTCTAATAATCGCTGGGCACGGGTTTCACCATTGTGGCCCGGTGCTTGGTAATTGGAATAGTGTGGATTGAGCTGGAACGGCACTAAGTTTAATGCGTTGAACGAAGGCGGTTCGATGATCGGCATATCATTAGTGGTGCGAATACTCAGTCCCGATACGTTTGAACCCGCACTCCAGCCGATATAAGGTTTACCAAGGGCGACTTGCTCACGAATAAGCGTGACCAGATCATAATGATATAGTTGGTGTAACAGGTGAAAGGTGTTACCCCCACCGATTAAAATTCCATCGGCATCTTTTATTGCTTGTTTAGGGTCTGGATGCTGATGAATACCACTGATATCGAGTTCAAGCTCAGCTAGCCCAGTCACGACAGACGCTAAATAAGTGTCATAACTCATGCTAACCCCTGCATAGGGGATAAAAATCCATTTTTGTGCGTTGGCGGTGAGCGGTTTAATAAAAGGGAGCGCGTGGGCAAGATAAGGCGTATCACCGACACGAGAGCTGCTCAGTAGTAGGGCGTTGATTGTCATTTTGTATCCTGAAATCTCGGAGTGTATTGGTATGTTAACAAAGATTAATTCCGATAAACATAGAGAGTTAAAGCAGAATTGCGCTCTAGCACGGCTAGCGGCGGTGTTTTTCAAGATAGTGATCCCCACCAAGATGGAGCGTTCGGGGCATTCTACTTCTGTGTGGCATCAATGCAAAAGTCAGTGATTGATGCGCCTTGAATTAAAGCTCTCAGAACGCGATGAAACTCGTCTCTTGAGGTTGCTTGGGCATAAGTTTAAGTTTCGATTAATATACTGCCCCTAGACTCTCGGCCATGAAAGGCAGTGTCTATATACGAGAAAGATACCTATTTTAAAAACTCTTTTCTTTTACCACTTGAATTTCGATGATTTGGACATATTATGTCTTTGAACAAAGTTAAATGGCCTATTCTTGCCCTAAAGGAGCTGAAATGAAGCGTATATTTCTATTGATTGCGACTAACCTAGCTGTGTTGCTAGTAGCCTCAATTGTGATGTCTATTCTAGGCGTGAACACGTCTACTATGGGTGGACTGCTGGTGTTCGCTGCCATTTTTGGATTCGGTGGGGCCTTTATCAGCTTAGCCATTTCAAAATGGATGGCGAAAAAGACCATGGGTTGTGAAGTCATCACCACCCCACGTGACAGTACCGAACGTTGGTTAGTGGAGACGGTTGCCCGTCAAGCTAAGCAAGCAGGGATTAAAATGCCAGAAGTGGCGATTTATCAATCGCCTGACATGAATGCGTTCGCTACTGGTCCAAGTAAAGACAATTCATTAGTGGCTGTCAGTACGGGTCTGTTATATGGCATGAGCCAAGATGAAATTGAAGGCGTATTAGCCCACGAAGTGAGCCACGTTGCTAACGGTGACATGGTGACCTTGACACTTATTCAAGGTGTGGTGAACACGTTCGTGATCTTCGCGGCCCGTGTGGTTGCTGGTATTATCAACAACTTCGTGTCGAGTAATGATGAAGAAGGCGAAGGTTTAGGTATGTTTGCTTACATGGCCGTTGTTTTCGTACTGGATATGCTATTCGGTATCTTGGCTTCAATTATCGTCGCTTACTTCTCACGTATTCGTGAGTACAAAGCCGATGAAGGTGCGGCACGTTTAGCGGGTAAAGGTAAGATGATTGCTGCGCTTGAGCGTTTACGCCAAGGCCCTGAAAGTACGGCAATGCCTGCACAAATGTCAGCCTTCGGTATTAACGGCAAACGTTCAATGGCAGAAATGATGATGAGTCATCCTCCATTAGAGAAACGTATTGCTGCGTTAAGAGCGAGCTAATAAAGAGTGAGTTAACTCTTAAATGTTAAATCTGAGTCTTTAAGACTCACTTGATATTAGATTGAAGGCTTTTAACATCGGGCTCAAACTTTGGTTTGAGCCCGATTTTTTATGCCTGCAGCAAATTATGCTGCGCGGTTGCCGCAAGGGCACGGTAAACCAGTGTCGTTTGTTTTGCTTTGATATTCCAATGCTGCCAAAACAGCGGCACGCGCATGCGCCGTTCTGGGGTGATCTCAATCAGTATCCCTTTATCGATTAATGGCTTCGCTTGCAGATGACCGACGAGTCCATAACCTAAGCTTAAGTTAATCGCTTCTAAAAAACTTTCTGAAGAGGGGATAGTATGTTGCCACCATTGCCCTGGCGTCATATTGAAATACTGGGCGAGAAACTTCTCGTGAAGCTTATCTTTGGTGGAGAACACCACTGCTGGCGCCTTTGCTAACTGAGCTTGGTTGATGGTGTTGAATGACGAGGTGTTACTAAATGATGGAGTGTCGCTCAGATCGCTAAAATAGCGCGCGGCAAATTCGGGCGTGGCCACACACAAATATTCCATGGTGCCTAAAAACTCACTGCTGCAACCCGCCATCGGCACTTCGGTTGTGGTGACACATCCGACCGCTTCACCATTTTTCAATAGATGATGGGTGTAAGACTCATCATCGACAATTAATTCCAATAACCAAGCGTGGCGACTGAACATGCCTGCTAGCGCAGGTAAAAACCACGTGGCCAAACTGTCGGCGTTCACAGCAATGCGTACTGTGGTTGGATGGTTGGGATCGTCGGCGTCCATCTCGGCTCTTAATTCACTCTCGAGTAATTGTACCTGTGAATAGTGACGCAACAGGCGCTTACCTGTGGGCGTTGCGACCACAGGATTGGAGCGAATAAGCAGTGACTGACCGACTTTTTCTTCAAGTTGTCGAATGCGCTGTGATACAGCCGACTGGGTGATGTGCAGCACTTTGGCAGCGCGGTCGAAACCGCCTTCCGAGACCACAACGGCGAGCGCTTTGAGATTCGCGTATTCCAGCATAGTCATCCTCAAATGAGTGTGTTTGGACCATTATTAATTTTACTTATGATACATAAAAAACATTAGTTATATTAATTTTGTTGTTTTGACTATGCTAGCGCCTTCTTTGAACATGAGAGGTGGTTATGCAAGCGGCATTTATACAGGGTATGGGGATTGGTGGGAGTTTGATTATTGCTGTGGGCGCGCAAAATGCCTTTGTGCTCAAGCAAGGCATCAAGCGCTCATACCCGTTACCGATTGCCTTACTCTGCTCTATCATTGATGCGCTGATGATCACTGCGGGTGTGGCGGGGCTGGGGCACATTATTGAATCTTTCCCGACCATTAAGCATGTGGCGAGTTTCGGTGGCGCCGCGTTTCTACTCTGGTATGGTGCGAATGCGCTAAAGGCGTCGTTTGTGGCTAAGGGCATTGAGATGGATCAAGCCGATAATGCGGACACATTTAAGAAAGCCGTACTGACGACGCTTGGGATCAGTTTGCTTAATCCGCATTTGTATCTTGATACTGTGGTGTTGCTCGGCAGCATTAGCACTCAATTTGATGATTTTGATCGGCCTTGGTTTGGCGCGGGTGCCGTACTGGCATCATTTATTTGGTTTTTTGGCTTAAGTTTTGGTGCGCGTTTGTTAGCGCCCATTTTTACTCGCCCAGCGGCATGGCGTTACCTTGACCGTTTTATTTGGTTAACCATGTGGAGCATTGCCGCTGCGATTATTTGGCCCTATGTGGCAGGATAAACCGACGTTGTGATGCCATAGAATACGGGCATAGCTGAATGCTTTTGCGGTTTTTTCGCTCGGTTTGACTGCATCTTGTGATATGAAAGTGAAAATTTTTCATGAAAAAGGTCCTGATTTCAGGACCTTTTCGTTATCGATTGCCGATTATTTATTCAGGCTACCAAGTTCAACTGACAACGTTTACACTTTTGTGTCGATTAAAGCAGCAGCTTGAAGCCTTGTATTCGTCGTCATATCTGTCATTAACCCGCGATTTGCGCGAGTACGACTTCATGGTGATCTTTGGTTTTAAACTTATCGAATACGTGGGCGATGGTGCCGTCGGTATTGATAAGGAAGCTTAATCTGTGGATGCCATCATAGGTTTTACCCATGAATTTTTTCTCACCCCAGACCCCAAAAGCATCGGCGACACTGTGGTCTTCATCGCTCAGCAAAGTGAAGTTGAGTGCTTGTTTCTCTGCAAATTTAGCCAGTTTAGCCACAGGATCTGGGCTAATGCCAAATACAGTGACATTATGACTATCGAGCTCGGCTTTGCTGTCACGTAGACCGCAGGCTTGAACTGTGCAACCCGGCGTTGATGCTTTCGGGTAAAAATACACTAAAACAGGGCCTTGCTTAAGGCTGTCTGCCAGCGATACTGAGTTACTATGTTGATCTTGCAGTGTAAAGTGAGGCGCTTTTGCCCCAGCCGTTAAGGTATTCATCTATTATCCTCTGTCCTCTAAGATGGCAGTGCCTTCCATACGACGAATAGTACAATCTAAGGTCATATCTTGGGCGAGCTGATAGATACTCTGTTCGAGCTTTTCTAGTTCAACTTTTTCAGGAATATTAATGGTTAGCGACACATTTTGCGTTTGTTCACCACCGGGGAGTTCCTCAGAAAATGAACGTACTGCGGCAAGATCTAATGACCTGTCAGCAAGGAACTGGGTAATGCGTTTAATGGTGCCGCGTTGGTCTTTACCCGTGAAGCGTACTTCGAGGCGAGAAAGGTAGTTTTGTGGTGTGTGTTTAGAGGTGCGTTTCATCACCGTCAGCAGTTCTAACTCAACGCTGAGACTGGGGAACATACTTTCAATTTTCGTTATTGATGCCCACGAGCCAGACAACATCATAATTAGGGTAAATTCGTTACCAAATAATGCCATACGGCTGTCGACGATATCGCAGTCACAGTCACTGGCAAGTCGAGCTAGTTTACTTACAAGTCCAGGACGGTCGAGACCCATCGCTGTTACGACCAGGAAATTGGTCATGAATTTTCCTCACTTTTTCGATATCATAGAGCGAAAACTCAGGGTTAAAGCTGAGTTTTTGTGCGGGATGTAATGCTACCATAACTAATTCAATTTGAGAGCCCCGTTAATGCTTGTCATTAGTGGTTGGCATCAGTACCATAGCGAATCCTGAAATCTTGGGGAAAGTCAGATGATAAACGGAAGCATCGTAGCCTTAATCACGCCAATGAACAGTGATGGCTCAGTAGATTTTGCAAGTCTTGAAAGGTTAGTCGAATTCCATATTGACCAAGGCACAGATGCCATTGTTGCCGTTGGTACTACTGGCGAGTCAGCGACTCTGCCTATGCCTGAGCATGTAGCGGTCGTTTCACAAACCGTTAAATTTGCTGCGGGACGTGTTCCTGTCATTGGTGGCAATGGCGCCAATGCCACATCTGAAGCCGTTGAGCTCACCAAGTCCTTATCTAAGGTGGGTGTTGCCGCTATGCTTGGTGTAACGCCATATTATAATAAGCCAACGCCTAAGGGATTGATTGCGCATTATAAAGCCGTGGCCGCTAGCACAGATATTCCACAAATTCTTTATAATGTTCCAGGTCGTACTGCCGTTGATATGCTGCCAGAAACTGTTGCCGAGCTTGTTAGCGTAAGCAACATTATTGGTGTAAAAGAGGCGACCGGTGACATATCCCGTGTAAAACGTCTGCGCGAACTGTGCGGCGATGATTTCCTCTTGTATAGCGGTGATGATGCCACTGCCAGAGAGTTTTTACTCTTAGGTGGAAATGGCGTAATTTCTGTGGCTAACAACATAGTACCAAAGGCTTTTAAAGCTATGTGTGATGCGGCGCTCGCTGGCAATGCCGAGCTTGCTCAGAGCATAGATACCCCGCTGCGCGGTTTGTATAGCACACTGTTTTGTGAAGCCAACCCTATCCCAGTAAAATGGGCTGCCCATCGTATGGGTTTGATTAAATGTGGCCATATTCGTTTACCTTTGACTGAACTTTCTGAGCAATGTCATGGTCTGTTGATAGAAGCAATGACTCGTGCCCAGATAGAGGTTAAATAATTAATGTTAAAGAAAGTCACTCCACTGATCTTAGTTGCTGCAGTTGCAGCCTGTAGTTCGCCACTTGATCGCCGCCAAGCGAACGGTAACGACGACTATGTTCAGGCCGAGCAAGCGCCTTTGCTTAAGATCCCCGCGGGATTAAAAACGCCACCCTACAATAAAGAATTCGATGTACCAGCACTGGGTTCTAAAGTGAATGCTTCGCTGTATGGCAAAAACTTAGATATCCGTCCGCCACTGCAAGTACTGCCAATGGCGGAAGGTACTCATGTGGAAGAGGGCAGTGACAACATTAAAATCGTGGTTGAATCCATCGACAATGCTGTGGATTTGAAACAAGAAATCTTCACAAACTTAGATGGTTTCTTTGCTCAAAAAGGTATTGCTGTTCGTAGCCGTGATTTTGACAAAGGCAACGTAGAAACCGATTGGATTGAAAGCCGTGAAGTGATTGAATCGAGCATGTGGGGTGCGGATAAAGTTTATCTATTGCGCCAACGCTATCGTTTTGACGTGGAAACGCGTCCACATGGTCGCACTGCCAATATCGTTATTCACTTAGTTGAACACGAAGAGTTCTACGACGATAAAGCGCAACAAGTTTTATTAAGCGGTGAAGATAAGCAAAGATACACTATTGATATGCTGAACAGCGCCATTGCGTATATCAGCGTTAAGCGCGACCAAGCGATCCAATCGAATCGTTTGAAGCAAACCTTAGGTATTAATGTTGATCTCGTAACGCCTGAAGAAGGTAAAGCTTACTGGTCTGCTAAAGCCTCTTACAAGCAAGTGTGGGATCGTCTACGCATAGTGCTACCAGAAATGGGCTTTGAAATTGCCGATATGGATAGTGCTAAAGGATTGTACTTTATCAAGTTTGACGATAACTCTGGTTTCTGGAGTTCATTGTGGGGCGAAGATAAGTTAGCACTGAAAGAAGGTAGCTACCGTTTACTGCTTGAAGATGGTGATACTCCAGAAGAAACGAAAATCTTCCTTCGCGATAACGAAGATCAGCCATTAAGCGATGAAGTAGTTAGCAATGTGTACCAGTCACTGTCAAACCTGATGAAAGAAGAACGTCAAATACGTTAATTTCAGCAGTTGACTAGAAAAGGGCGAATTATCGCCCTTTTTTATTGGCCGCAATTTGAGTCTTAAGCAGGGGATTGTCGATTATCTAGGCGATCTGTGTTGCAGAATTAAATTATCTATATACCAATCTTTTTCAAATGGTTTTAGTGATAAATGTTGATTTAGTGGCAATAAGTAAAATTAATCACTTAACAACCTTGTTATCGTACTACATTCTGGCAACTCAACCATTGATATCGCCAAAGACACTTAATCATACATATTTTGCGCTATCAGCGTAATTTGTAAGAAAAAGTAAAACGTATTGATGCGATGATGTGAGTGAGTAAACTAGCCGTCATTAATGCGAGTCATTCCTTGGAAGCCCGATGAAAAAAATTATTCTAATAATCGCCATATTGGCCGCGGCATGGTTTGGATACCAAGCCATGCAACCGCAAGAGATTGCTGCAGCCCAGATTAAACTCATACCTAATGTGGTGATTGCCACTGCCGCTATGGCGCCCATTCGCGATGAAGTTGAAGCTATTGGTAGCAATAAAGCCGCAGAATCTGTAACGATAACGCCTAAAGTCACCGACATGGTGATAGCGCTTAAATTTGACGACGGCGATATTGTTAAAAAGGGCGAGTTATTAGTCCAACTGCAAAATGCTGAGCAGATCGCTAAGGTTAAAGCCGCGCAAGTCAAAGTCAGTGATAATCAACGTGAATTAGCTCGTATCAGTTCGTTGGTGACTAGCCGCACTGTGGCCGAGTTAGAACGCGACAGATTACAAACCCTTATTGATACCACCCGTGCCGAGCTCGAACAGGCGCAATCATCACTCAATGATCGCAGTATTTTGGCGCCTTTTAATGGCCGTTTGGGCTTACGTCAAATCAGTGTAGGCAGCTTAGTGTCGCCCGGCACTGTAATTACGACATTGGATGATATTTCTACCATTAAGCTCGATTTTTCAGTGCCAGAGCGCTTTATTCAAGATTTAGAGCCAGGTAAAAAGGTGGAAGCCAAAGCGGTCGCTTTCCCTGATGTGACTTTCAAAGGTGTGGTGACATCGATTGATAGCCGCGTGAATCCAACCACACGCACAGTGATCGTTCGCGCCGAAATCCCCAATCCTGAGCTGCGTTTATTACCGGGCATGTTGATGAAGGTCAAACTCATCAAGCGTAGCCGCGAGGCCTTGATGTTGCCTGAATCTGCCATTATCCCGATCCAAAACAGCCATTATGTTTACAGCGTCAATGCTGACAAGGTGATTGAACGTAAACAAGTCACTATTGGTATTCGCACTCGAGGCTGGGTGGAGATCTTAGACGGTTTAGCCTTGGGCGAAAACGTGGTGATCCGCGGCTTACTGAAAGTTCATCCTGGGGATAAAGTGCAAACTGAGTTCGCGGAAAAGTTTAGTTATCTTGCCGATACGAACGCGGAGCCAAGTGTATGATCCTTACTGATCTCTCGGTCAAACGTCCCGTATTTGCCTCAGTGATCAGCTTGCTGCTGGTTGCTTTCGGGCTTGTCTCCTTTGATAAATTACCCCTACGCGAATACCCGAATATAGATCCACCAGTGGTATCTATCGACACGAATTACCGCGGTGCCAGTGCTGCTGTGGTGGAAAGCCGCATTACCCAATTGATTGAAGACAGGATCAGTGGCGTCGAAGGTATTCGTCACGTGAGTTCATCGAGCAGTGATGGCCGCTCATCGGTTACCTTAGAGTTTGATATTAGCCGTAATATTGAAGATGCAGCTAACGATGTGCGCGACAGGATCTCAGGTTTACTCGACAATTTACCCGATGAAGCTGATCCCCCAGAAGTACAAAAGGCCAATGGCAGTGATGAAGTGATCATGTGGCTCAATCTCGTGTCGGATCAAATGACGACCCTAGAATTGACCGATTACACCAACCGTTATTTGTCGGACCGCTTTTCGGTGGTCGATGGTGTGGCGCGGATGCGTATTGGTGGTGGTAAGGTTTACGCCATGCGCGTTTGGCTTGACAGACAAGCCTTGGCCTCTCGCAGTTTAACGGTTGCCGATGTTGAGGCCGCGCTCAGAGCTGAGAACGTCGAGTTACCTGCAGGTTCGATAGAGTCGAAGGATCGGCACTTTACAGTGCGACTAGAGCGGGGTTATCGCACCGCCGAAGATTTCGCAAACTTAGTGATCACCCAAGGGGAAGACGGTTATTTAGTCAAACTGAGCGATGTCGCGCGGGTGGAAATTGGCTCTGATGAAGAGCGGATTATGTTCCGTGGCAACAAAGAGGCAATGATAGGTTTAGGCGTGTCTAAACAGTCAACCGCCAATACGTTAGAAGTGGCGCGCGCAGTGAATGCGCTGGTTGACAAAATCAACCCGACCTTGCCAGCGGGGATGTCGATTAAACGCAGCTACGATAGCTCAGTGTTTATCGAAGCCTCGATTAAAGAAGTGTATCAAACCCTGTTCACAGCGATGATTTTAGTGATTATCGTGATTTATTTGTTCCTTGGCAGTGTGCGCGCTATGTTAATCCCCGCGATCACTGTGCCAGTATCTTTGCTCGGCACCTTTATTGTGCTGTATGCGCTAGGTTATACCATTAACCTCTTGACCTTATTGGCGATGATCCTCGCCATCGGTATGGTGGTGGATGATGCGATTGTGATGCTGGAAAACATCCATAGACGTATCGAAGAAGGAGATTCCCCACTCAAAGCTGCTTTCCTCGGTGCGCGTGAAGTGGCTTTTGCTGTTATCGCGACCACACTCGTATTGGTCGCGGTATTTATGCCAATCACTTTCCTTGAGGGTGACTTAGGTAAATTATTTAAAGAGTTTGCTGTGACCATGAGTGCGGCGGTGCTGTTCTCTAGCCTAGTGGCGCTCACACTCACGCCTATGATGTGCTCTAAGTTGCTTAAGCCGAGCTCGCAGGATTCTTGGTTGGTACGTAAGGTCGACGGCATAATGACAAAAGTGTCAAATCGGTATCAATTGTCCTTAAAATCCGCCATGGCTCACCCGATATTGGTGTCGATTCTGGTGTTAGTCGCATTAGGCTCTAGTGTCTATTTAGTCCAAAAAGTACCGCAAGAATTTGCGCCACAGGAAGACCGTGGTTCGTTATTCTTGATGGTCAACGGGCCACAGGGCGCGAGTTACGAATACATAGAATCCTATATGAATGAAGTGGAAAACCGCTTGATGCCATTGGTCGAAACGGGTGATATCAAACGTCTGCTCATTCGTGCCCCCCGTGGCTTTGGCCGCGCGGCGGATTTCTCTAACGGAATGGCAATCATAGTTCTGGAAGACTGGGGCAAACGTCGTCCAGTAAAGGAAGTTATCGTCGACATTAATAAACGTCTTGCCAATCTCGCCGGAGTGCAAGCGTTCCCTGTAATGCGCCAAGCCTTTGGTCGCGGTGTAGGTAAACCTGTGCAATTTGTGATTGGTGGACCTAGCTACGAAGAGCTTGCCCGCTGGCGCGATATCATGATGCAAAAGGCGGCACAGAATCCCAAATTATTGGGATTAGATCACGATTATAAAGAGACTAAGCCTCAACTTCGTGTCGTCATCGACAGAGACAGAGCGGCGAGCCTTGGAGTGTCGATTTCAAACATTGGCCGTACGTTGGAATCCATGCTGGGCTCACGCTTAGTGACGACGTTTATGCGTGACGGTGAAGAATACGATGTGATCGTTGAAGGCGAGCGCGATAATCAAAATACTGCGGCGGATCTGCAAAATATCTATGTTCGTTCCGAGCGCAGTCAGGAGCTTATTCCGCTGTCTAACTTAGTGACTGTGGAGGAGTTTGCCGACGCCAGTTCGCTGAACCGTTACAACCGTATGCGCGCGATCACCATAGAAGCCAGTTTAGAAGATGGCTATAGTCTAGGTGAAGCCCTTGATTATATGAATCAATTGGCGCGTACCTATTTACCAGCGGAAGCGGTGATTAGCTACAAGGGCCAATCCCTCGATTATCAAGAGTCGGGTAGCTCTATGTACTTCGTATTCATCCTCGCACTGGGGATTGTATTCCTCGTGCTCGCGGCGCAGTTTGAGAGTTATATCCACCCTGTGGTGATCATGCTTACTGTGCCGCTGGCTACCGTCGGTGCATTAATTGGTTTGTGGCTTACGGGGCAGAGTCTTAATATTTACAGTCAGATAGGCATTATTATGCTGGTCGGGTTAGCCGCGAAAAATGGCATCTTGATTGTCGAGTTTGCTAACCAATTGCGGGATAAAGGCGTTGATTTTGATAAGGCCATTATCCAAGCGTCAGCGCAGCGGTTACGACCTATCTTAATGACAGGGATCACTACTGCTGCTGGCGCCGTGCCATTGGTATTGGCGGTAGGCGCGGGTGCTGAAACTCGTTTTGTGATTGGTGTAGTGGTGTTGTCGGGGATTTTACTGGCAACCTTATTCACTATCTTCGTGATCCCCGCCGCTTATGGACTCTTTGCCCGCAACAGCGGATCGCCGGAAGCCATCGCCCAACAGTTAGAAAAAGAATTAGCCCAAGACTAACGCCTCGTGCAGGTTGATGTTGAAAGCATACATATAGGCGCTTGGTATTCATCAAGCGCCTTATTTTTCGCCATTCGAACCTCGTTTTAGCCCTTGCCCTTGAAAAGCAAATTTGGAGCCCCATTTAGTAAACACTAAGCGTTACTTTTACCAAATTGCGTAACAAATAAAGGAAAATTTCATGTCACAACAAGAAACTCATGGTTTTCAAACAGAAGTCAAACAGCTGTTGCATTTGATGATCCATTCTTTGTATTCCAACAAAGAAATTTTCTTGCGTGAACTGGTCTCCAACGCTGCGGATGCGGCGGACAAGCTGCGTTATCTGGCGTTGACCAATGACGCACTCTATGAAGGCGACGGTGAACTGCGAGTCCGTATCAGTGCCGATAAAGAAAAAGGCACTGTGACCATCGAAGACAACGGCGTGGGTATGACCCGCGACGGCGTGATTGAGCATTTAGGCACAATCGCAAAATCAGGCACCGCTGATTTCTTTAAGAATCTATCGGGCGAATCTTCAAAGGATTCACAGTTAATCGGTCAGTTCGGTGTCGGTTTCTATTCAGCCTTTATCGTGGCGAAGAAAGTCACTGTTCGCACTCGCGCTGCCGGTCATAAGGCCGATGAAGCCGTATTGTGGGAATCAGAAGGCGAGGGTAACTTCACCGTTGATACCATCACCAAGGCGAGCCGTGGTACTGAAATTACGCTGCACCTGCGTGACGAAGAAAAAGAATTTGCCGATGATTGGCGCCTGCGTTCGATCATCACTAAATACTCAGATCATATCTCTGTGCCAGTCGAAATGTGGCAAGAAGGCTCGCCAGAGCGTGATGGTCCTGATGGCGAAAAAATTCCTGCGACCGAAGGTCAATGGAAAGTCATGAACAAAGCCACGGCTTTGTGGATGCGCAATAAAGCTGATATCAGTGACGAAGAGTATCAAGAGTTTTACAAACACATTTCCCACGATTACACCGACGCACTACTGTGGAGTCATAATCGGGTAGAAGGTAAGCAAGAATACACTAACCTATTGTATATTCCTGCAAAAGCGCCTTGGGATATGTGGAATCGCGACCGTAAACACGGCCTAAAACTGTTTGTACAACGTGTGTTCATCATGGATGACGCTGAGCAATTTATGCCATCTTATCTGCGCTTCGTGCAGGGCTTAATTGACTCAAACGATCTGCCGCTGAACGTATCCCGCGAAATTCTGCAGGATAACCACGTGACCAAAGCGATGCGTACTGGTATCACCAAACGTGTGCTTGGCATGCTGGAAAAACTGGCGAAAGACGATGCGGAAAAATATCAACAGTTCTGGGCTGAATTTGGGCAAGTGCTGAAAGAAGGGCCTGCGGAAGATTTCGCCAACCGTGAGCGTATTGCTGGCTTATTGCGTTTTGCCTCGACCCACACGGGCAGTGCTGCGCCGACTGTGTCACTTGATGACTACATCAGCCGCATGAAAGAAGGTCAAACTAAGATTTACTACATTGTTGCCGACAGCCATGAAGCCGCAGCTAACAGCCCACATTTAGAGTTGTTACGTAAGAAAGGCATTGAAGTCTTACTGATGTCAGAGCGTATCGACGAGTGGCTAATCAACCACTTAACTGAGTACAAAGAGAAACAACTGCACTCAGTGACCCGTGGTGATTTAGAACTTGGCGAGCTGGAAGATGCATCTGAAAAAGAAGCGCAAGAAAAGCTTGAGCAAGAATCGGTAGCTTTAGTTGAACGCATTAAAGCGGCATTAGGCTCAACCGTTGCGGATGTGAAAGTCACGTCACGCTTAACTGACACCCCAGCCTGTGTGGTGGCGGGTGAAGGCGAAATGTCGACTCAGATGATCAAGCTGATGCAAGCTGCGGGTCAACCTGTGCCAGAAGTGAAGCCGACATTTGAGATCAACCCAGCGCACCCATTAGTATCGCGCTTAAATGATCTTCAAGATGAAGCCGCCTTCGCGGATTGGTCAAATCTGCTGCTGCAACAGGCGCAATTATCTGAAAAAGGTAGCCTTGCGGACCCATCGGCCTTTATCAAGCTGATGAACCAAATGTTACTGGCTAACATGAAGTAAATGACTATCGGGGCCCTTCTTTGAACGGCCCCGATATGGTTTCTAGTGCAGGAAGAGTGGTTTGCGCCTAGCCTGTCACTCAATTCGTTAGCGATAAGACTCGATTTTAAGACTTGGTTCTAACGCTTAGTTTTAAAAGAATAAGGCCTCCCATGATAGAGGCCTTAAATGTTAAGGGAATACTATGGATAATATCCTCAGCCTGACTAAAGACAATATTCAGCAAGTGGTTGACGCCTCGATGCAACAGATCGTGGTGTTAGCATTTTGGGCACAGCCACAGGAACAAAGTGTGGCTATGCTGCGCACCTTAGAGCAAATTGCCGCGCAAAATTCGGGTCGTTTCGTGCTCGCTAAAGTCGACTGTGAAGCCGAATTAGAAATTGCCAATTACTTTCGCATTCAAAGTCTACCGACCACGTTAGTATTGGATAAAGGTCAGCCTGTAGATGGTTTTGCTGGCCTGCAAGATGCGGCGCAAGTCACGGCTATGCTGGATAAATATTTACCGCCTATGTGGCAGTTACAGTTAGCACAGGCAAAAGCATTACTCGCCCTGAGTCAAGTTAGCGCAGAGGATCTTGCCACTGCCGCCGTGTTGCTTAAAGAAGCACATACAGGGTCAAATCAAGCGGGTGAGGTGAGTCTAGTGCTTGCCGATGTGTATCTGATGCAGGGCGAATTAGTGTTAGCACAAGCCATGCTTGAGAAAGTAGGGCTTGCCGACCAAGATGGTTATTACCAGAGTTTAAAAGCTAAGCTCGCACTGGCCTTGGATGCGGCGGATACCCCTGAAATTCGCGATTTGCAGCAAAAGTTTGAGCAAAATCCAACAGATTTAGTGTTATTACTCGAGCTGAGTAAGGCATTGCATGCTGCCCACCGCGATGATGAAGCATTAGAACTGTTATTCGGTGTGCTCAGTAAAGATTTAGGTGCTGAAAATGGCACAGTAAAACAAGTATTTATGGAAGTATTAACGGCACTTGGCCAAGGTAATCCCATAGCCAATCAATACCGCCGTAAGCTCTATACTTTGCTCTATTAATGAAAAAAATCGCTTAGTAACCGCAGTTTATTTGCGGTTTCTGAGGCTAAAGTCGAAGCTAAAACCCTTCTCAATGGCGGCCAGATGTGCGAAGATCGCCGCCCTAAGAAGAATATCAATGCGAAAAGAGGACTCTTGAGATGCGCATTATCCTATTGGGCGCCCCAGGTGCCGGTAAAGGTACCCAGGCCCAGTTCATTATGGAACAGTATGGTATCCCACAAATTTCCACTGGTGATATGTTACGTGCCGCGGTAAAAGCGGGTACTCCACTGGGTTTGGAAGCGAAAAAAGTGATGGATGCTGGTCAACTGGTTTCTGATGATCTGATCATCGGTCTGGTTAAAGAGCGTATCGCACAGGAAGACTGTGTTAAAGGTTTCTTGTTAGACGGTTTCCCACGTACTATCCCACAGGCGGATGCGATGGCGGCAAACGGTATTAGCATTGATCACGTGATTGAAATCGACGTGCCAGACGAAGAAATCGTTAAGCGCATGAGCGGTCGCCGTGTTCACCCAGGTTCTGGCCGTGTTTACCATGTGGTTTTCAATCCACCTAAAGTGGAAGGTAAAGACGACGTGACGGGCGAAGATTTAGCTATTCGTCCAGATGACGAAGAAAGCACAGTGCGTAAACGCCTCGCGATTTATCACGAGCAAACTAAGCCGCTCGTTGAATACTACGGTAAAGTGGCTGCCGCTGGCCAAACTCAATACAACAAGTTTGACGGTACTCAATCGGTTGCGGCCGTGAGTGAGCAGTTAGCTAGAGTGTTGAAATAACCGAATAAAGGTTAATTTACGAGAACAAGTTCTCATATTAAGAAAAAGCCTGCCGATGCAGGCTTTTTTTATGGGTATCGCAATGTTAGCCTCCAAGTGAACTTCATTAACCATGAGCCTAACGTTGAATCCTTCCCCTGCTTTTGGTGTGTTATTGGTTAACCTCGGCACGCCTGATCAACCTAGTCCTAAGGCCGTTAAACGCTTTTTAAGGCAGTTTTTAAGTGATCCGCGTGTCGTCGATTTATCGCCGTGGATTTGGCAACCGCTGCTGAACGGTATTATCCTCAACACCCGTCCGGCTAAAGTCGCCAAACTTTACCAAAGCGTGTGGACGCCAGAAGGTTCGCCCTTGATGGTGATAAGTGAGCGCCAAGCACAAAAACTGGCGGTGGACTTAAGTGCAACCTTTAACCAGACCATCCCGGTTGAACTGGGTATGAGTTACGGCAATCCCTCCATCGATGCGGGATTTGAACGCCTGAAAGACCAAGGGGCAGAGCGCATTATTGTGCTGCCTTTGTATCCCCAATATTCCTGCTCGACGGTGGCAAGTGTGTTCGATGCCGTTGCCCGTTATCTTAAAACCGTGCGTGACATGCCGCAGGTTCGCTTTAATAAAGACTATTTTGACCATAGCGCTTATATTGCTGCGCTGGCACACAGTGTGACGCGCCACTGGAAAACCCATGGGCAGGCCGACAAGTTGCTCTTGTCATTTCATGGTATTCCACTGCGTTATGTGAAAGAGGGCGATCCATACCGCGAGCAGTGTTTTGTCACGGCTAAACTGTTGGCGCAAAAACTTGAGCTGAGCGAGTCGCAATGGCAAGTGTGCTTCCAATCGCGCTTTGGCCGCGAAGAATGGTTAACGCCCTACGCCGATAAATTACTGGCCGAGTTACCTGCGCAAGGGATCAAAAGTGTCGATGTGATTTGCCCTGCGTTTGCGACCGATTGCCTCGAAACCTTAGAAGAAATCTCCATCGGTGCTAAGGAAACCTTTTTACATGCGGGTGGCAGCGACTATCGGTTTATCCCTTGTTTGAACGACGATGAGTTACACATTGAATTATTACGGCAATTAATCCAAGAACAAGCGGTATCTTGGGTATAGGAGCACTGGCTTCGAACTGATTTTGTGATAGAATCTGCGCCCTTCCGGCTAAGGGGGTGGTTTTTTTGTCTCGCTAGCCTAGACTCAATATTTTTAGGATGCTGCTTGGCTTGACCGCCTCGGCAGACGCCAATTAGCATGGATGCCAGGAAAAGAGAGCCACTATGAAGTTTCCCGGTCAGCGTAAATCTAAACATTATTTTCCGGTTAAAACCCGAGATCCGCTGCTTGAACAGCTGACTCAACAGCCTCAGCCGTTTGCGACCTATATCAGCGGTATTGATCAAACCTTAGTGGATATCGAAGCGAAAGTGGAAGACGAATTGCTGAGCCGTTATGGCTTGCCCAAAGGTAATTCTACCTTGATCAATGATGAACAGGCCCACAGACTCTACACTGAGTTAAAAATTCATGGTTTGATTAGCGATGAATTTGCTGGTGGCACTATTGGTAACACAGTGCACAACTATTCTATTCTGGCCGATGACCGTTCAGTGCTGTTTGGAGTAATGAGTCAAAATATCGAAGTGGGCAGTTACGCCTACCGCTATTTATGTAATACCTCTTCTAAAGTCGACCTTAACTTTCTACAACCTGTAGATGGTCCTATCGGTCGCTGTTTTACCCTGATTTCTGAGTGCGGCGAGCGAACATTTGCGATCAGCAAAGGCGCTATGGATAAACTCACACCTGAATTTATCGATAAAGACGTGGTGCAGGGCAGTTCAGCCTTAGTGTTGACCGCGTATTTGATGCGCGCCAGTGATGGCGACCGTATTACCGATGCGGCCATGTGCGCTATCGAATATGCAAAAGCCGCCGAAGTTCCCGTGGTATTAACCTTAGGCACGCGTTTCTTGATTGAAGAAGATCCACAATGGTGGCAAAACTTCATCAAAGAACATGTCACCATTTTGGCGATGAATGAAGACGAAGGTGAAGCCTTAACGGGTTCACGGGATCCTCTGCTTGCCAGTGAAAAAGCTTTAGAATGGTGCGACATGGTATTAACCACAGCGGGTCCAATCGGGCTTTATACTGCGGGTTATACCGAGGACTCAGAAAAACGCGAAACGACTCACACGCTGTTGCCGGGTGCTATCCCTGAATTTAACCGTTATGAATTTTCCCGTCCAAAGCTTAAAAGTGACTGTGAAACACCAATCAAAGTGTTTGCCCACATTTCACCTTACATGGGCGGCCCAGAAAAAATCGGTAACACTAATGGCGCTGGCGATGGCGCATTATCGGCGTTATTGCACGATCTGGCGGCCAATACTTTCCACAAGACTAACGTGCCAGGCTCAAGTAAACATAAGCGCGATGGCCTATGTTATTCCTCGTTTTCTCAAGTGTGTAAGTACGCTAACCGCGTCGCCTACGAAGTCTTAGCCCAGCATAGCCCGCGTTTATCCCGTGGTTTACCTGAGCGCGAAGACAGCTTAGAAGAATCCTACTGGGAAAGATAAGTTGGTAGCTGTATTGGTATTAAGCTGACTGATTTACGCTAGGGCAATAACGGCAAACCGTTGTTGCCCTTATTTTTATAGCGTTTATCAATAATCAATTAACTAAGCATTAATTTTAACTACAGGCAGTTGCGAATAAATGTTAACGTTAGTTGGGTTCAGGTAGTCCAAATACAGCGATAATTTAAGGTGGAATTTTCGGTGAAAGCGCAAATCTTAAGAGAAATGAAGGTACTCACGGCCATAGAGCCTGAGTTCGAAGTGCAACGTCGTGTCGCGTTTATTAAAACCAAACTAAAAGAAGCGCGTAGCAAGGCATTGGTATTAGGGATCAGCGGTGGGGTGGATTCTTCTACTGCTGGGCGTTTGTGTCAGTTAGCGGTGGACAGTTTAAACCAAGAAAGTAGCCAAGGTGGTTATCAGTTTATCGCAGTACGATTACCCTATCAGATCCAAAAAGATGAGCATGAGGCGCAATTAGCCTGTCAGTTTATTCAACCTTCTAAATTGGTCACAGTGAATGTGCATCAAGGTGTTGATGGTGTGCATAGCGCTGCTGTTGCCGCGTTAGTCGAAGCTGGATTGCCTTTGCCCGATGTGGCGAAGGTCGATTTTGTGAAGGGTAACGTCAAAGCCCGTATGCGGATGATAGCGCAATACGAACTCGCTGGACTCGTAGGAGGGTTAGTGGTGGGGACAGATCACAGCGCCGAAAATATCACAGGTTTTTATACCAAGTGGGGTGATGGCGCTTGCGATCTTGCACCTTTATTTGGTCTTAACAAGCGCCAAGTTCGCCAACTCGCCGCGTATCTTGGCGCGCCAGAATCGTTAGTCTATAAAGCGCCGACCGCGGATTTAGAAGACAATAAACCGCTACTCGAAGATGAAGTCGCGCTTGGCTTAACCTATGCGCAAATCGATGATTTCCTTGAGGGTAAGGACGTCGGCAAGGCGGTTGAAGACAAGTTAATTGGTATTTATAAGGCGACACAGCATAAACGTCAGCCTATTCCAACCATTTACGACTAACCCTGAATCGTCCTTGAATATGCACTCGTTTGAACTCTGTTCACGAGTGCTTTTTTATGCCTTTGTTATTTGGTGACTAATGCTGTGGTGACAGCCGTTACCACAATCATAATGGAATTATTAACTGTGTTGGGGCTCTGGCGTTGCTAAGTGTTGGCGTGTCAGGGCGATCAGTTGGTTTGGGTATTGGCGATAATCCAAATAGGGCGTGAGTAAACAATGCTGTCCTGGCGAAGATGGCAGCTTAAGTACGGTTATGGATTTATTTTGGGCAGTTAAATGCTGCGCACCGGAATCGTTCACGGACATGGTGAGCCCTAAAGCATTTGCAGCTACTTGCCCCGCGACAAGATGGATCTTCGCGTTTGCCATCAGCTCTATAGCGCCTATGCAGATCATTTCATTTTGCTTGAGTAACACTTGGTCACGATAGCTGCGCCAGTCATCTCCAACCGTACTTATTTTGGCCATAATAGTGAAGATCTTACGCCAATGATTGCCATTGAGAGCTATAAGAGTCGCGACAGCGTCTGGCTGAGTGTAATGCCAGTTCTCAGGTACCAGCGGCGCGGTAGGAAGATAGTAGGCGAACCTAGCGTGTGGATTACCGATTATCATCGAGAGTGTATAAGTTTCGTTGGAATAAGACTATTTTCGATCCTAACCCGATTAAGGCCTATGCGGCTAATAAAATTGCGAGATGAGTAAATTGGGGTGACTAAATTGAAGTGATTAAATTGGAGTGATTAAATTGTACTGCTTACACTAGTGGTTTTTATCGCGGTAAAACGTTTGAAGGATGTTTTTATCTACCCGTATAATCTAGTTGCATATTTTATCTCCATGTAGGAACAGCGATGAAGGCCATCATCATAGGTTCGACAAAACACCTATTTTTAGCTGCAGTGTATGCGAGTACTGGCATAGTGGTGGCGTTACTCGCGACAGGGATCTATTTTCTTAATGCGCGCCCTGAGCTGTCACTTTGGCATACGGTCGAGCTAGAAAATGAGTTCCATTATAATACTAAACTCGCTAATTTTAATGAGTACTTAGCGCTAGAAGACCGCTTATTCGGCGAAGTTGAGCGCAAAGTTGTACAGAAGATTCCTACCTCTGAATTATCTCCAGTGAATCGCTATGTTAAAAATAGCTTGTCTGATCCTGCCCATTGGCCACAAAACTGGAATCGCAGTTATGAATGGCCTGTGGCTAATGCCGAATTTGGAGTATTACTGCTCCACGGTATGTCGGATTCGCCCTATGCTCTATCCAATGTGGCAGTACACTTTAAAGGTAAAGCCCATGTGCTCGGTTTAAGACTGCCAGGACATGGCACGATTCCAAGTGGATTGACTGAGCTTTATTGGCAAGATCTGGCCGCAGCGGTGAATTTAGCCACAGCGCATATGCGGCAAACTCTGAAAGATAAACCATTATTTGTGGTGGCTTTTTCGACGGGGGCCGCCGTCGCGCTGAACCATGAGTTAGAACGTATAAGCCATGATAAAGCCCCTGATTATGATGGAATGATTTTTATCTCTCCCGCGATAGGGCTAGCGCCATCTGCGGCGGCAGCACGCTGGCAGAGTTGGATAGGACGATTGTTGGAGCTGGATAAACTGCAATGGAACAGTATTCAAGTAGAGTACGATCCCTTTAAATACACCTCTTTTGCGGTTAATGCGGGCGATGTAGTTTATCAATTAGCCCTGCGTAACCAAGGTTTATTGGCAGGATTAACGCCGCAGCAACGGGCGCAAGTTCCGTCGATACTCACCTTTCAGTCGGTAGTGGATGCAACCGTTTCAACCGCGGCGGTGGTGAATAATCTGTATCAAACATTGCCAGAAAAAGGTCATGAGCTAGTGCTGTTTGATATGAACCGACTCGATGTGAATGCCAAGATGGTATCCAATGATCCGCTTGCGGGCTTGTTGGCGAACATTAATAATCCTGAGTTACATTATCGTGGCACTGTGGTGGAAAATATCAGTAATGAAACCACGCAGGTTCAGGCGCGATACTTTGGTTTAGATGAACTGGGTTTAGATGAACAGAATTTAGATACACAGGATATAGACGCACAGGGTAAAGTGCTCACTCAGGTCAGTGAAAACGTGCGGATATTAGATTTATATTGGCCTGCAGGCGTGTATTCTTTATCCCATGTTGCGCTACCTTTTGGCATAGATGATGGGCTTTATGGCGCCGTGATCCAGCCTGATTTACATAGGATCCAAATCGGAGCCTCAGCTTCGCGGGGAGAGCGCGGCTTGTATAGCGTGTCAGCGTCTGAAATGTTACGACAGAAATGGAATCCCTTTTTCCCGTATCTACTCGAGCGCATGGATGAGTACCGACTCGCCCATATGCACTCGCATTGAATGATGATTTAGTAAACGGGTGTCATTATGTCTGTTCTGCAGCTAAATCCTGTTTGAGTATGGACGTAATCAGTATCGAGCAATCATTATCGACGAAAATTGTGTCATTCAGAACATAAACTAAGCAGTTGATCAAAGAGATGTAATGAAGCCCTTGCGCAGTTGCGAGGCAATTGCTACAGTTCTGGCTCGCTTAAGATAAACCCCATAAACAGTATCTTAAGTGATAAGTAATTGAGCAAAGCCGTAAAGATTATCGCTAAACTGTATTTAGCTAAGTCAGAACAGGTATGCAATATACTTAAAAATTCGGTATGTAGCGCAGCCCGGTAGCGCACTGTCATGGGGTGTCAGGGGTCGGAGGTTCGAATCCTCTCATACCGACCAAATTCATAAACAATAAAGCCTGCAATCTTAATCAGTTGCGGGCTTTTTTGTGTCTGCTTGTTTATATCAGGGTGGACTAACGGGGGACTAATGGGGGACTAACGGAATTCAAAAATTCTTTTTCCTATTAGTGCTTTGCCTTAGTTTTATTAATGGCTGAATTTAATCTCAGCGTGTGGAACTTCGGTCCATTGCAGGTGATCCCGCACATAGATTTTGGTGGACTTGGCATCGGTGTGAGCCATCCGACCTTGAGGGTCAACACCCATATCAGAAAACAATCTGGCAGATAGCGCGCGGATCTCGTGAAAGGTTGGGCGCTGGCTCATTTCTAAATGGTCACACAGACCTAACTCATCCCTCAACGCCGAAAAGGCTCTGCTAAGGTAATTAGGATCAAGCTGATAGCGGTGGTCTGTGGCCACACTTTGTTTATTCTGTTTGTCTGGTCGGCGATGAACCACATAAGGGCAAAGTAGCCCGTCTCGACTCTTATCAATAATGGCCTTCAATACTTCACCAATCGGTATGGCCACATGGCTGGCTTCTTTTTCTTCTACCTTTTGGCGGTGAATAAATAGGGTGCCGTAAATGCCATCGACAGGTTCATCAAACCATAGGCAACCGCATTGGCCTTCCTTAGGTTTTTTAATGCTGTATTTAATCCGCGAAACTTCAAGGCGCGCTTGGGTCGATTGCAAAGCAAGGTCCATTGCCGTTTGTAACCACAGTGGCGCCGCGGCATGGATTCGTTGATACACTTCAAAGCTTAGGCGTTGGCGTTCTTTGCCTTTGGTTTTACGCTTTTTCATTTTTCGAGAGGCTGGATTATCTAACATGATGGACTGGTCGATCGCGTAGTTAATCAGTTTCTCTAAAAATCCCAACTTACGGTTATGCACATTGGGGCTGGCATCAGGATGATATTGGTTTAAATAGCCGTTGATATGCTCTAGGCTAATCTCTTGGCTGCTAACCTCGGCAAAATAGGCTTTAACCCGTTCGGCATCGTTGCGCATGGTACTGGCCAGTTGTTTACTTGGCATTTCCTCTTTAAATATCAGTTCTAAAAGACGGTCCACATGGCTGGCAAATGACTGGCCATCAGCCAGAGGCGACTCGCTTGAGGCTTCAATTAACTGATCCACACTTAAGCCAATAGTCGGTCGCATAATGCGGTTGTACTCAACCGCAATTTGAATTGCCTGCACCTTGTCTTTACCCAGTGTTTTGCGAACACCATTTACCAACGTAAAGCGGTAAGTGCCCTTGGAGCTATCAAACTTAAGGTGCTGAGGCAGATTTTTATTATGCGACTTTTTAGGGCGTACCATGTTAATTACCTTGAGGCTGCTATTAATTCTGACACCGCGCTGCTAACTGCGGGCGCGACACCAAAGTGTTGGTCTTCGTAAACATACACCTTGTTATCGACGATGATCCCGCGGATCACACCACGTAAAATCCAACCTTTAATGGTGCGATTTTGTGGGGCCGAGTTAGATGCAAACTCACGTTCAGACCACTCACTGGCCCTCATTAGTTTGGAAGGTTTTTTATAGGACATTTTAGACTCCTAGTATCTCTAATCTAGCGATAACGGCTTGTTCACGGCCTTCAGTTGTCGATAAATCGAATTTAGGGCGCTGGCTGAGAACGGCAACTTGCTGCTCAAGTTCAGCGACCTTAGCTTTAAGTTCTGAGTTTTCTGAAATTAGATGATTCATTCGATCATTCATCGTCATGCTGCACCTACCTGCGTTAAACAGCCTTCATCCTCATCTTCTTGCCATTCACCAGAGTCGATTAATGCTTTGGTGCATTGACTGCAAATCTGATGGGTACTGCCGCAATGTTCGACAAAGGTTGGTCTATGCGCTTCACAGAAATAACCCTCGCAGCTGATCTCATCTTCGCCATGCATACCACCACACGCATAAGCAAGACCACGGTCGATTTGTTTGTGGCAACCCGGATGATCACAGGTTGCTTCGAAGGCATAACCAATGGGTCTGCCGTTACTATCTTCACCACAATTTGACCAGCTCATTGCTTACCATCCTCAATGTAACGATGAAAATCATCCTCGCCACACGTTGCAAACTCCTTTTCGCAATGCGCCCATGAACAGACAAATTCGTTTTCGCATAGATCTGATGCGTAAATCGTGTTTTCACCGCAACAGTGTGGACATGAAACTATTAGCCCAGCAGGCTTTGCCATCTTCTTCATTGTTTACCACCATTTGTAACGCTTTTTTCATGGACACAAATTTTTAGAAGCTCGTTCGCATCAGTTATTGCACTCTCGATTCCTAGGCACTGTGGATAGTCATTTCTTAGTACTAATAGGTTTGGCAGTGCTTGTGTAGATATGAAGGTTTTTAGCTTATCCACCTGCATCGCCAGCTGGTCGTGCTCAGCTGTTAGTGTGTCAATTTCTTGCGCTGCCTCAGCCGCAAGATTCTTTTCACCACGACGAGATAAGTCGTCTTGATCTGTAGCGAACTGCTTTAGCCGTTCAGATAGTGAAAGCTGCTTCATGCTGCTTCCTTATCTTTCGGGGCGAAGAACAGCGCGACGGGGCCATCTTCGGTGTCGTGAATACTCAGCAAGAATGAGCCGGCCTTGTCGCAAACGGGGTTCCAATCGCTGATATCGGTGTCGCCCTCGTCAAAGTAGCGCTCGATCTGATGTTCAGTGGCATCGAGTTCAAACCAAATCGCTACAAACTCGCCGCCTTGGCGTGCTGCCCATGCTTCACACTCCACGCGGGTCACACCTTCATCCCACTCGGGCAAATCTGGATGGGTCCAATAACCTTCTTCACGTTCTACTGTTGCTGCTTGTATCGGGTTCATGCTGCTTCTCCTTTTATCCTGAGTTTTGATTCTGCGTTGAGTGCGAATACTTCGGCGTCGGCTTGGCCGAAGTCGCTGCACTCGATGGCGTTAAAAGACTTACAAATGCCCCAGCCGTGATAGTTGTTGGGGGTGAACTTCACTTCGATTTGTTGCTGATCGCACATCAAGGTGAAGTAGGGCTTAGATAACGTGACCACGCCCGCTTTAGTGCTAAACGTATTCATGCCGCCTCCTTGTTTTGGCTGGTACGTGTTTGGCTGACAGGCGAATGGCAGGGCAGGCGCATTGGGTGATATCGGTACGAATACACTATGGTGCGGCTAATGCCCTTAGCGAGGTTGGTTAAGCCGTTGCCCAATGCTTGCCAGTACAGGCAGTCTAGCGCGCCGAGCGCCAGCGCGATTTTGATGCTGTCGCCCGTTGTGGCCTTGAGTAACAGGCTTAACTTATGGCTGCGGAAATGATTTAACAGATGGCGAAACGCCGCTGATTGAGTCATTTAGGCCACCTGCTTTGGTTGCAAAGGAGTTGATTGTAAAGGGTTTGATTGCAGCTTGGCCCAGTCGATGGCTTTAATGGCCTCGACCGTGGCGGCGATTTGCTCTAACTTCTTTTGCCCGCGCATAAAGTTCGACAGTTCAATCCCGTGGCGAGCCGCCGCGCGTTCTGCGGGTAGGGCGCTGGTGTAATGCAGCGTTAACGCGGCGATCACCTCGGGCGAACTAATGCGGGTAAGCGAAAGCAATAACGCAACGCGCTCTTGTGATTCAAAGCCCGGGAGTAAGTGGTTCATCATTCAAAATCCTCAATGCTTAAGCCCAACTCTTTAGCTAGTTTGATATTCTCGATGCGGCGGCGTTTATCCAAGCGAACTTTATCTTCAGCCGATATCCTCACGGACTGAATTACAGGTTCCTTTTCCTGCTGAAATCGTACTGCTTGTGTTTTAGGTGCAACTATTGATGGCGATGTAGTAGATGAGTTGGCTACTTTCATCACTTTTAGCTTTCGCGCTTTAGGTGCGTATTTAGCGCGTTTTTGCGCTTTGATACTTTCCTTATGCGCTTGGTAGTACGCCCTTGCCGCAATTTGCTTTAGGGTGAGTTGTTGATTCATGCTGCACCTCCGTTCCATGAGCGATTTTTACTTGCGTCCCAGTAGCAAAACTCGATAAAGTTTTTAAAGCCGTCGCCGTACTCTAAATAACGCTTATAGCGCTGCTGTGACTTAGTTGTTTTGCGGATACTGCCAATTTCGCCGTATTCAACTTCCCAAGTTGGGTGGCAATGACGAATAACGCCTGGCTTATCGTCGTCAAAATTAACGCCAAGGTGATGGCCGCAATCTTTGATGATCACGCCAGAACGGCCATTCACTTTAACTAAGCGGCCTATTTCGGCTGGAACAGCGTAATGCTGTTTGATGTAGTCAAATTGGCTCATGTTGATTTCCTTATCTTCTAACCAAGAAACGGTGCAAACCTTTGGCGGCACGAATGGCGACAGTGCGGTCGGTGGTAAACTTGCCACCGGGCAACATCCAACCTTCCTTAAACGCGACGATATGGCCAACGCCGATTTTGATATCGCTGTGTAGCGGTTTGTCATCAGTTAACATGCTGCTTTCCTTCTCTCGTCATCGCACTAAGCAGGGCTAAGCTGCGGCTTCGCCGTTAAATACCACCAGATTGATGATGGGTTTCTTGGTTTTGGGGTTCACCTTGTCCGACAGCTTGTGATAGCGAATGTGCACATCGCGGTGGGCTTCTTGGGTCATGGCTAAAACGATGTATTGCTGGCACAGCGCGGGCGTCGATAACGAATGCGACAGGCGTTGTGGCTTCATGGTTTCAAACAAGTGCAGCGCCATATCATCCAACTTAGCTTGGTACTCCGCAGGGCTCAGTTGACGGCGGTTAGGGTGCGCGCCCACAGAGGTGCTGCACTTTTTGGCCGCTTGATTTTTCGCTAAGGTCATGGACACGCCATAAACAAAAAACATAATTGCCTCCAACAAGGTGAAACTGTCGTCGTTATCGTTATCGGGATATGGACCATCACCCCTCGGTTGCTTTGCCTAGATAGCCTAAATCGTGAATGTTCGCGGCGGCTCTGTGGCTCTACTGCTTAGCGGCCGACGGGCGTGGCTGTCGTCATCGTGTGCAGCGGATGCACATTAGTGACGGCTTGCGAGTCGTTACGCCACACCATCACCTTGCCGTACAAACCTTGTTGGGGCTCAGTGAAGCGCAGGCTGAAATTGAGCCCGAGTTCGCCCGTGTGGCGGATGAACTGGCGGTAAAAGGCAGGGCTAGGGTGGTGATAGGCAAAATGCTTGACCAGTTCGGCGCAACGGGCTTGCACCCGTGGGCAATCCATCGGGTCGGTGTGGCCCTTAGCCAGCGCCATCAAGCAGGCAAAACGTATGGCAACCAGTAGACGAAACTCATCGCGTTGCTTAGGTGTGGTATGAACTTTCGCTAGAATCATTTCCTTGTCCTCGGTAGTGGGTTTAATGACTACAAGCACAAAGTTAAGATAACTTGACTATCGAGTCAAGTTAAATGGTTTAAAAAACTTGACTAAAGTTTAGTTGATTTTGATTTGATGGCTTTTTGTACGAGTGTTTATGTAAAGTAAGGTATTGAGCTAAAGAGGGTTTATGGGGATGCTAGGTAATGTCATGTTTGCTGGGGAGGTTGAATGAGTTGTTATGTCCGAAAACTTGCTAATGCGTGGACTGTAAATCGTAATCATACGAGTGAGTAGTTCTTCAAATAAGTCAATTTCTGCGCGCGCTATCTCAATGCTGTAAAGGTAAAACTATTAAAATTTAATAGTTTAGGTTTTATGTCGGTTAGATAATAGGTTTGGAAAACTCACATTTGCGTTTTCCTGATGGTATATTCGAATGAAAGCTGATAAGTTCTTTGCAATACAAGTAGTTAACTGTGCGCGTCATTTTAACTAATCTAATGAGATAAATGCGCGCGCACTAATAAAATGTTCAAGCGATTTATGCCCTGCAAACAGCACAGCGCATAAATACTAAGACGTTAGGCATCGATAAATCCGAGGAAATATGGAAGCAGTAGATATAACAGGCTTTTGGATAGGGGTTCTATCAAGCCTGACAGCCACAGCTATTCTATATGCAGTACTTAAGTGTGCTTGGCCGAGTTTCAAAGATAAGTGCTTATATAGCGGTGTTCGTGTAGCTGGTTCATGGGATGTAACCGAGGAGAGAAACGGTGAGGTAACTAAATCTGGCAGAATAGATTTAGAGCAAACCGGTTGTCTTATTAAGGGAACCAGTATTCGAACTAGAACGCGAGGCGGTCAAGAGTCGCAAAGGAAATTTCAATACCACGGAACTATCTCTGGTCATCAAGTAACTCTTATATTTGAAGATGCGCAAGGAAAAGGTTTTGATACCGGAGCTTATGTTTTTATCGTTCAGAATGATGGTAAAATGATGGTTGGTAATACCACATTCCATGGTAAGCCAGAAAATAAAATTGTCTCTGAATCAAGAACTTTAACAAAGGTTGTGTCTTGAAACTGCCTAACAAGGCAATTAACTACGAGACTACGGCGCCGGACGCAGAAAATCTGCTCCAGTTATGGCGACGTTAGGCATCAGGAAATTTTATGGACCAGTATAGAACGATTGAAGAATATAACGACATTAAAGATGCGTTGGTAAGTATTTGCGGTTTACTATTATTTGAGTTTGCAAAAGAGCCGAGTTTAGATACAAAGAATACAATTCTCCGAAATTTTTTGGCAAAAACATCAATGAGTTTGAAAGGGGTTTTTTATTTATGGGAAATTAATAACTATCAAGATTGTTGGGCTATTTATCGAACTCAGATGGATCGTTTTTTTCATTTGGAACACATTGTAAAATATGATGAGTTTCAGTTATTTGATGACTGGTCTATTTATAAGCAAGTTCAGGCTAATAACTTAGCAAAAAGTGACAAGAGGTTTCCATTTGAACAAACATCTCAAGTATATTTTTTTAACGATAGTTTTGCTGAAAGAGTTAAGAATATTCAGAAAGTAAAACCTAAATGGATTCGTCCAAAAGCTGAAAGCGTCGCAAAGGATATTGGGCTGGATTTTCTATATAAATTTGGTTACGACCTCGCGTCGATGCATGTACATCCTATGTCAAATGATGGACAACAAGATTTTTATACCATTACTGGAATTGAGCCTGTAGATGAATTCCCTTCTCAAATTGCTGTTATTCATAATTCCATTTTGACCACCACAATGATTACTCAAAATGTATTTAACTATAGCTCATTTAAGTGGCGTGCTATTCTCTGGGATTTCATTGAACACATTAGGAATGCAATTGATACTGGCGATAAAGAGTACATGCTAAGTTATATGAAAATTGTCAAATTCAAGCAAGAGAACCAATGTTTAGCCGTAAAAGATGCCTAACAAAGCTTTGAGGAGCGATTCGCAACGTGTGGCATTTTAGTTATGCGTTGACTTCAGTGATTCCGGCGTAGTGCTGAGCTTAAAAGCGATTCAGATGAATGTTCAAGCCTGCCAGAACCAGCTAGATTTAACAGATGTATGGGTACTACGATGACAAGGAAATCTCAATGCAACCATTACAAATCAATACTATCAATTCGGAAACGCTCGATACGATATAGCAAGCCTCAGAAAAGCAAATTACTATAATAAATACCAATTAATTGTGATTTGGCGGCGTCCAAGTCCAACAAGTGATTTATGCGCTGCAGACAGCACTGTGCATAAATACTAAGAAGTTAAATTCCTCTTGGAGTGTACGATGTCTGACTTTAAAGATATGGAAACAGAACAGGGTATGCTCCTTTGGCGAGAATGTTTCCATAAGCATATTAATATTTTGGGCTCATGCGAAAAAACAGTAAGAAATTGCCAATCGAATAGACCTGTAAAATTGTATCCATTATTAGCCGCGATCATTGAAGATTCAATATCACTAGATATTTTGGCAACTCACTCCCGTATCAATCAATGTTACATCATATCAAGGGCTTTATTGGAAAGGGTTATTAATTTTAGTTACTTACTTTACGCGCCTGATGATGAATATAACTCATTTGTTGATTACACAAAGAACAAAGCAGCAAGGAGCCTTTCTAGGGGAGTAGTGATTGATGGAAAAGAAAAAATCAGTTTGAAGTTTTCCAGTGATGGTTATGAATTACCTCAAGACTATAAAAATGCTGTCGATAAATTCACGAGTAAAAATGGACGAGAAATACCGAGGTGGACAAAGCTAAATATTGATAAAAGAGCTGATTTTTTAGATAAAAAATCTGGTAAAAATTTGTTGGTACATGTGTTAATGATTTATGCGGATGCTTCTGAGGCTTTGCACGGAACTCTTTATGGTGCTTTATTTCATATTGGTGTTTACAATCCCGGAACTGTTCCATCTGATGAAGCTAGTTTTAATAAACAAAAATATAACAGTTTATCTTTTCTCTATTTTATGGGAAGTGCCGCAATAGGTACTTTGCTATTCTGCCTTAAAGAAAATGGAGTAAATATAAATCAGTCATATGTCGAATCCGATTGGGTATTTAAGCATGCAGCAGAGGAATCTGGTCTTGCTCATGAAGCTCGTCAATCGAGTGGGGGAACTTAACAAGTCAATGCACTGGTACTTGTTAAAGTTGTCACATTTTTTGGAGCCAAAAATCCGCAAACTTCACTAAGCCAGTGATTGAAGTGTTACATACCTTAGTTGCTAATAGAATGGTTAATCCGAATTTGACTAATTGCCTAACTAAGGTAAAACCCCAAAATACGTTAGAAGAGCTATTTGGGGTATTAAATTGTTTTACAAAAGTACTGAATACCAAAAAACTTTTCCGATCACTTTGATCTGTTTAACTTGGTCGGCATCGAGGCGTTCGTCTGGATATTCGTCCGTGTTGTAGCTGCGAAGGCGTAAACCACCACCGGGTAATTTATACAGCACTTTAATACGCAGCATGCCATCGTGGTTTACTGCGTACATTTTGCCGTCGATCACATCGGTGGCTGACGTATCAACACCGACTGTTGAGCCGTGGGGTAATATGGGCTCCATGCTGTTGCCATTCACTTTGACACAGGCTGCATAGTCACTATTTACACCTTGGCGCTTAAGGGTGCTCTTAGTGAAGCGCAGTTTTGGCCCTTTAAATTCGCGGCTATCAAGAATGCCATCCCCTGCGGCTAGCTCCACTTCCATGTAAAACGGAATTTCAACTTCATCTTCCCCTAATGGGGTATCACTGTCCCATATCTCAAATCCGCCAGCCCATTCAGCGTTGGATTCCGGTTTAGTTTCTTTATTTCCAAAGAGAAGATATTCGGGTGAGCAGCTTAAGGCTTTAGCTAAGGCATGCAGGTTCTCGCCTTTGGGAGAGGTAGAGCCTGATTCCCAAAGCGATACTGTGGCTTTAGTTAAGCCTATTTTTTTGGCAATGGCTGGCTGTGTAAAACCTAGCTCTTTGCGTCTTTGTTTAATGCGTTCATTCATCATAGTAAAGCTATCTTAACTTAACGTAAGTCAAGTTACCTTTTCTTTTGTTGACATTTGAGTTGAGTTTTCTTAACCTCGGTTAAAATTACTTGTCGGAGTTTGTCTATGAAAACGAAAGATGCGATCTCGCATTTTGGAAACAAGCTAAAACTGGCTGAGGCTTTGAGTGTTACTAAATCGGCAATTAGCCAGTGGGGGGAAGACGTTCCCGAACTCCGCGCTTATCAAATCGAACGGTTAACTGGTGGTGAACTCAAGGCGACTGAGTTGCCGTTAATGAGCCCTGAGCATGCCGCTTAATACTGAACCGTTCTAACACGTTAACAGAGAGAGGCTTATTAGCATGAAAACCAATTCACGTAAAAAAGATAGCCGTTTGAATTTGTTGATGAAAACGATTCATCGGGTGTTGGAGTTACCCAAGATGACGCGCTTTGCATTGGCAATAGATTTTGTTGCGGCGGTTGAGCGCCTCGGGCTGAGTGAGGTGCTGGCGGCGGAGGGCATTAGCTTTGCCAGCAGTCAAGACGTGCATAACGATGCGCGGATCAATGCGCAAAAGCTGTTCCGTTGGCTCGGTCAGTACGAGGGTCAACATCCGCAGGCTGATCGCTTGTTTCATGTTGAACAAGCACTGGTGGCGGCATTGCCTGAGCATTTGCGGGTGCAGTATCTCAACGATGTGTTTGGTTGCGCTGGGGTGACGGTGATTGCCGACCGCATGAATGATGGCCATGTGTTGCATGTGGCCGATATGGCGGCGTCGCTCACCAAAGAGAACGCCGAGGCGCAAGTGGCGGTGATCCATTTGGGCTGTGAGCCCAAGCGCGAGCAGTTAGTGGCGGCGCACCGTGAGTTAAAAGAGTCGGCGGCGACCACGCAAGCCAGCATGGCGGCGTTAGAGCTGGCGTATCCGTATTTAGCCAGTCACGGTGGCAAGGCGGCGCAATTCGCGGCCGAGAAGTGACCGCGATGCCGCAATCGAACCTGAACATCAATGTTATCGCCAGTGCTAAGACTGAGTTGCACCAACAGTTGATCCGCTTGGGTGACATGATCGGCGACGGTTTGCACTTAGAACCCGATGGTAAATGGATTGCGAAAGAGTATGTAAAAGTGGCGCGGGCGTTAGGTTATCGGCCTAAACGGGCTAATCACACTGCACAGATTAATGCGGTGATGCTTAAGCGGGTGGCTGATGTGCCGTGTGGCCAGTGCGGTTTGGCTTTAAAGCAAACCAAGTCAGGCTCGAAACGCGCCGTGTGTGCCAATGGGCATAAGTGGCAGTTGTTGAAATAAGAGAAGGAGTGAATGGCATGTTCACAAATCAGTTAAGTGATAACTGGGTGCGTAAAAAACGCCGTTATCCCGATGCCCGCTACAGTTTGGCGACGAATGCGGGCTTGATACCTAAGTGGCAGTGAGGAGGATAAACGATGTTTGATCCTGAATGTTTAATTTGTTGTTTGGAGGGCGGCGCCGCGTGTTCGGTACATGGGCAAGTTAGCAGTGCTGATGGGCCCGCCGTGGCCACGCTTACCGAAATGGAAACCGCGCAAGTGACGTTACTCATTATGCAAGCAAGGCAGTTAATGCTTAAGGCGATGGCGCTTAAAGCTAAGTCGAAAATGCCTAATAGCACTGAGCCTAACACCAAGGATCTTAGCGCGGCAACCTCTGAACGGGCAGCGTTAAGTGGCGTGAACATGGGCAAAGACATTGCCTGTTTTCATGGGCATACCACGGCGGAGTTGTTTAGGCGAACGCAGGTGGGCCGAATGGTTGAGGTGTTAAGGAGCTGCGATGAATTGCAGCATAGTCGCCCCGAGCGTTGGGCGGTTATCGCGACCGACATAGTGGATAAGGCGTTGCTGGGCAGTGAAAAGCAGTTGTTGCTGCCGACGGTGAGCATTGATTGGATTATGAATTATCTGCTGATGGAAGAACAACGCGCGGAACGTTCTATTGCGCTATTGGCGGAGGATGTAGGTGCGGGTGATATGAGTGCAATCGCGAAAAGCCGCAACGTGCACATTAAACGGCGTGATTTTTTTAGCCAGTTACGCAGTAACTTGGCGCACAAGGTTTACTTGCTTGGCAGTGAAGGCGAGCGAGTGGAGGGCAACGGGGCGCATTGCAGTTGACCCGTTGCTGTAGACATAAGAAAGCCCGCTGAAGTTTGGCGACGAACGCGGGCTTAATACCTAAGTGAGGCAATATCATGTTACTGAAGCATGGGGTTTGCGTCAATTCGAGTTTGTGGGTTGCTCCGTTTGGGGGTGACTTATGAGTATGGAATTGATGGTAAAAGCGATGAAGGCCAAGGTGGGTAATCCACTGCGCAAGTTGGTGTTGATCAAGCTTGCTGATAACGCCAATGACCAAGGCGAATGCTGGCCGAGTTACGAGTATATTTCGCAGGCTTGTGAGATAAGCGAGCGGTCGGCGATTAACCACATTAACGCGCTGGTTGACGTCGGGCTGGTGCGCAAAATTACCCGCAAGAGTGAGCATAAACGCAATACATCCAATCTGTATATTTTGGACTTTTCATCGTGTGTTCTGAGTGATAAACCTGCTCAAACCCTACCTTTTTCTGAGGGTGCAGCAAATTCACCCCTAGAAAATACTGGGGGTGCAGTAGATTCACCCCTAGCCAATTTTGAGGGTGCAGCAAATGCACCCATGGGTGCAGGAGATTCACCCTCTGAGGGTGCAGGAGCTGCACCCAGAATCTGTCACTCTTTTGAACCTATCAAAGAATCTTTAAAAGACTCTTGTCCAGCAACGAGTGCGAAGTCGGTTTTCAATGCGTTTTTCAAAGCGTATCCCGCCCATCGCAAAGGCGGCTCGGATTCGGCTGCATGGAAAGCGTGGAAGGCTGAAAAGCTGACCGACGCCGATTGTGTGCTGGCGGTGAGCTGGTTGAAGGAGGCTGCGGCGCTGGATACGAGTTGGGGTTTTAGCGCGAACGGCCAGTTTGTGCTTGGCATTACCAAGTTTATCCGCGAACGCCACTGGCTAACGCCGTTGCCAAGACCGATGGCCGCTGCTGTTGGGCAAGTGGATTGGAGTTATGCGGTGTATGACCCAGAGGACCCCTTGATATGACGGCTAATCAAAATGCGAGCATGAAATCACTGCAGACCTTAATCCGCCAGCCGCTGGTTGGGCAGGGGCGTGTGAGCCAACCTGAGCCCACGGCGATGGACATGGCGATTGTGGACAGCGTGTTTAGCAAGTTGCGGGTGTTGTTTCCGGTGAGTGCGCCGCGGCCTGAGGATGAAGCGACCCACAAAGCCGAGTGGCTTAAAACCTTGGCGGCGCAGGGGATTGCCAGCCGCGAGCAAGTGCAAGCGGGGTTGAATCGCGCCAGACGCGAGCAGGGCGACAGGCAGTTTTGGCCGACACCGCGCCAGTTTGCGCTTTGGTGCCAACCCACGGCCTGTGATTTGGGGCTGCCCAAGTTAGAGGCGGCGTTTAAGGAAGCGACGCGCCATTACCATCACCCTGACAAGCATTCGTGGAGCCATGATGTGGTGCGCCTAGCGGTGCGTGAAACAGGCAGTTGGATGTTTGCGACTGGGCTCGAGAAGGACGTGTTAATGACGTTTGAGCGCAATTACAAAGTGTTGTGTCGGCGCTTTAGCCGCGGCGAGTTGACCGATATTGAGTTGCCTAAAGCATTACCCGAAACAGTGACGCGGCCGACTGAGCCGGCCAAGGCAAAATCAATTATTGCCAATTTACGAACCAACCTTGGGCTTAAGGGGGCAAACGATGGCAACTAAACCACTGACACAGCGCGAACGCTTAATGCGCATCATCACAGGTAAACGGTTTTGGACCCTGTTTGAAATCCAGCAAGAGAGCTTTAACCGCTTTGGGGTTCACGACAGCGAGACAGCCTTAAGTGCGCGGTTTCGGGATATGCCGATTAACCAGCGGGTAAAACGCATACGCTCGGGTACCCATCACACCTTTGAATATCGGTTGGAGGGCTAGATGGCGCAGATTGTGACAGCAACAGGCGTAGAGCAAGGCAAGTTGAACGATGCGGTGTTGCGCCGTTGGTTACGGGCAGGGATAACGCGGGACTTTCGGGACACGCAGTTTCCGGCGGTGCGGTTACGGGCCTCGACCGATAGACGCCAAGCCTCAGTGTATTTAGTGATGAACGAGGCGGGCAAAACCGTGTGGCAAAAGCAGGGTGTATGGCCAGTGATGTGCTTGAAGACCTTTTTGACCGAGTTACCTAGCTTGCTCGCCAAACGCAGCATGGGCCAAACGGTAATCAGCAACGAGTTTGCCACGGTAGCGCAATTACTGGCGTGGTTTGTCACCCATGTGGAGTGCAACCGCACCTTAAGCAACAGCTGGCGCAGTAACTGCAAATCGTTAGTGAGTAAACATCTCAGCGGCTGCTTTGGTGAGCTACCACTCAATGAGCTGAACTTTATCGCGGTGGACAGTTATTTAATCAAACCCATGTTGGCGCAGGGCTACTCGGCCAATTACATCAAAGCCGCGGTAAAAGTGTTAAAGCGGGCGTTATCGGTTGCGGCCGATTTACGGGTGTTAGACAGCAATAGCTTGGCGGGGTATCGGGTGCAAATGAGTTTGAAGATGCCGCCTTTGGTGGGCACGCAGTTAAGCGAGTCGGACGTGGGCCCGTTATTCAGCGCATTACGGAATGCAGCAAGACCTGTGGCCATGTTGTTTGTGTTAATGCTGATGTTCGGTACCCGCATAGGTGAAACCCGTTTAGCCAGATGGGACCACTTTGCAGGCGATTATTGGTTTATTCCCGCCGAGAATGCCAAGAACCGCCAAGAGCACCGACTGCCCATGACGCCCACTGCCAAGAAACTAATAACCCATTATGCCCAGTGGCAATACACCCATGTGGGCAAGCGAGCATTTTTGTTCCCAGGCGAGGTAGGGCCGGTGAGCATTCGCACCGCGCAGTATTGGAGTGAGACGATTCGGTTTAAGGCGTTTACCTCCCACGCATTAAGAAAACTGTGCCGCACCATTATTGCGGATATGGGCGTAGATACTATGGTGGGTGAGCGGATATTGAATCACACCTTGCCATTATTGCTGCGCACTTACGTCAACAGCACCCTAGATAAGGGCATGTTGATGGCGTTAGATGCCTACCACGCGCACTTAATCACGCTGGGGTTTGATGATGTGGCGCCCGAGATTATGCGCCAATCGACCACTGAGCCGAGCGAGCCAGACGAGCCAATGTTAGTGGGGTGGTTATGACAATGACAATTAGAACAACTAGAACAACTGGGTTATGGCCTGAGTACAGGAGGATTTATGGCTAATCGCGCCGCGGATGTATTGAAAGTAGGGCGCCGTTTACGGGGCATGACCCAAGACGAAGTGGCTGAGATTTACGGCATTAGCCGCAACACTTACCAACGTTGGGAAAATGGCCGTACTACAGCGCCCTATGACGATGTGACATCGATATGCCTTGATGTGTTTAAGCTTTCGATTGAGAAGATAAATGAGGTGGCCAATGGGCTTTAGCGATGAACCCGAGCAGAGGATGAACATTAAGGCGTTGCGGTTAGGGTTATATCGCTGGGGCCGTTATTGGGTGTATCAAGAATTGGGAAAGGGGTTTTCGAATCGCAGCGCCTGCGACCGTTTAGGTGAAGCCTTGGGCGGCGGCAACTTAAAGCACGAACTCAACGTGCCTGCCCACGTCGCGCATTTTGACCACCTCGTTGAGCAGTTATCCATAAACTGCAAACGCGCCATTCGCGCCCATTACCTCTGCAAAGAGCAGTGGGCCTTAATGGGATTTGACAGTAAAAAGTCTTACATCTTCTGGCTAAGAAAAGCCGAAATGGCACTGCTGGATAGGATGAATTAGAAGGAACGCCCTCTTGCGAGGGCTGGCGGGTTAGACGGTTGTCCACCAAGACTGCTAACCCGTTAACTGGGTTTTATCAAAGGTTCTGACAGATACCTATGCACAATAATTCGCTATTAAAATACACACACATTTGCATCACGACCTATCGAAATAGATGGATTGCCTTTGGTTATTTGCTGCAAGGAAATATCATTTGTTGGTTGATCCCATGGCGCATTATTGCCGGCAGGAGTTCTTATCTCAGTGCTCCATATGTATCTTCAAGATTTTGTTCTACCTCTTGACTGCAGTAGCTGTACTGGCTTTTGCTCGACTTCATCGGATAAGCGTACTGACATGACGCTCATATCAAACCTCAATATACAATACATACTTTCAACTGCAATGCGCTGTTTGGGCTTAAATTGTTATTTAGCAGCAATAACCAAACGCATTTGGCCTCGAAATAAATCACAAAAAATGTCGTAAGCGGGCGTAATTTTATTGCATAAGTGAGACTAATACTTATGCGTAAGTGAAAGTAATTTATTCCCCATTGCTATTGCTGTATTTGCTTTGGTTACCTTGCACTGCAAACGATCGTTTATATAGTCGAGCTAAGCCTTTTAACGACCAAATTTTGTGGAGCGTCTTACGCTTCGCTTCAGCTGCCCGAAAACTTGGGCGTTAATGCACAGTAATTTTAATCCAAAACTCACGAATTAGAGTTAGGAATCTAGCTCATTAATGCCCTATTTTTACTTAGAGCCATTACTCATAACATTTTTGACTATCAATATTTGATCCAATTTCTTTTATGACTGAATATGACTGAATATGACTTTGGGTGTGTAATTATACAAATTAGCCAGAGTCCATTGGTTCGCTAGCTATTCATGCCGAATCATACCGATGCTAAATTTCCACTTTACCTATAAAGGATTTCAATTGATTGAACCAACACAAGTAGCCGCTAACGTATTGAAAGAAATGAGAGAAATCGCAGCTAAAATACGTAGCTTAGTAAATGGGATGCCACCAAAAGATCTTCTAGGCTACATCTATGCCCAATTTTTGATGAAAAGTAACAAGACTACTTCGTCAATACTCGATACTGATATTTCTAATGAGGAAAGAAATGACGTTCAATTTCTATTGGAATATGTACATGCGATTCTTGCATCAGATGTGGATCCTGGTGACGTGGTATTTGATGAAGCTGAATGTGGCGAATTATTTGCTCTTAGCAGAGAGTTACGAAATAAAGCAATGATGTTTGCCATAGTTTCTTCTGTAAATACTGAAAATGATGACTTCGGTTCTGATACCGCGGACATCGAATTTCATGCAAAATCATCTTGGGTTATGCTCAGAGGTAATCGCTATCAGGTTCTAGAAGATGAGTTTTATCAATATGTGCTTGCACCACACGATGACGTTTTAAAAGATATTTATGGTATCGGGGCTATTGAAATTGCGGAAGGGTTTCAACATTTAGCCAATGCAACTCGTATGGGACAAGCTAAAGCTATTAAAGAAATGAGGAAGCAGTTTCAAGCTGTTCAAGATTTCGCTGCAAAGCAGGAAAAACCGCTCGAAGACGTTATGGAAGAATGGGTCAAAGCAAACCCGCAACTAAAGAAAAATGCAGGCTTAGCAATGGACGATATGCTAAGAGGTGGTATAACCAATGTTAGTAGGCATACAAAACTACCATCTGAATTTTTAGCTGATCTAGCTTATCAACGTGGTGAAGATATTGACTTCTTCGGTGACGGTGAGTACTCAGGCACACCTTATAGGACATTACCTGCACGAAAAAAACCTTTAATCAAACTTGATGAAGACTATTTTGCTGTAGACCCCTGCTTTATTCGAGACGCAGGCTACCGTTCACTTCTTTTTAACTTGTTGCAAAAGAGGCCTGACTATAAAGAAACGTTTAAAGAGCGGCAGAAAGTCATGAGTGAAGCAGCCTTTCCTGACATACTTGCTGAGCAACTAGCTGGGGCTATTGTTTATCACGAAGTGTATTATAAAGATCCAAAGACTAAACAATGGGCAGAAAATGACACCCTAGTGTTAATTGATGACGTACTTTATCTTGTTGAAGCGAAAGCGGGTGCTGCTGCAACAATAGCTTCACCTGAACTAGATTTTAAACGTCATTCACAGTCTATAAAAGACTTGATATTAAAGGCTTACAACCAATGTGAGCGCTTTTTTGAATATCTACAATCTGCAGATGAAGTCCCAATATTTAACCTAATAAATGGAAAGTATGAGGAGATTGGAAGACTTTGCCATTCAGATTACCGCGTAATGCTCCCTATTGGATTAACCGTTGAGTCATTTTCGCCCTTCTCTGCATTTTCTAAAAACTTATCTCAAGTAAAACCACTCCTTGGACAACATAGCTTTATATCAATTTCAATTGATGATCTTTTTGTACTCAGACGCATGTTACCTACTCCAGGGGTATTTGCGCATTATATGGAAGTACGACAGGCAATTGCAGGCCTAAGGCAAGGGCTTCTTTACGATGAGTTCGATCACTTAGGGGCATATCTAACAAAAAATCGGTTTGATCAAGACATTATTGAACAGTCTAAAGGCGAAGGTGCTGGCTTAGTCATATGTGAGGGGTTGAGTGGCATTGTCGATATATTTTTCGAAAGTGAAGAATGGGAAACAGCACCTAAACCTACTCAATATTTTCCTGATGTGGTTCTAAAGACACTTTCAGCACTAGATAGTTCTCGCAACCCAGGATGGCTTTCTGTGGACAGTCTTATTCGTGATTTTGGTGAGGAAGCTCGTAATAAATTTGGAAAATATCTTTCTGATTTAGATAAAACTTTGGATCAGTATCCTGCACGTTACTTCGCGTTTGGTGGAGAGGGTGTTCCAATTTTTGTTTGGATGCAAAACTCACAATATGAAGTTGAGTGGGGTAAGGTAAACGATAGAGCAAGTGCTGTAGCCATATCTATTGATGCGAAAGAACTCATGGGAGTGTTAATCAAAGTTGGGAAAGATAGAGTTTATGAAACGGCACAACATGTTAGGGTTAATGTTCCGACTGAAAAAACTGAATCTAATGAGCATATTTATGAGGAGGCCAAACGCATGAGTGAGCGAACCCAAAGCCCTATATCTTCTAGAGAGCCAAATAATATAGAACCTGAAAAAAAACGGAAAACAGTCAGAAATGAACCATGTCCTTGTGGAAGTGGGAAAAAGTATAAAAAGTGCCACGGTCGTTAGAAAATAAGTAGCAATCTGTTCTGGTCTAATCCCTGCGGGTATATATGGTCACCTCGGGTTTAGCAAGGTCAACGTCCTACGGTGATCCCCCAATTTTAACTGCCATTAAAAATAATTTTATTCACTAATGTCCCATTCTGGCAACGCTTATCTGAAAAGTGACAGAAGTTAACCTTAAATTATTTCTGTCCAAAAATGAGCCAGTGAATACTCTGTACCAAACTTATTCACACCAACCGCGCGCCCCTCGTGCCTCTTTTGCGAGATTCTGGGGCGTTTTTTTCCCTTAAGATAAATCAAATATCTGGAGAGCTGATTCACACCTATACCCCGATGTTACAACCGAAATCAATATTGTTATTGGGGCCTGATATCATTAGCTAGCAGAGAATTTTAAAGTCGTTATGTAGTTTGGCCCAGTGAGCTTTTAATATTGCTTTATGCTCTTCATGCATGGGGAGTTCAGCAAGTGCTTCTGGCCAAAGAGTACGGGCTTTTTGCATAGCATCCAGTAAATGAACCTTTATCGCGGGCCATGGTAGGCCTGTTCTCGTTGCCCATGCTTGGAAGGTGGTGATATCGATGGCGTACCATAGCTTTTGTTTATTCATGTTGAGGGCAATGGCGGTTTCGCCTTCTATGTAGGGCAAGGTGCTCACAATATCGTAAGCGGGTGAGAGTATCGCATTTTGGGTATCAGGGTAGATAACACTCCAATTTTTTAAGTGGGCATCACCGTTGGCGAGCAAGATATTGGCCAGCAACCGCCTTGCCATTTGCTGCACGTCTTTTAGTCCGTCGTAGCTGCTCATGTATAGAGCTTTAGCTATGGCTTCGTAGTTGTATTTGCCGTATTTATCATGGGCGTAAACTTCGAATATTTGGGCAAAGTCCTCTGCATGAATACGGCCCGTATCACTGCGGTCAAAGCGCTTAATTGCGTATGCAGTTTGTTCATCTGGTAGTTTGATGTTAGGTAGATTATCCAATGCATTAAGCGAGATGAGCTCAATTTCAGGGATGTTCACTCCGATTATTTGTGCCAACTTCATTGCGGTGTATTCATTTTGTGGGACGTTGCGGTGTACTGTTGAAGGCGTCTTGATAATCCAACTATCTTGGCCTTCTTGATTGGCATTTATGTTGAATCGTCCATCGTTTCTGCTCGTCGAGAATTTCATTTGAACACCGGCAAGTGAGAACTTATTACTGGTGTGGGTGATGTCGATTACGATGGCTTCTGTTCTTTCTCGTGGTGATAATGCCCAGGCTGGAATATTCTCTTTTGCTATGGCTGATGCTATTAAGCCGCCGGGAAGATTGTTCCCTGCCCATGCTAGGATAGGAAATTCGTTGTTTTCATGTACTTTTAGCGCGGCTGACATCCAGTGCCGCAATGCGCCCTCGGGGAGCAAATTGGACAGCACCGGTGATAATCTTTGTGTTCTGACTTGTATTTTATCGATGTAATGTGGGTCTAGCAGCTGGGTGAGCGTTAATGTTGGTCGAAGTGCTTTTGGCATCGCGATATATTCAGGGTCAAATTTCAGAATGTTTTTACCACCTGAATAATGGGTGAGTATCGCAATCCGTTGATGATTTAAATAAAGTGCGAGGGCCTCTACTGATTCAGCAGGTTTCATAGATTATCTTCTTTATCATCAACTGAATGTAAGACCTTATCCCAAGATGTCCCCGTCTCTGTCGTTAAGTTGTTAGGCAAATGACGGTCAATTTCTGGATCTGAAGTTGCTTGGTTAATGAGTGCTTTTACTGCACTTATGTGCTGTTTAGGGACGATCATCATTTCAAGATTTAATCCTTCTAAGACTCTCAGTAATGTCGATAAGCGAGTATCACTGCCACTTTCTATTCGTTGGTATTGTTGCTGTGACATACCAATGTTCAGCAGCATGTCTTTCTGACTTAGTGCTAGTTGTTCTCGGTAGTGCTTGAGTTCTGTGGCTAATTCACTGAGGTGCTTCATGGTGTTGGCTCGGTTATCTTTTGCTCATAAACATCATATTAGTTGTTATTTGCTATTGATTACAACTAATGAGATGTTAATTTGTGTAAATACAATCAATTTGTTGTTTGTGCGTATGAATACAACATATTAGTTGTATATGTGTCGTTGATGTCGTATTGGATTTTGTCATAGGTGAGGCGGTTGTCATGGGCTACGATATGGCCGCGCTGGAGTGTGTGATTAGTCCGGCTTGATTGTGCTAGAGAGATTAAAGAGTCGTTATTTAACACCACACTTCTGGGACAAAACCTTATTAGCCAGATTCGGATTAGCTATTTTATTAGTAACGCCTCTTTGGGCTACAAACTAATCAACTCTCGATATCACCAGTTGGAATAGGCATAACAGGGATATGAATCAGTTCTCTAGAGATCTGATTCATGCTAAGGCAAAAAAAAGCCCCGTTGAAAGGAAGAAACGGGGCGAAATGGGTCTGTTTTAAGGTCAGCATGAATCAGTCTGGTGTAGAGTGATTCACTAACTGATTTTTGGGCATTTTAGAGTTAAAGCCTTAACTCTACTATAGGTTAACGCCCGCTTAAGGTCAGGCAATGCTACTACTCACTTTCAGCATAACACTGTAATCACATAAACCTACGCATAGTAAAAACGGTCAGGTTCTAAGCCGCCGTTGCTTGTGGGATCACAAGTAAAGCCCCATGACGGAGCTCGAAAACACTAGGAATACAACAATCGCGGAGTAACGAGTATCTAAAGAAAGCAGGATTGTATTCACTAAGAGATGGATGGATCGCCGTTCATTACCCTAACCAGAAAGCAGGTTAGGCGTTCTAAATGAACTGACCTGTGCGGAGGTATGCAGGGAGTGGGCTGGAGGTTAGACACCTCCGGCTACCCGATTTGTTTAATATATTTACTATTTAATTGGAACATCTTTTTTGTCAGTAAGCCGATCCTCACCTTTTACATTTTTACTAGTTTTAGGTGTACCATCTAAATTTAAAATAGACTCTAGATCTTGATTCTTTCTTAGGGATGCGTTTAAACGATATAAAAATTCATTACCGAAACTTGATAGTTTACTGTCAACAATAGGTCTAACCTTATAACCAATAGCTGTTCCAATACAGATACCAAGAAAAGATGGCCCAAGAGCTGGAATTTGAAAAAGAAAAATAAACCACACTCCGACTTGGCCAGAAATTGTAAAAAAAATAATTAATATAATGTTACCTAATACATATATAAGCACAACATATCTAAGTTTGAGAAAGGTACTAAGAACAATAAACAATATTGTGACTACTAGAAAAAAATTAACCATAGTTTAGACCACCTCCGAGGATTGGCATTGAACATAACGTCTTAGTATTTATGCGCTGCACTGTTTGCAGGGCATAAATCGCTTGTTGGACTTGGCCGCTGCCACCTCCATGTAAATGGGTATAAATGATGCTATAGGAATTTGCTTTTTTGCGGTAGCGATTTTTTATACAGTTTGATGGGTAATTACTTGATATCGTTTCAGCTTTTTTCTCATCCTGTCACGCTTATTTTTGCTGATGAATCGCTATCTAACGACTCAATACTCCAAGGAACACACCTCCCCTCGGAGTTGCCGTGGGGCGAATAGACAAATGACACTAGTTTTGATCAAAGCACGTGAGCATGAAGCTCACGCAAAATGCCAGCGTGTTGCGCATGAAACAGACTAGGTAAGTTTGATTCAATGTAACGGTTTATCAAATCCCTCATGATCACACCTTACTTTTGGTAGTCATTACATTATGTATCTCAAATTATCAGATAATAAATGTCTGAACTTCGAGCTGCGGCAAACTTTGGGTAGAAGTGGGTTAAAGCCATCTATCGGGTCTAATTGCATCGTGATTTGAATATTTACAGGTTAAGTTAAGACTAATCCAGTTCAATCGTGAGTTCGGTTTAACCTATTCTTAGACCACTATTTTCACCTGCAGACGTGTCACTCGATCACCTTAAGCTTCATGGCTAGTCGCTGGCTTGGTACGGCGTACTCTTTACCTGTGCTCTTTTCATCTGCAGACGCGTCACCCGATCACCTTACGCTTCATGCTCAGTCGTCGGCTTTGCCCAATCCTAATGTACATCATGAGCTATGCGCAGTTATACGCTAATGCCGGTGGTCGATAATGGCACGTACCTAAGCGTGTTGTTCCGCTTGGTCCTATGATCTAGCCGTGTGTTTACCTGCAGATGTTTTAGTCGTTCAGGCATTTACTCATGTCTGTGGGTGAAGCCGGCATAAATAGGGCTGATATAGGTGTGTTGAGCGACGATGACGAGTGAGAATAGCGCACGTTTTCTTCATCTTAGTTGTTAATGGTATGTTTCGTTCTGATAGGGGGGAGCACACCATTATGCTTCAACAGTTCTTCGATGCGGCCTAGATAATCCCTAGATCCCCTCAAAAAGTTGGGAGCACTCAAACCCATGTGGCAGCTGGGCTACAGGCATACCGTTGCATCAACCCTACAGGAGGATGCAACGGCTCGCTTTTGTTGCTGTTGTGTTAACACTTGAAGGGCGTAAAGGGTAGGGCAAAAGGTGAGTTTTTTGGTAGTTCTGGGTGAATTGATGGCGCCTAAATGGATCCTTCTATTCGGCTCACTGTTTCGGTCGCGGCCTCATCCTGCGAAGGTGTTATCCGCTCCCCGTTTTTAGTCATCGAAAGCAGGCGAACTGGGATGATCTGCACACTGTTTTTGGGTGATTGAACGCGTTTTTAGGCTCATGCTGCCTTAATCTGAATTGTTATTGATATGTTTCTATTCAATGGGCGTTGTTCAGCGTGTTGCACCAATATGGTTCAACCGTTTTTGGATGCGGCCTAGATAATCCCTAGATAGCCTCAAAAAGTTGGGAGCGCTCTAGCCCATGCAGCAGTAAGGCTACAGACGAGTCGTTGCATCAACCCTAGTGGAGGATGCAATAGCGCGTATTTGTTGCTTTAGTGTTAATTGTTAGCGATAGGGTGAAGAGGGTAAAAGCCAAGGTTTTAGACGGTTTTAGGTGAATAGCGCTGTCTAGGCCTAGGCTCATTTTAACCGAGTGCCACTTTACCTATATTAGTCATCCTGCATGGATAGAAAGGGAGCGATGATCATGTGCAATTATAATGAATTTAGACTTTCTGATGGGCGGATTTTGTGTCTCGTCTATGCTCACGGTTTGATTGAAACCGAATGCGACACTTTATGATGATGAGAATCACTCTCAACTCGTTGTAGATGCGAACCATTATCATCGCGGGTCCTTCCGGCGCGGTTGATTGCGGGGGCAGTGACGCGCAGTGCTTCACTACATATGAGGATTTTAGAGGGCTTGGTTGTTGTTTTATTAACGGGCTTTTAGGGGGCGTTCATAATTTTGAACGCTATATATGGTGTTGATTATAAATAATTATTCTCCTTACTTTCTCAGAAGCTCAAAAAATAGGTATGCTCGGATATACCAACTTCGACAGATCGATTTTGTGATCCTTTGATCTTTGTTGAATGGGCCGATATTTTGCCTCTATTGCTAAGTGAGTCGCTATTAAAGTAGAGAGTAGTGAAGTAAGAAACCAACCTTTAGTTTGATTACATCAGAGCGCACCGCCAAGGCATATCGATTCGTTCTAGGTTTATCCCAAAATCAGTTAACTGATAACTAAATCATTCAAAATTTGCTAACCGGTTAGTACTGTATATGGTTACTGCGATTATATACAGTATTCTAAGGGGCATATTCTTCCCTTTATTACAGTCTCTGCGCATGCTGGGATCAGTGGTTTTGAGACACTTGCAGCTGAGCTTAAGTCTTGACGTGCGACTTGTGCAGCATCCTAGCGCTTCGTATGTGGAGATTACCGAGGGGGGATTTGATGCTGACTGAGGGGATTTATGATGGTGACTTGCTGATTGTAGATAGGCATATTACTGCACAGCATGGAGCTGACTTCATTCTGCTAATTGTGAACAGCCGCCTGTAGATTTGAAAATTCTCAATTAAAAGTGTCCAGTTTGAGTTGACCAGTACAAAAAGCCCTGTTCTAAAAGCCTAAAAAGCTCGGAAATCTGGTATCGTCTTGCTTCGGTCAACTGCTGATAATTCATAGTGATACTCTTTTACTTTGGCGAGATAAAGCGTACTACTTTCAGTAGTTGGCTTCTTCTACGACTCAATTAGAGTGTCCCAGTTATTATCTGAATTCTGGAGTAACTACAAAAGTAACTTGAGTCGTCTATTTTCAGATTAAGCCTAATGAATAAGGTAATTATTTGATATCTCTACCTAATAATATTGTGAAAGGATGCCTTGATGTTAGACCGTAAACAGAATTATTTTGAAAAGCTTTTTTTGCAATTCAAAGCCTTTCAGAATGAAGAATTTGCATACCAGCAAGTCCTAGAAGTTTATCTCTATAGAAAGCCTGCTAAAAAAAGCTTGTCGATTGTTAATCGAGAAGACTGCTTTTGGCATTCAACATTCATTTATGATTTCCCACCTCATCTGTTTGAATCTGAGGATTTTATCCTAGCCTTAGCCCGTTATTTTGCACAGGACATCGCTGCTAATCCTAAGTTTATCTCAATGGTATTAGCGAAATCGCCAAAAACCATCATAACGGCGATCAGAAGATCTGAGATAGTACTTAAGAAAGAGCATACTAAGTGGCATGAAATTAACCAGCTATCGAGCCAATACCCAAATATACTTGAAGGTTTGATTGAGACATGTCATCAATTCCAACAAGCTCACGAAGATAGAATAGGGCTGATAGCAAAGTACAGCAAACCATTTAAAGGTATATCTTTATTCGAGTTTTTGTCATTTTCTTCTGTATATTTTTTCAAATATCAAATAGAACAAACCATATCATTTGACGGTGGTGTGATAAGTGTAAACTCAAAGTTGAGAGCGCTTACGGAGTTAATACATTGGAAATTAAGACATTCACCAGATACTGACTTCCATCTGAATGATAATAAAATTGGTAAATCATTAAAAGCGTATCATGCCCCATTAGTATTCCCATCTAATGAAGACAGTACAGCTGCAGATTCATTACTGAATACGTTTAGTCAATTGATGCAAGTACAAGTCGAACTTGATGAGTTTTTGTCGCAAAGCGTATATCCATTTTGTTTTGACGATTCATTACATTTTTCAGTAACAAATGGAAGGTTAATATTTGAGCGTTTTGGTGAAGGTATAATTAATAATTGGGATCGTAATGGGAACAGACAGCAACTTCTTAAAGGTTACTGGTTTAATATAGCAATGGAAGAATTTATTACTGCAGGAATGGCCAGTGTACAGATTGGTTCTGTTGAACACCATGACAACAATCAAATCGCTTACTTAAAAGCCTTAGCAAGTAAGTTGGAACTACAGAAACTATATGGTTTTCAGGAGTTTGTTAAGCTCGATAACGGGTTTAACGTTAATTTATTCCAAGCTTTACTATCTTTAGAGCTCATGGTCGTATTTTATTTCAAAGAGAACATTGAATCGTTCTATCATGAACATGCTCAACTAGGTGATTGGCAAAAAGCCATTGGAATGGTTGCAATAAAAGGGATCGCTATAGGTCAAAATCGATTTCCTATAACTTGGTCTTTATGGAAAGAGAAAGTTAATAACATTGTCGGTTGGACTGTTTCCAAAGACTTACCTAAAGGGAGCATTAAGGCTGCTGAGGCTATTTTAGAGTTTTGGTGCCTTGATATGAAAAAGCTCAGTATTGAATTACGCCAATCGAAGTTTGAAAAGATACAACCACTTTACGAAAAACCAGTTTTTAAAATCGGCAGTCATTGTGTTCAACTTCCTTGGTTGATGTCTACACAGTATGGTTCGCTGAGTGCAGTGAATAATCTTCGACGTTTTGCCAATCTGCGCAGTTCATTAAAAGACGAAACAACAAGAATAGAAAATCAGTTAGGTGATGCATTCGAAGGCCGTGGCTTCAATGTGATACGAAATTATACTGCAAGTACTCCAAGTGGGATTGAAGCAGGTGAGATTGATTTAATTTGTGTCATAGATAATATTGTCTTTATCATTGAAGTGAAATCAACATACTACCGTACAACTCACTCTGAGATATTTCATTACCGGGATCGTACATTACGTAAAGCTGGTATACAGGTAAGGAAAAAAGTTGAAGCGTTTGAGGATAATCTTGGCATAAATAAAGAACTTAGACAAATTTTAGGTTTAACGGTTGAAACACCAAAAGTTAAAGGTTTGATTGCTGATACTTCACTCGAGTTTGATCATGACTATTTCGCTGGTTTTATGAAAGTAAGCGTTGAAGAGCTTTTGATTGCATTGGCTGACAATGCTCATTATTTATGTAATCAAGAGAAAGAAATTACATTGTCTATGGCATCAGTTAAACCTGTTCATTTATCTTCAGAGCCTTATTCTTTGTATCCATTGGGATTTAATGGCAAAGAGTTTCTGAGGGTAATCGAGGAATCGCTTGTTTGGGCAAAGGCTGAGTTAATACATCAACCATAAGCCCTTTATAAGGAAGGCAGGTTGTATTATGCAGCTAACACATAAATAAAAGCAGCTAATCGGGCCGCAGGAGGTATCTAGTCTCCCCTGTGGCGGGCGTTAGTTGAATAAGGAAATTCCGTGGATATATTCGGATTACTGTCGGAAGCTTTAGTTCAAGTTTGGTATTTAATACCTTTATTATTCATCATCTCGCTTTTTAAGAGTCGGTGGTTTAAAGGTGTGTTCGGTGAATTTCTGGTAAACAAACTACTGGCACAGTTGCCAACGTTAGATTATACGTTGGTAAAAGACGTTACCTTGCTAACTGAAGATGGTACGACCCAAATCGATCATATTGTAGTATCTAAGTTTGGTGTTTTCGTGATCGAAACTAAGAACATGAAAGGTTGGATTTTTGGTTCAAAAAATCAAAAACAGTGGACTCAGAAAATCTATCGTCACTCTTCTAAGTTTCAGAATCCCCTTCATCAGAATTACAAGCATGTTAAAACGCTGGAATCATTGTTAAACATAGACCCATCAAAAATGCACTCAATAATAGTATTCATTGGTGACAGTACGTTCAAAACGGATATGCCTGAAAATGTCACCTATGCACGAGGCTGTTTAAACTACATCAAGCAGATCGATCAACCTGTTTTTTCGGATGCAGAGTACATTCAACTCATTGATATTATAAATAATACTAAACTTAAAAGAGGTGTTGTTACAGACTTTAAGCATCGAAAGCATATTAAAGAGCTGGTCGCATCAAAAGAGCCAGTAAAGCTATGTTCGCGTTGTGGTTCAGAAATGGTTCTGCGTGAAACTAAGCGTGGTGAGAATAATGGGAAACAATTTTGGGGTTGCTCTGGATTCCCCAAGTGTAGATCTATAGAAAAACTCAACTAAAAACGCCTCCACCGCGGTGAATTATGACGTGGGGTTTGATAAAGAAAAGAACCAATGGTGTTACATCGAAACATCACAATAATTCTTGCCAGTTACCTAACAACGCCTATAATCACTGTATATAAAAACAGTGGTGTTGACTATGCGTATTATCTCCATCTATGCCAGTGCCGGTATTACTGGCTTCGAAAGCCCTGCAGCTGAATATAGTCAGCTGGGTCTCAGCCTTGATGAGCTGTTAGTTGTGCATCCCAGCGCGACTTTTATTGGTGTCGCAAAAGGTGACTCAATGCAGGGCGTAGGCATTTTTTATGGCGATTTACTGATTGTTGACCGCCAGGAAACCGCGCGTCATGGTGATGTGATTGTTGCCAATTTCAACGGTGAATTTGTATGTAAAATCCTTGATAAAACGCATCGCATGCTGCTGTCATCGAATGAACAGCACCAACCTCAGCCTATTCACGACTACGATAATTTTACGATTGAAGGTGTTGTTATTCGTTCAATTCGTTGTCATCGCCAAAGTCCATTATTAGCGGACATCTGATGTTTGCCTTGGTAGACGCCAACAGTTTCTATTGCAGCGCCGAGCAGGTTTTTAGACCTGATTGGCGTGGTAAGCCAATGATTGTGTTGAGCAACAATGATGGCTGCATTGTAGCGGCAAACAAGCAAGCGAAAGAACGGGGCGTTCCTAAGTTTGCACCATACTTTCAAGTCAAAGACCTGTGCACGAAATTAGGTGTCATTGTTTGTTCAAGTAACTATGAGCTCTATGCCGATTTATCTGCAAAGATGATGAATATCATTGGCCGATTTGCACCAGAGCAGCATGTCTATTCGATTGATGAAAGCTTTCTCTCCTTTAAAAATTGTTACCCCGCCATTAAGTGCTTACAAACCCAAGGCCAGTTGATTCGAAAAGCGGTTTGGAAAGAGACACGTTTACCGGTTTGTGTCGGTATCGGCTCAACACTCACACTGGCTAAAGCGGCCAATCACGCGGCAAAGAAGTTACCTGGCTATCAGGGGGTGTGTGTTATCGATAATGAACAAGACCGGATTTCAATTTTACAATCAATGAATGTGAATGACGTCTGGGGCATTGGGCGCAGGATAAGCAAAAAACTTGAATTGATGAACGTAAAAACCGCCTATGACTTAGCCAAAATCCCTGCAGGTTTAGCGCGAAAGCAATTTAGTATTGAAATAGAACGCACTGTGCGTGAACTCAATGGGCAAGCGTGCAAAGTGTGGGACGAGGCGAGGGCGGATAAGAAGCAAATATTCTCGACTCGTAGTGTGGGCGAGCGTATTACCGAGTATGAGGATTTACTGCAAGCCTTAAGTAAACATGTGGCGATTGCCGCAGCGAAAGCGCGTAAGCAAGGTTCTAGCTGTAAAACCATGTTGTTGTTTGCCAGCAACTCCCCCTACGATGAACGCCCTACAGGCTTTAAAACCTTAGTGCACTTTGCTTGTGCCACCGATTGCAGCATTGAACTCACTCAAGGTATGACACAAGCAGCATCTCAACTTTTCCGTGCAGGCGTACGTTATTATAAAGTCGGTGTAGGCCTGATCGATTTGGTCAGTACCCAGCATGGCCAGTTAGATTTATTCAATGTCTCAAAAGCCAAGCCCGCGTTAATGAAGACTCTTGATTGCATCAATCAACGTTACGGCACAGACACTTTATTCATTGCTGCCCAAGGTATCGAGCAAAAATGGGCCATGCGCCGCGAGTTGCTCACCCCACAATACACAACCAAGTGGCATTGTCTGCCCGAGATAAAGTGTTGATATCTGGCAGTAGATGGATTTACAGGTTTATTCCTTAATGTGACTTTAGAGCAACAAGAAACACACATTGTGACACATGCTAGTTGATCTACTTTTTGTTATGGCACAAAGTGTCTTTGACACTAGTGAATATTAATTAGGAAGTGCCTAACATGGTTGAAAAAGAACAACTCCCAATCTTCGCTGAGAACACACTCAAACACATCTTGGACGACATTGGGGAAGTAGTTTATAGCTCCCATGAAACGTTAAGAAAAGGTGATGTTTACTTGTTGGGTTTAAACCCAGGTGGTAGTGGGCAAACGAATCCAGATACAGGCGTACCATACACGATTCGAAGTCATCTTCAGCGTATGCTGAAACGAAATGAAAACTCTTTCTATGATGAGAGTTGGGAAAACGGGCAATCTAAGTATCCTAAGTGTGGTGCGCCTCTTCAGAAACGTGTTATTGAGTTATTGAAAGGGATTGATATTGATGATCCAAGAACGGTGTGTGCATCCAACATCATATTCAAAACATCACGTAGTGCTGCTGATTTGTGTTTTGGATTGGCTGGGTTGTGTTGGCCTGTACATGAGGCAGTTTTGAAAATCATTCAGCCAAGTTTAATTCTTACTTATGGCATCGATAAAATTTCTGCCTATGCGTTTTTGAAAGCCTTATTTTTGAAAGGGGATGAAGTACCACCTCAACCATCTTTGCATGGACAGTGGAATTGTCGTGGATTCCACTGTGACATCAATGGTGTACATACATTTGTTGCGGCGGTTCCCCATCTTAGCTACTACAGCCCAGCAAATAAGCAAGATGTATTTAACTGGATCATCGCCAATCAAAAGAAGGCTAAAGCACGGCAAAACTCAGTGTAATCTCGCATCTGTCCAAATCGGGTTAACGTGCCTTTGCCCCTTTTAATGTTAAGGGCGATTGCACACTTAGTTCAGTAGAACTTCATTTGACTTACTTTTCCTCATACCATTAATGTGTTTCAATATCTGGTGTCGAGGGAACATCTCTCAAAGAGTAGACATTGGTCAAACACAGCTAATTACAGGTTGGAATTATGGTGAAGAAAATTATTCTCACCGCGATAATAGGATATGTCGCATGGTCGTTATTTATTGACGATAGTTTGAAAACATACGACGGTTGTGTTGATGCCATGTATTCCCAGTTCACCGCTATTAAAGACAGGGGAGAACGTAAAGCTATAGCTAGGTTACGTTGCGATGAGCTTGTAACTGAAGGTAAGGTTAACCCCGAATAGTCGAGTTAATCAATGGCGTGCAAACTGGTTCCCCTAGGCTGGCTCAAATCTGCCCCAAAGCTTGTTTCAAAGTTAAAAATGCAAGTAAGGCGAATAAAGCTGTGTCCATAGAAAAGCTAATGTGATGAGGTTACTTTCACTCTAGAAGTCATGTCCGCCCGATCTCTCGCTACCTCTTTGCAGATCCGCTAAAAGATTAAGTACTTGCATTCCAGTGACACGCCATAAACTCATCCCTGAGGGCTCGACGGCTGCATCTGATGTAAAAGGATGTACGAATGTCGCGATCACATGGATGTGAATGAGCGACCTTGCCGCCAACGGTCACTTCTATACAAGTACTTAATCTCGTAAATTCCCGAGTATACCTGTCGATAAATATAACAATGGATCCCTCAATAGCGTTCAGTGTATTTATAAAAACCAAAAAGAGTTGTGGGTGTCCAGCCTTTTAGATTAAATATCCCCCATGACAATTGGCTCAAACAGACTACCGAGTTTGGCAAACTATTTCACGGTCCAGTAGGAACCTTGCAAGAACTGAGCGATTACTGCGAACACTTAGAAAAACGACGACGGCATTTTGCAGCAAGCTGCCAGTACATTCACTTTAACTGACAACTGCTTATATCATTTCGAAAGCCTTGCAGAGCATCTCCCAAACACAATGGGACGATAAACCTTGTCTGAAATACACCATTTTTGAAGGGATTAGCGCAATTTATTGTCTTAGATGCTGTCCCTGCGGCTATAGGTGGTGCTTTTTTAAATGATTTTAACTTTTACAAATTGTAGACAAACGGAAAGTGTATTATGTTGTTGATTTAAAATGGGTGGCTTGGTTTATTTTTTGTGGCATTTGCAACTCTCGAAAGAGAACTCAAGAAACTATATTCGAAAGAAGCCCCCTGTGTCTGACAATAACGCATACTTTATCTTGGATGTTCAATAGAAAAGGAAGATTTCATCGTGTCTACAGAAGTGCAAAGCCTTTCCCCACTTGCCAATAAAATAGTTGATAAAGCCATCGATAATGTAACCCGAAAATTAGTTGTGGGTGTTCGTAACAGAAAAAACTCCCGACCTGATGCCAATTCTGTAGATTTCAAATCAGAACTAACTGATATTTTAAGTGCCTCGAATACATCGAGTGCTATAGATATAGCTGGTAGAACTTCCGATTGGAAAGAGGTTATCACAAAGTCATTCAGCCATGGGGTTAGCTCTCTTTCAACGATTAAATTTGATAGCGAGTTTACAGTGTCTGGTGGTGTGGCAAGGGGGCTAGACTCAGCATATGATGGTCCCGGTGTCTACGTTGTTTATGATAAACATGGTTCGCCGGTTTATGTTGGTGATGCTGAAAAAGTGAAAAAACGCTGGAGTGCTGGGCATCTAAATGAAAATAAGCAAAAAGCTAAAAATGGTGAACAGTATAAGCTTGCAGCCCAGTTTGAAGAGGGGTGTACTGTTAAAGTACTTCATACCGACACAAAAGAAACAGCAGCAGCGATTGAGGCTAATTTAATTGCAAATCATAAAGACGAGCTGATCAATAGCAAAGAAGAGTTAAAGAATAACCAAGGTACTCGCTCTAATATTGAAGCAAAAAAGATGAAAGAGGGGCTCAATTCGGATGGCGAATTGGTTGCAGGGGCAGCTAAAGAAGTAAGTGAACAAGCTGTAGCATCAGCTATTGAGGGACTAATCGCGTCAGCGATTAAGCATCTAAAAGTCGAATTGGTCGATCTCTTTAAAGGTGGTAAAACTAAAGCAATTGACCGCATGAAACGCTTTTTGCAAGCAGTATTCAATGATATTAAAAACTTAAAGACCAATTTGGAACAAATGTTGAAAGGGATTTTTGAAGCGATTATTGGGTTAGTTAGCCAAACGATTGCTCAAGTTTATAATCTCGCACGCAATATTTTTGATTTAGCAGCAAATGCATACAACGTTTATAAAGGCAAAGATTCGATGAGCACCGAAGAGATGCTTAATAAAATTATCGAAACTATTGTCATCTCAAGCTCTCTAGTTCTATGGGACGCTCTGGATGTTGTTATTGAAGGGTTAATCTTTCCATATACAGGAATTTTTACGGGAGTCATTGCAGGTATTATCTCAGCAATAGGATTCGGCATAACCAGTCATATATTATCTCAATTTGTGCCTGGGTTAGTTCAATTTATATTGGGATTTGGTTTATCGCACCAATTGGCTTTAGAGGAGCGACGCGCTTCTTATCTTCTGCTTGTTGAAAGCTACAATTTAAACGAAGAATTATATGAATCATCTGGCGCATTATTGCAATCTGAGCTTCGTGTAATGGATCAAATGAAGGTCATGACAGCTAAGTTCGAAGAGCCGGTTAAGGAAGTAAACAAAATTGAAAAAAGAAATTTTTTAAGTCAATTAAAGGAATTGGGCAATGAATGAAGTAGTAGTAGCACGACAAGAAGCGAAATCGGGTGAACTTGTTGAAAAAAGTGTCTGTGATTTATTAGGGATGCTCGATCAAATTGAAAACTCGCTTAAAACTACTGAAGAGTTGACCGATAGAGCGAAAAGTGTTGAACAGAAAGGTCACTTCAAAGCTTTTGTTTCCGGTATCTCAGGGAAGTCGGACAAAGAGCTTGCAAGTATTATTAAAGGTCTAGGTGCAAACGTAAAGGTTACGCAAGAGGTGGTTAAATTCTTGATTGAACTTGCACAGCATAAAAGTGTTGTTCAAGAAGGTTTTTTAGGTGCCTTAGATAAAAAGATTGCGGATCAGCAAAATAAACTACTGCTGCTCGATCGGAATGATGGTTCGTTGGATGAGAATGCAAAACATGTTGAGACAGCAGTGCTGACACTGTACAAGCAAGTACATGCTCAAGTTGAAAGTGAAGTAGAACTTCGCAGAAATGTTGATCGAAATATGGAGAATATCGGCGCCTTATATGAAGCACTTGATTCAAAAGGTCAAACCGATGCGGAGCAATCTGAGCAAATTTCTCAGCTTATTCAAGCAATGCGCGAAAAAACATTTAAGCTAGAGGAACTTCGTCTTTCACTAGAATCAAAAGAAAATAATTTAAACAATTTGGCACAACAAGTTGATAATCAAAGTAAAAAACTATTCACCCTTGAGCATGGGTTAGAGCTAAAAGCGCTTAAACTTGAGAAATCGATTGGCGATATTCAAGAAAACACCTCTGCCGATAAGCTACGGGAGAAACGAATTTTTAAACTTGAAGCCGAGCTGGAAACCTTAGCTCAACGCAAGATGCCACAAGCACCAGCTTACATTGCGATAGTTCTAGCCGTTGTTGCTATAGGCAGTTGCATATATTCAAATTTGGTTTAGACCTACCAAAAGATAGGACATACATAACTCTTTCAGGATTAACTGTCGGCACCGACACCGCAGCAGCTCACCTTCCCCTGCGAAGCTGCTGAAGAGCGTTGAAGAAAATAGCGTGACGCAGACAGGACGTCTGCGTAGCTTTCGGGGGGGGGGGGAGAAATATGTGGGGGTCAGTGTAAACTTTAATTGATCAGCATACTTTTCCTAATCCCACTATCCACCTTTAGAGCCCTAGCTCTGAGTCGTTTATGTCCAAAAATGGGCTAGTAAATCACTCTGCACCAGCCTGATTCACGCGAGTCCCTAAAACCCGCCCTAGAGCCCAGTTTGCGGCTATTCTGTGGCGTTTTTGCCCTAGAATGAATCAAACTCACGAGAACCGATTAAGACCCATATATGGCCTGTTATTCCCATTCCGACTAGTTATATCGCGTGTTGATTAGTTTGTAGGCAAAAGAGGTTGTATTAATAGAATAGTTAATCTGAATTTGATTATGCAGATTATTCATGTCTTCCGTTAAAACCTGCCACTAGTTCCCTGTTTTGAGTTGTTAGATCTCTAGAGAACTGATCTAAGCTCATGCAAAAAAAACGATATTGCATTTGTTTATGCTCGATGGTGACCGATTGTATTTAACCGTGGAACAACGGCGGCCTCCCTCTCATTCAGCGAGTTTATAATTTACGTTAAAAGTGCACTTTAGGTACTAATAATTTGCAATTAATAAACTTCGCTTCTATAGTCGGTTTAATTTACTCTGTATTTTGGTACTTATGGTGCAACTATGTCATCAAAAATAAACTGGCTGATTAATCATACGAGCCCTGGTGCGGTAGTGCTTCAGTCGTGGTTGACACAAAATGAGATCAGCTCATCTTTGGTGAGAAAATATGTGCAGAGTGGTTGGTTGTACAAGATAAGTGCGGGGGTTTACGTTCGTCCTGAGTCAACAGGTAAGTTACAGCCTCATTGGGTTGAAGCGCTCAAGGCTGTGAATGAGCAGCTAAAGCTTCCTGTACACCTTGCGGGAGTCAGTAGCTTAACGCATCAAGGGCTTAGTCATTATCTTCAACTAAGCAGCGAGCAAGTTTGGGTTGGCTGTCAAAGTAAGCAGGCGTTACCAAAGTGGTTCCGCGAATTGGAGGAGCAAAATTGGCTTTTCTATACCAGTAGCAAGCTGACCCAAACGTTGGAAAAAGACTTTATTACTATAGGGGTGAACAATAGGGAAGTTAAGGCAAGTTGTGCGGAGCTTGCAGCCTATGAGGTCGTCAATGCCATTGGCAAACATATCAGTTTTGAGCATGCCGCGGAGCTGTTTCAAGGGTTAGTGAATCTCAGTCCACGTAAAATACAGTCAATACTGAATCGAAGTGAAGCCGTACAAGCTAATCGCGTATTTCTCTTTTTAGGCCACTACTATCAACATCAGTGGAGCAAAAGGCTAGATGAGCAGCAAATCACGCTAGGCGTGGGAAAGCGTCAGGTGGTGGCTCATGGCCGTTACGATGGGCGGTATCAAATAACAGTGCCGGCATCGTTTATTAAGACAGAAGAAAATCAATATGAATAAGTCATCGATATACTACCAGCAAGTGACCTTGCTTATTCGGATGCTGCCGCTCGTCGCCCAAGAGAAGGTATTTGCCCTAAAGGGCGGTACGGCTATCAACCTATTTGTGCGCAACTTCCCACGCTTATCGGTCGATATCGATTTGGCTTATCTTCCTTTGGAGCCAAGGGAACAAGCGCTACAAAGTGTGAAGGAAGCGCTTGGTCGTTTGACTGCGCAGATCAATCTACAACCGAACCTTAGTGCAGTATTTCAAGACAATAAATATGATGAGCTCAGGGTTGTCGTGACAAGTGATAGAGTCACAATAAAAATTGAAGTCTCTCCTGTTGCGAGAGGTACGCTACACAAAGCGGTATTAATGCCAGTCGTTGAGTTAGTTGAAGAAGAATTTGGGTATGCAGAGATCCCCGTTGTAAGCCTGCCTGATCTATACGGTGGTAAGTTATGTGCAGCGATGGATAGACAGCACCCAAGGGATCTTTTCGATGTGAAAATGCTGCTGGCGGAAGAGGGGATCAGTCGAGAGATTTTGGTCGGCTTTCTCACTTATACACTTAGCCATCCAAGGCCTATTAATGAAGTGATGTCTCCACGCTGGAAACCGCTTGATGAAAGCTTTCAAACTGAATTCAATGGAATGACGACAAAGCCGATTAAACTCGATGAGCTGATTTTAACTCGCTCAGAAATGCTGATAGCGTTGCAGCATCACTTTACTGCAAAAGACAGAGACTTTTTATTATCCTTTAAACAGGGTCAGCCTGATTGGTCATTGTTTGATGAACCGAGCGTCGCGGCACTACCTGCGGTGAGATGGAAGTTATTGAATATCCAAAACCTAGCGAAAAACAAATCCAAGCATCAAGAACAACTCATTAAACTGGCTGATGTATTGGAAACGTGGGTTGCAGGTCGGATACTGTAATGTGCAGTGTATTGCCGATTTTATCTGATAGTTCGCTGTTTGTGGGCGTTACTTTGGTTCGACTGGTTATTGGACCGTCTCTATTCAGCTGCAGACATGTTACCCGATCACCTTACGCTTAATGACGCGCTGATATCAAACAATCCATTACAGTGATCCGCTCAATCGCGTAACTCAACTAATCGCCAGCAAGGTACCATGCTTAAATAACTGCAAAAAGCGTTAGTATTGCCACCACAGATGATCATGACTGTGGATGCCGTAACTGCCTAAGGTAATGTCACCGTCAGCGGCCACACTATCCGCGCAATAAGTTCAGGAACCGTTGGAGATCACATTTACGTATAAGAAGGCAGGATCCTAATCCGCACCCGACTTGCCATTTGTGGTGATTGAGGTTTAGCTACATACCAAATTTTTGCCCTTTCCTGCAAGCTTAGAGTGTAGTGGTCAAGTAAAATTGGCCACGATTTTAGAGTCATTCCAATATAAACGTTCTGACTCATTTGGCGTTAACCCACCATTATATTGATGGGGTCTGGTCTCACTGTAATATCCAGTGATGTAATTTGTGATCTCTTTATCTGCTTCTGTAAAATTCCCATAACCACTTACGGGTATCCACTCAGATTTCAAACTTCTAAAGAAACGCTCCATTGGTGCGTTATCCCAACAATTCCCGCGACGACTC
>NZ_JAKKSE010000012.1:0-150510 GCF_025653595.1 Shewanella sp. SM95
TGCTATGACAATTGATTTGATGATGAGACAGTCAGACTGATCTACTGAAAACCTTAGCTCGCCATAGGCTCATAATGAAGCCGCAAGGATGATAAGGACAGTAGAAGCAGATATCCATCAGGGCCAGAGGCATACCTCAATAACAGGCCGAATATATGGGTGCAATGAACTCTTCTCATAATCGCTATCGAATGTCTTGCAAACCGGATGGGTCCATATATGGCGAGCTAGCTTTCGCAGGTGCAGGGACGCATCCTTCGGAAGCGATAGCAAATTTGCCAATGAGCACAAGGGGCTTTCAACTCCGTTGGGGGGCGGCAAGGGAGATCCAAGAGGGAATTGCTGTTGATCCCCTCTTGGTCGGGTGTGGGTTGAAGACCCACGACCTTGATTCACCTCGGCCGCTAGGCCGCAAAATTACCAGTTCACTATTTTGTAAATCGACAAATTGCGAACCGACAAAGCTTCCCCATGGCTACCGCACTTCGCCAACATTCGTCAGCCAAGCCATCAATCAATCAAAACAAGGTTGCACCAACTCAAAACGTCCACTGCTGAACATTGAGCACAATGCCAATAAGCACTATGGCAACAAGTATAAGTGCCAAAGCATATTCACGAATTTGCAGGAGGAGTTGGGTATCTAAGAAAGAGAAAAGACACATCGTCCTGATGCAAGTGACTCGAATCACGGGTACGCGATTAAAGCTCATCCTTGTTAAAAACCTAAGATAGCGACATAGCGTACACTTGTCTATAACTTTAGCATTACAAATCAAGTAATTAAGCAAGCACTGATTTAACAATGTTGATATGACTGTATGTGACTAAACCAATCGCAATCAAATAACGCTATCGCTTGATCTTGCGGTGGCAATAAAGTCTCGCCGTGACAGGCGGTTTGGTTTTGGCAAGCGAGCCAATTTTGACATGGGAAAATGAGTTCAATGAATGCATTAGCTAAGGGGGACTAAGCAAAGGGCACTGAACAAAATTCAGCCATAACGTAACTGAGTTGAATCACAGTGCGAACATCACTGTAGAAGCCTGATAACACAGGTGCTACACACGAATTTAGCTTGATTAAAACTGCGACAATTAACCGCCTAAATTTGCATTTTCAGCCCTACATGCTAACGTGGCTAATGTAAATTTACATTCAGTGTTTATCAAAGCTATGTCGCAACAATCAATAAAAAGTCGATCGACAACAAGCCTATATCGGGCGATACCAAGCAGCGCGGCTGATATGACACGGAAGCACAACTGAGGTTGAGATATGGAACCATCTAATACGTCACGCCGGACCTTTATTAAGCAATGTGTGATTGGCGGGGTTGCCGTATATTCGGCCCCTTTGTTGTGGGAAATGAGTCGCGCGAATGCGGCGATTGTCTCACCTGAACTGGCAGCCCAATGGCAAACTCAGGTTAATGGTCAATCCAAACCTAAGTTTCGTAATGACGGCATAGCGAAGGTCACAGGCCAAAAGGTCTATGGCCGTGATTACCGCGCTATGGACATGGAAGGCTGGCCCAAGCAGCAAGGTTACGCTTTTATACTTCGCGCCGCCGATGCCTCCCATGTTTATCAAGGCTTTTCCCTCGACCATCTGCCCGCGTCGGCTAAGCCCTATAAAGTGATCACTGCGGCCGATCTGGCCCGCGATAAGGTCAAGCTGCCCGATTTTTACGGTGACAACATGTTACTGGCCGAGGGGCAAACCGCCGACTACTTAGGTCATGCGGTGGCGATATTGTTGTTCGACAGTTTCCCCGCCTTTAAGCAAGCTAAGTCTTTACTGCAATTTGATCAGACCTTACTGCGCTTTGGTGAGCAAACGCCGTTTGTGTCGGACACCAAAGACCCTTACGCCAGTTGGCGCCTTATTCGAGTTGAAGGTGAAAATGGCGCAAGGGAAGATTTATATAGCCCGCTCCACGATGGGCTATTTTTCCCCAGCGTAAAAGATCGCAAGCCAGAATGGTTAGGCAATCCGAATGCCAAAGGGACAGTGTCTGAGCGCGGGCTTTATTATGCAGGCGAGATAGATAAGCAGATTGCTAGCGCCCAAGCCAATCAACAATGGCAAGTGTTAGAGCGGGAATATCGCACCCAGATCATCGATCCTATGATGATGGAACCCGAAGCCTTTAACGGCTGGTATGACGCAACTAGCCAAACCTTTCATACTGTGATTACCTCGCAGTCGCCGCAGGACTTTCAAGAGATGGCAGTGCACATGCTGTTATCTGGCCCACTGGCAGGCAAGGTGAAACATCTTGTGGTGCACTCGCCTTATATCGGCGGTGGATTTGGCGCGAAAGACCATTCGATATTTCCCTATTACGGCGTGCTCGCGGCCGTTTATGCCAAGGGACCAATCCGACTCGCCAATGACAGATTCGAACAATTCCAGTCTGGCCTTAAGCGTCATCCGTTCATCATGAAAAGCCGCTTAGCGGTGGATAAATCGACCTTAAAAATCCAAGCCTTAACTTCGCAAATGACAGTCGATGGCGGCGGACGAGTCAACTTTACCCCTTCTGTGACCTCAGTTGGCGCGACGGCGATGCAAAGCATTTACTACACACCGCGCAACGATATTATCGCCACCGCCTATGCATCGCGTAACCCAGATGCGGGCTCGATGCGCGGTTATGGCACGCTGCAATCGATGACAGCGATGGAATGCATGATCCACGAGATAGCCGACGAGTTAAAGGTTGATCCCTTTAAACTGCGCGCCGCCAACGTGATGGAATCCGGCCAGCGTAATACGCAAGGCGCGATCCCTAACGGCACTTTGCGTTACCGCGAAATGCTCGACATGGCCGAACGTGATCCCGTGTGGCAAAACCGCGCGGTGAATAAAAAGGACTATGAGGCCAAACATCCGGGGATGCGTTACGGCGTCGGTTTTGGTATCGCCACCAAAGATTATGGTACGGGCGCAGCGGCGCCAAGTGCGGCGGTTCGCCTAGCGAAAGACGGTAAAATCACCCTAGAAATCGGCTTTATCGAAATGGGCACAGGCACGCAAACCTCCCAAGCCGTTGTGGTCAGCGATGCCCTCGGCAACTTTGCCGATGAGGTAAAACTCGCCGAAGTGGATATTTGGGATGCGATGCAATTAGTGCAAACCGATAATCCTTATATTATTTCGCAGCAACGCCAAGATGAAATGGCGGCCAATCCACGCTGGACACCGGTTAAAGCTATGGCCTCGTCGGCATCTATGTCGGCCTATTATCAAAGCCATGTCAGCCGCATCGCCGCCGATATTATCTACCGTCACGGCCTGTGGCCTGCGGCGGTATCGATTTGGAACGAGTTGTATTTTAACACGCCAATGGGCTCGACTAATTTGCATAACGCCCGCGATGGTCGCTGGGTCGATGGCAAGTTAACCGCCTTGGGCTTTCCGCCGCTGTCGATCGATATTCTCGCGAAACGCGCCCACGACATGGGCTTAGTGGTCGGCGTGATGGGCCATGCCTTTAATCGCTGGGCTTGGGCCGAGGCCGATTTCGACATTCTTGGCACTAAAGAACGTTTAGCACTCGATGCGCTGGCGCTGCAATACGGCGAAGGGAACGCGACGTTTGCGGCAACTTCCGACACGACTATGAGTATCAAAGCGCGCCAAGCCAGCATGAAGTCTAACGGCTATCACTTGATCGATCGTCAAGCCATGAGTTATCCCAAGGCCGAACTGAACAATGCCATGGTGACTTACTACGCACCCTGCGCCACTTTGGTTGAAGTCGCCGTAAACGAAGGCAATGGCGAAGTCACGCTGCTGAGTTCTCATACTTGGTTAGAGGCGGGCAAAGTGATCGTGAAAGAACTGGTCGAAGGGCAAATTCAAGGTGGCCTTGCGATGGGGATTGGCCATGCACTGCATGAAGGCTTACCGCCATTTGAAGCAGGCGCTGGCAATGGTACGTGGAACCTCAATCGCTATCAGGTGCCGTTAGCGCGGCATGTGGGCGTGTGGGCTCAACGTCATACCATATTGCCACAGTTATCTGATAACGATCCCAGCCGTGGTATCGCCGAAGTGGTGATGATCCCTGTGGTCGCGGCGCTGATTGAAGCCGTGTATCAAGCGACCCATGTCCGCTTTTACGATTTACCTATGACAGCGAAAAAAATTAAGGAGGCCATGGCATGAGCCAGTCTATTAAACTGACCATTAATAACCAAGCCGTAGGCCCGATTGAAGTCGCCGATGGTGTGATGATGATTGAGTTTCTACATGAATACTTAAACCTCACAGGTACTAAGTTTGGTTGCGGCGCGGGCGTATGCCACGCCTGTACTGTGATCGTCGACGACGAGCAAGGCATGAGCGAAGTGGTGCGTACCTGCATCAATGGCGTCGAGCGTTTTAATGGTAAACGCGTCCGCACAGTCGAAGGTCATGCTAGACAAAACTCCCTTGGTGAAATCACCGCCCTGAGCCCAGTGCAAGAGGCTTTTTTAGAGCACTTCTCGTTTCAATGTGGCTGGTGTACCTCGGGCTTTGTCAACGAATCGACCGCACTGCTTGAGCGATTAGAGCGACAACCTATCGCTAAAGATCAAGTTGAAAAAGTCGTTGAAGATGCCTTGAGTGAACACGTATGCCGCTGTACTGGCTACGTAAAATACTATGCGGCGGTCAAAGATCTGATCCTCAACACTAAGGGGTTAACCCTGTGATGACATCAGCCAATCTGCGCCATTTCCCGCACATTAGTAGGATAAAAAATCTGTTGAGCCACAATCTACTCCTGAGTTTAGGGCTAGGTTTGCTCGCCTGTTCCAGCAGCGTTGCCGATGAAGGTGGCAATACAACAAATAGTGACATCGAACGCGGCGCGTATCTGATGAAGATAGGCGACTGTGTGGCCTGCCATACTGCGGTCGGCGGGCGCGAACTCGCGGGCGGTTTGCCGTTCGAAACGCCCTTTGGCGCTGTGTACTCGACCAATATCACCTCAGATAAAGAAACTGGGATTGGCAAATACAGTTACGAGGACTTTTTTGATGCCATGCACCACGGTGTTGGCGTCAACGGCAACCTCTACCCTGCTATGCCCTACACGTCATACAGCCTGCTGACGGACGACGACACTAAGGCGATTTATGCCTATTTGATGAGTACTAAACCCATCAAGCAAGCCAATCGCGACAATGATGTTTACTTTCCGTTTAACCTGCGTTTTGGCCTAAAAGCTTGGAACTTAGTCGCCCACGATGCCAAGGAATTTACCCCGAGCAAGGAAAAAAGCGAGCATTGGAATCGTGGCAATTACTTAGTCAATGCCCTAGGGCATTGCGGTGAATGCCACACCCCAAGAGACACGCTGTTTGCCATGGAGCAGGACAAGCACTTTGAGGGCGCGATTATCGAAGGGCTAGAAGCATCGGACATTCGTCCCGCCGAACTTAACAGGCAGAACTGGACCCATGAGGATCTTAAGTCGCTGTTTACTGAAGGCTATTCCCGTAAAGGCACTGTATTTGGTGGCATGTATCCCGTGGTGTATCACAGCTTTAGCCACTTAACCGACGATGATATGCGCGCGGTCAGCAGTTATCTGCTCGATACCGACGAAGATATTAAACCACAAGCGCTCACCTTTAACGGCCATAAACCTGAACTGCCAGGCTATACGCTTTACAAAGGTTACTGCGCCGGTTGCCATGGTCAAAACGGTGAAGGTCGTCCTAACGTCGCCCCCGCGATGGCTGGTAACGCCACCTTAGATAAAGCCAGTCCACACAATATCGTCGCCGTGATGCTAAAAGGTATTAAGAGCCAGCATTACAACCTCACCACCAGCTTTTATGCCATGCCTGGATATGCTGATGAGTTAAGCGACGAGCAGATTAAAGACTTAGCCAATTACCTAAGACTCACCTGGAGCACACAACCCGGTAATCTCGATGTGAAGACCATCCAAAGCTTGAAAGAAGTGATCCTCGAGCACGAATAACCCGCATGGATATGTGGGAAATTAAAAATAAAAGCCGACGCTAGCGTCGGCTTTTGCTTGAATGATATAGAGCGCGAGAATCGGTCACTCATCGACTTAATCAAAGTAAGCTGAATCAGAATAAGCGGGATCAGAGTAAGCGGAGCTTCACTCCCAGTTAGCCACGCAGTCGAGTATCGAAGAAGGCTAAGCTGCGCGCCCATGCGAGCTCGGCGGTGGCTTTATCGTATCGTCCTGTTGAGTCGTTATGGAAACCGTGATTCACATTCGGGTAAAGATAAGCGACATAATCGGCTTTATTGGTTTTTAGCTGGGTTTCATACTCGGCCCAAGTGTCGTTCACCCGCTGATCCAATCCAGCAAACTGCAACATTAGCGGCCCTTTCACGCGGCCACGCAGCTCTGCAGCTGCGGGTGTGCCATAGAAAGGTACGCCAGCATTAAGCTCATCGGGAATCGTGGCGGCCAGCATATTGACGATATAGCCGCCAAAACAAAAACCTACGGCACCGAGTTTGCCATTGCTCTGGGGATGGGATTTTAAAAACTGCGCGGCGGCAATAAAGTCTTGTTCAATTTTGGCTCTGTCTAAACTGCTTTGCATGGCGCGGCCCGCATCATCATTGCCCGGATAACCACCGAGGGAATAAAGTGCATCGGGGGCGAAGGCGATATACCCCTGCGCCGCTAATCGGCGAGCAACATCTTCGATATAGGGATTTAGGCCACGGTTCTCGTGCACCACCAATACCACGGCGGCTTTTTTACTGGGATCTAAAGTCTTGGGCTCACCAGCGGCACTGCCCGCGAGCAATAATTCATTGGGTATCACTAAATAGCCGCGCCCTTCACCGTAACCATTGGGCGAGGGAAATTTAACATAGCTGGCTTGAATACTCGGGTCGTTAAACGACACTTGTTCGGCAAGGGCATAGTTCGGCATGAGTGCGCCCGTGAGCGTTGTCAGGGTAAACCCTAGCGCCACAAGTCCTGCAAGCCGCCCCATAAACTCACGGCGATCGATAATGCCATGGGCATATTCGTCATACCAGTCAAAGGCTTCCTGCGGTATCGGTTGTACTTTCTGAACACTCATCTGGCTTGTTTCTGCTAAGGCTTGCTTGTCTTGCTGTGTCATCGTTATTCCTCCGTTGAACAAGCTAACCACAGGTCACTTCCCTAGCTTGTGGGTGTTAATATTTAACTCAAGAGTAAAGGATGAATCGCACTTAGGGCAACTGACTTTAACGTTTGTCGTTTGGTAAGCTTGGTTTGAAATAACACACGATTGGCACAAACGGCTGTCGGTTAAGGCTAGGCTAGCTTAAAATAGCGATTTAGATTCTAGAGGGCTTGGCGTGATACAACATAGAGCTAGCCAGATGGTGATATTTCACACTCTGGTGACCAGTGGCAGTTTTACCCAAGCGGCAGCTAAGTTAAAAACTTCGACCTCCTATGTCAGCAAGCAAATTGGCGCGTTGGAAGCCGAGCTGAACTTACTGTTAGTGCAGCGCACCACGCGCACCTTAGTGTTAACTGACGCGGGCCAGCAGTTTGCGCGTTATTGTGAGCAAGTGTTTGAAGCGACGCAAAATGCCGATGCCATGATGCTGGATGCCCGCGACGACATTAGCGGGACGATTCGCCTCGGTTCTTCCCAATCCTTTGGCACCTTACACATCATCCCCGCGCTGGAAGTGTTGCAGGAAAAATATCCCGAATTACGATTTGAGCTGAGCCTGTTCGACCATAAGGCCGACATGCTAGAGGAAGGCCTCGATCTGTGGATCACTAACCATGAACAGCTGAACGAAGGTTATATCGCCCAGCATCTCGCCGAGACTAACTTTGTGGTGGTCGCCTCCCCCGATTATTTACTCAAGCACGGCGTGCCACACCATCCACGGGAGTTAGCTCAGCACAATTGTGTTATCTATCAAAGTAAAAGCCGTAATTATGATCGCTGGAGTTTTGCTAAGGATGACCATGAGCAAACCGTCAATGTCGCGGGCAATTACCGTGTCGACTTAGCCGAAGCCGTGCGCAATGCTGTGATTGCAGGAAGAGGTATAGGTTATGTGGCCACTTACTTGCTCAGTGATGAGTTTCAAAGCGGCAAGCTCATTCAACTCTTACCCGATTGGAAACCGCTGCAACAGATGCCCGTTTACGTGGTTTACCCAAGGCGGCGCCATTTACCGACTAAGTACAAAGTGATTATCGAATATTTAAAGTCCCATATCGGCCACCCGCCCTACTGGGATAAAAAGCTCAAACCTTGGTTAGGTAAGACCGTCACTTAAGCTATAGTCATTTAAGCTACAGTCACTTAAGCAACAGTCACTTAAGCTGCATTTCAAACCAGCACTGACTACTGCACCAGCCTAAAGTCGTCTGTGGCGTGATTTCTATTATTGCCGCAGACACAAATATTATTTCCTCTGGGAAACAGTAGCCAAAATAACTTTTATTATCCAACATAAACAGCAACTTAAATAGTTGCTATTTTCGACACTTTTATCGTAACAGCCCAGTAACGCCCTCGACTTGCCCTTACGCTGACTCGGCCTACAATGCGCGACTTCTTCTATCACTCAAAAGAATAAACCCATTATGACCGCGATATTAGGCATGATTAGCATCTTGTTTTTTGCTTGGTTACTGTCAGTGAACCGCAAGAACATTCCCTACCGCACTGTGATTTTAGCCCTAGGCCTACAAATTATATTTGCCCTGTTAGTGCTCTACGTCCCTGCGGGTAAGGCCGTATTGCAGTCTGTTACGGCGGGCGTGTCGAGCGTGATAGCCTACGGCAACGAAGGGATTGGTTTCCTGTTTGGCGATCTCGCCACGGGTAAAGTCGGCTTCGTATTTGCGATCAATGTGTTAGGTATCATCATCTTCTTCTCGGCGCTGATTTCTGCCTTATACCATATTGGGTTAATGCCTAAGGTGATCAACATTATTGGTGGTGGTCTGCAGCGTTTACTGGGCACGGGCCGCGCTGAGTCTTTATCTGCCACGGCGAACATCTTCGTCGGCATGATTGAAGCGCCGCTGGTGATCAAACCCTATTTAAAGCACATGAGCGATTCGCAATTCTTCGCGGTTATGAGCTGTGGTTTAGCCTCAGTTGCGGGCGGCACCTTAGTGGGGTATGCCGCTTTAGGTGTCGATCTTAACTATTTGATTGCCGCAGCCTTTATGTCAGCACCTGCGGGTCTGTTGATGGCAAAAATCCTCATGCCACCCAACGAAAATGACAAAAACAACTCAGATGAAATCACCTCAGTAGAACTGCCACGCGCCACCAATGTGGTTGAAGCCTTAGCCGATGGCGCTATGTCTGGCATGCGGATTTCTGTGGGGATCGGTGCCACGCTGCTAGCTTTTGTCAGTGTTATCGCCCTGCTGAACGGCATGTTAGGCGCTGTGGGTGAATGGTTCGGTTACCAGTTAAGCTTCGAATTCTTGCTCGGTTATCTGTTCGCGCCTATGGCGTGGCTGCTGGGTATTCCTTGGCATGAAGCCATTACTGCGGGCTCACTGATCGGCCAAAAAATCGTGGTCAATGAGTTTGTTGCCTTTATCCAGTTAATGAAAGTAGAAGACCAACTGAGTGCCCATTCTCAGGCAGTTGTCACTTTTGCCCTGTGTGGTTTTGCGAACATTTCAACCATGGCAATTTTGATCGGTGGACTGGGTAGCATGGTGCCAGAGCGCCGCGAATTTATCGCCCGTAATGGTTTTCGCGCCATTGCCGCCGGCGTATTCGCTAACCTCATGAGTGCAGCAATCGCCAGCGTGATCCTCTCGCTGTAGCTTGTTTTCGATAACAGCTTTCTGTCCTCGAGTATCAATCACTGATCTCGAGCATCGAAATAGAAAAAGCTGATCCCAGCGCAAACCCAAATCAAGTACGCCTTGGTTTGGGTTTTGTTTTATGCCCCGCTTAATTATCCGCTTAAGCTCGTCTTTACTGCCGCACGACTGACCTAAACCTCGTCGCAAACAAATAAGTACGGACAGTCTCTTTACCTTGCTTGCTCGCCTTTTAAGCGCACATTTTGATGACGTCGTTTTATTGCCTCAGATAGTTTTTGTGTATAATGTCGCCAAACTAAGATTAATACATTTACATTTCAATAACATGCGTAGCCAAGGGAGTACAAATGGCCACAGGGAAATACAAGGCAGTTCACGCCGCAATCGCACTGACAGTGGCAAGTATCACACTCTTGTTAACCGCCTGCGATGACTCAACGACGTCCTCAGAATCGGTTACGACGAATATACCCGCAGATCGCGAGTATCAGATTATTTCCACCATAAGCCTCAACGATGGTTTCGAAACTCGCAAAGTACTGCAGGCACGATTGCTGCTGGATTACCAATTACAAGATGCAGGGGGTAAGGCGGTCAACTTAACCACACCGTTAACCCATAACGCCCGCTTTTTTATCCAACCTAACCTGCTGCAAATTAGCGATTATGGCATGCCGATCCCGGTGAGTAATATTGACCCCAAAGGCAAGTCCAATGAAATCTTTCAGTTGGTTAAAGACGGCTTTAATGTGGAATTTAACAATGGTGAAGTCCGCCAACTGACTCCCATTGCCAAGATGGATCAAAAAGATATCAAGGAATTATTTGAGCGCTGGCAAAATCTTAATAGCTTGTTTAAACAAGCCCCTACCTTGCCTGTGGCGCTTGAGCCTAGCGTAGGTTATAGCATCAAAGCCCCCATGGATGCGCGCTTAACTTGGACGGTTGAGCAGGTCAGTGAAGATAAGTTGATCGCCGTATTACAAGGGGAGAAAGACAAGTATAAGGCCTATGGCAAGTTCGAAGTTAACCGCAAAACCGGTTGGTTAGAGAGCATGGCGTTTTTTCAACGGGAAGAGCGCCAAGGGCGTACCTTTACCCACCGAACCGTAATGGCGCCTAAGGATCGCCCTTACATCATGAGCACGCTTTGGCATGCCGATGATAGCTTTGATGCTGAGCGCGATAGGGATGATCGGCAAAAAGAACTGTACCGCATTAGCGATATACCGCAGGAATATCGCCCCAATAATGAGGCATTTATAAAATCCTTATTACCTGAACAACAAGGTATTTTAGATAATCTTGGCCCTTGGGGCACTGATACCCCTGAAGATCTGCAATTGCGCTTTGTCCACAATATGAGTCCGCAATATGTGGAAGCCGATGTGCGTTATGAGGACTTAACCGCCTTTGATGCTAACGGCAAACCGATTGACATTCACTTCTGGCAGCACGGTAAAGGTTGGGCGAGGAATTACCATCCCTCGATTGAATCTGCAACCGATATTATTGCGACTGGGTGGGATAACACCGCGAATAAACTCAAACAGATAGACCATATTACTGCCAAGCTAACACTTATCCCACAGACGAATAAGATAGTCGAAAAGTCGTGGGATGAACTGCTGGCAACACCTTACAGGGTTGGCGATGCCAGCCTAACAATCCAAGTGCTCGATGCCGAGGCGAAACTCTTTAAAGTCGTGTCAAAGCAGAGTGAGGATCAGAGTATTAATCTGCCTTTCCAACAATTTAAAGGCATGATGGCTGAGGCCCGTCGCGAAGGTAATTATCCCTCTTGGCTAACGGCGACGGAAAAGGAGCTGCTAGAACAATTGATTGGGGCCGATGAGAGCCATCACCTCACCAGCAACGCACTGTTACTCAAGCTGGATGAAATTCCTAAAACCCTGATGTTAATTGAGCAACAACCCCAGCCGGAGTTGACTCAAACCAAAACGATCCGCTTTGTACAATTTAGCGACTACAACAAAAATCTGGCGAATCCTCCCACCGAGTTTGGCAACGCTGGCCTAGGTAGCTTTATCAATCCGGCGCTTGATGCTGCAAAAAATGAGTTCAATACGATCCAAGGGATAAAACCTGTAACTGACAATGGTCATAATCTGTATATTCCCATGTCAGCTGCCTTGGCAAGCGCCTGCAAACCTGAAATAGATCAAGGCTTTAATGAGGGTAAAAATCCCGTCACTTGGCAGTTTGATCCCAACGCCCCAAACGGGGCAGCCTATAGTTTGATGACCCCAGACCGCGTGCGGCAGTTTTTCTACGATAAACAGATCAAGGGCAAGATCCATTGCCAAGGTGATATTCACTGGCAGCCTTTAGAACTGGCTGTAACCGACCGCCCTTGGTTAATCGATTTAGAGTCTTGGCTGACGCAAACCGGATATGGCAATGAGCCAAGTAGCGATCTTAAAAATTACTTTAAGGTCGAAGATGCCCAAGGCAATCTGTTAAGCATTCGACTCCCCGAAAATACTGAGCAGCGGATAAACGAGGTGCTGGTCGATGGCCGTTATTTGAGTATTGCAGGACCCGCCGCCAAGGTGAGTTATATGACTATCTCTAAAGACCCCGTCAATATCCCCTATGAATTCACCTTTAAACCTTTGCCATAAAAAGGAGCGGTTATGCGTCTATTTACAGTAAATCGGCTCCTTGGAGCACTCGTACTTATCAGTACCTATGCCAATGCAGAAAACGTGCTGCTCGATGCCCATTGGAAGGTTGTCAAAGATGAAAAACAGGCTTTGTACTATTTAAAGCTATCGACTGAAATGATCGATGGCAATTATAAGACTGAGGTCTATTACAAGAACAAAGATATGCTTTTCTGCGCCAGCGCCCTCGCCGATAACAAGATCGGTAAAAAAATCACCAGCGAACAATTTCGCGGTGCGTATCAATGTTACTTTGAGGATGGCAAACCGTACGAGCAAGGCTTTCGTAACGAGCAAGGCCAACTTCATGGCTTGCTTAAAAAATACATTGCCACCGGTCAACTGTATGTTGAAACGCACTATGAAAATGGCGTGAAACAAGGCCTAGAAACGAGTTACTGGGAAGGCGGCAATATCCGTTACAAAGCGAGCTATCAAAATGGCAAAGAAGTCGGCATAAGCGAACTCTATGATGACGAAGGCAAACTTAGAGGTAAAGTCTGTAAAAGTGGCACCTGTGTCACCCAATACTATGACAATGGCAACTTACACCTCGAAATCCCCATGGTGGATGGGCTCAAACATGGCAACGAAACGAATTGGGGCTTTGGTAAACTGCTTTCGACCCAAGCTTATGTTAAAGATAAAAAACAGGGGGATTATTTTGAATACTTCCCGGATGGCAAGGTCGAGCGCCACTACCAATATCAAGCTGATTATAAGGTCGGTGAGCAACTGACTTACTATGAAAATGGCCAACTCAAATTAAAGGAAGTCACCAACGATAAGGGTGATGTCCTCCAAGCTATCGAATACGATGAACAAGGGCAAATTAAAAAAACCGCAGACAGCAAATACCAAGGTAATCGCTGGGTTTATCGTAAACAGCAGCGCTATCGCGATGGCCAATTGATTGAGACTCAAGAAGAAGACAAACTCAAAAACTGGTCACTCTCCGAAACCTTCAAAAAAGGCTTGTTAATCGAGCGCCAGGAGCGACTCAATAACCAATTGAATGGTTTACAGCTCAAGTCCTTTGACTACAACGATGTCATCACCCTCTCCCGCGAATATTATGAGGCGGGTAAGCGTGAAGGCGCCTATGAAACGGTAAAAATTGAGCCTGCCACAGGGAAAACTCAGCTAGTAGAGCAAGGTCAATATGCCAAAGATAAACAAGCAGGTACTTGGAAGAAATTTCAGGACGACGCCACCCTCACCTATAGCCACGATGATAATGGTGAGCTCCACGGTGAATACCTCAACAAGACCAACTCTGGCCAGTTGCTTGAATCTATTCACTTTAAACATGGCAAGCCCGATGGATTAGTCCAGCGTTACGCCAGTAACGGCCAAGTGTATGAAAAAGGCGTATACCGCAATGGTGAACAGGATGGCGATTGGATATTTACCGATGGTGAGTACGGTTTCCGCCCAATACCCAACCCTGAAAGACGCTATTGGTATGGTCGCTTCGACCAAGGTAAACGAGTCGGCCATTGGGAATTGCGCTCATCTGAAGACTATGTGCTCCAAATCGCCAATTATGACGAACTGGGCAGGCTTGATGGTAAGCAATACGAGTTTGAGGAACATGGCTGGATACGGGTGATTAATAGCTACCATAATGGCCAGTTTTTAAATCAGGAAATGCCACCCCCTGTGGTCACTTCTGATGATGTTTTCCCTCGGTTTTAGCTTAAGCCTAGACGCTGTGCACTGCATTGAGTGCACAGCGCAATAGATAATTAAAATTAGGATTCTTACATAGGCCGCACATACCTTGGCCTTAAGACCCAGAACAAGGAATCAGCATGTTCAATACCCCATTTCGCGTGATTAGCCTCGCCATTGCAGGGGCTAGCATAGTGAGTCTCCATGCGCAGGCCGCGCAAAACCTCTCCTCCATGATGGTCGAAATTCGTCAGCAAGACGGAATTCCCAGCTATTACAATCTCGCCACTGGCATGCCCTTAAATGGCGATATCGCCATAGTCCGCGATAACCAAGGATATACCTTAGGGCAATTTTCCCAGGGGATACCGAATGGTAAATGGCAAGTATTTCATACCAATAACAGCAAGCTTATCGAAGGAAACTATCAGCAGGGTTATCAAGATGGCACTTGGCGACTGTTCGATTTAAGTGGTGCAGTCACAGAGGAGCAGCAATTTACCAAAGGCGTGCCCACGGGCGAATGGAAGGAATACAGCAGCGGCCAGCTCACCCAAACAACACACTATAAAGACGGTAAAAAAGAGCAGGTAAAACGCTTCTATGCCAGTGGCAAACTGCAAGCCCAAGAAAGCTACCTCGACAACCTGCGCCACGGTAAATGGGAAAGTTTCTATGAAAACGGTACTTTATCCCAAAGCCAAAGCTATGCGAACAACCAACTCTCCGGCCCCTATTTAGAGCAAAATCCCGACGGGCAAGTTTCTGTGACAGGTCGCTTCGATGCCGAAGGCCGCCGCCAAGGATTGTGGGAAACCTTCTTCGACGACGGGACTAAATCGAGTGCCAGCCAGTTCAATCTAAATCATCTCGATGGTGAAGAACGGACGTTTTACCCCAATGGCGAACTCGCTAGCCTCTGCCAATATAAGGTAGGGCAACGCCAAGGCAAGTGTAAGCAATTTAACGATGCGGGTAAATTACTAGTTGAAGAACAGTATGTTAACGACGCTTTAGATGGGCAGCAGCAATATTTTAATGCCGAAGGAAACCTCACCAGCGATCTCAACTATAAGCAGAACCAACTTGCCGGTACGCAAAAGTATTTCTACGACAATGGCCAACTTAAGGAACTGCGCAGTTATCAAGACTCAACGCTAGCTGAAAATGGCCAATATCCGCTTCATGGACCATCGGAGCGTTATGATGCCGAAGGTAATTTACTCGAAAAAAGCCACTACGACATGGGCATTCGAGATGGACTATTTGAGCGCTATAGCGCAGGCAAACTGCAATCTTCTGAGCAATGGCAACAGGGGCAGCGACACGGTGAATCACGCCGTTACCATAGCAATGGTCAACTGCGCAGCTTAGATGAATATGTCGAAGGTAAACTGACGGGTAAATCCGAGTCCTACTTTGAGGATGGCACTGTTAATGAGCGGGGCAAACGCATTAATGGTCAATGGGTGGGTCAATATGAATCCTTTTATGACAATGGCAAACCTCGCGAACTCGCCCATTACGCCTCGGAGAAAAAGGAAAATGCCAGTCGTTATCCGCTCGATGGCCATTTTGCCCGTTGGTATGCCAATGGCGACCCTAATGAGGAAGGCGAATATCAAAACGGCAATAAACAAGGCTTATGGATCCAGTACAGCGAAGGCCAGAAACAGCGGGAGCAAACCTTCGCCGATGGCAAACTCAATGGTGACTACATAGAGTATTACCACGGACGTCGCCGTGTGGCAGGGCAATATCTCGATAATCAAAAAACAGGTCTGTGGATTGACTACCGCTACGAAGAAAAAGACCCGACCTATGGCGCTATTCCAGAAGGGAATATCCAACAAAAAAGCCATTGGCAGGAAAACAAGCGTCACGGCGTTAGGGAGTTTTACAGCTTTAAGCAAGTGGTTTACCGCTCCGAAACCTATGATAAAAATGACAAAACAGGCCCGTATGCCGAATATTATCCCAATAATGGCCAGCTAAAACTCAGCGGCACTATGGATAAAGGCAATCAAACTGGACTATGGGAAAGCTGGTTTGAGGATGGAATACAAGCGGCCAGCACTGAGTTTTTAGACGGGCAAAACCATGGTCAATCGAAGGAATACTACAGTAACGGCCAACTCAAACTAGAGGCCACTTATGCCAAAGGCTCGTTCGATGGTCAGGTTAAACAATATCACCAGAACGGTAAGCCAGAACTCGTTGAAACCTGGGTGAAAGGCCAAAAAGAAGGCGATGCTAGCTATTACCACAATAATGGCAAGTTAGCCGAACAAGGCACTTATCTTAGGGATCGCAAGGAAGGTCTATGGCAAAGTTTTTGGCCTAATGGTGAAAAACGCACTGAAGGCAGTTATCTCAGCGATCGAGAATCAGGGGATTGGAATCATTATGATCAACTCGGCAAGCTGATTAAAACAGAACACCATGGCTAGCTTAAAAATGGGGTTTTAGATTAAAAAGCGATCTAGTTCAAACATTTATCCTTAACTCCAAATCTAAAGGAAGTTTCATGCAAAGTGTGCCATAACCAGTGTCTATACTAACGGCCTTTTTTTTCGTTTAGGACAAATTGCCTATGAAGACATTTATGAAAGACGAGTTAGCCCTGCTACTGGGAATACTGACCTTAGTATTCTTTAAAACCGGTGGCGATAGCTTACTCGCCGATGGCACCGCCCTCTCGACCTATATTCCCGTGTCACTCGCCCTATTGGGTGTAGTGACTTGGGCTATTTTCTCTGTGGTACGCCACTCAGATGCACTAGCGATTAAGCTTGGCGATCCCTATGGCACCTTAATCTTAACTTTATCGGTCATTTCACTCGAAGTGGTGATGATCTCCTCCGTGATGCTGACCGGAGAACCCAACCCTGTCATGGCGCGCGACACTATGTTCGCCGTCGTCATGTTGATCATCAATGGCTTAGTGGGCTTTACATTATTACTTGGCGGCTGGCGTTACCATACCCAGCATTTCAATTTAGATGGCGTAAAATCCTATCTCGTGGCGATTATCCCCCTCGCCCTACTCTGTTTAGTACTGCCTAATTTTACCGAAGGTGGCACTATTGGCGGCATGTCTAAAGCCATGTCTTGGATGCTGATCATTATTTCGATACTGCTCTATGGCGTTTTTTTAGTGGTACAGACGAAGAGCCACAGCCATTTCTTTGTCGATGCCGATCATGAAGACCATGAGGAACACCACGGCATACTACGCAGTAATGCCTACCATACAATTCTATTAATTGGCTACTTACTCGTGGTCATTTTGTTGGCAAAAACCTTAGCTATGCCCATCAATTACAGCGTAGCAACCCTAGGGGCTCCACAGGCATTAGGGGGCTTTATTGTGGCCTGCTTGATTTTATCCCCCGAAGCTGTGGGAGGTTTTAAGGCCGCGTTAAACAATCAATTACAGCGGGCGATGAATTTGTATTTTGGCTCAGTGCTCGCGACGATTGCACTCACAGTCCCCGCGGTATTAATTATTGGCAGCGTGATAGATCAAGAAGTCCATTTAGGCCTGTCACCCGCCGACATGGTGCTGTTAATCACCAGTTTAATGGTCTGTAAGGTAAGCTTTAGCAGCGGTCGCACCAATGCATTGCACGGCGCGACTCATATAGTCTTGTTTATCGTTTACTTGTTCTTAATGTTTGAACATGCCTAAACTTTATTAAATCCAAGGCCGAGCGTGATTTATTTGCGTCTCGGCTTTACGCTTTTCTCATCCAGATTGACCCGCAGTAAGAGTACAAACCAGACTAAAGCGCCAACAACAAACCAGATAAAAATCCACACTAACTTATAGCCATTACGAGCCTCAAATGGTTCAAATTTGGGCATAAAAATCGTTTGATGTTCAGCTTGATAAAGCGGACTTTTTTGTGCGGCGCTGAGCAACTCTGAACGAAGAGAGGATGGGGCTAATCGTTCAAGGTAAACAAAACTCTGGGGGTCCAACTCATTGAACTCATTTAGGGATTTAGCCAAAAACGCTTTGAATTGCGCTTCTTTCTCATCGGGTTCAAGTCGATTACTGATCTCCTGCTGATAAACTTTACCATACCAAGCGAGGGCCTTAGCATGCCAACTGTCTGCACGCTCTGCAAAAATCGGCATAGCGATATACAGTGCCATATTTAAGTGACTACTATGTTTACCTGTAACCTCTAGGCTTCGCTGCAAACCAATTTGCGTCTTATCAATATAAGATTGCTGCAACTGATAATACTGAGTATTTTTATGGAGATACAATTCTTGTATCGATGCTAATTGCGTTAACTTCCCCGTGGCAGTCTTGAGATATTCCTGCGCAACAATGCAAGGAACAGCCATTAATTGCACCGCGATCAATAAATAGAAAAAGCGCGAATTGTCTTTAACAAACTTGAGTCGTTTTAGCCTAGGTCGGATATAAATGATCGACAATAACCAAGACAGTATCTGCGGCAGCCACAAATTAACGATATCTTCATCTAGGCTAAAAAACTCAAGGTTAACCAACAACAGCCAATGGACAAAACTGTAACCAGAAACAAATAACAGGCTGAGAAATAAGAAGGGAAAATAGATAAGTTGAATTTTTTTTAAAAATACATCCACACGAATGTCATCCTTGAGAACATAAAATAACGACTATGGTACGCTCAAATCCATCATAAATTTATCAAAATTGAGTAGAAACTCAAAGCGTTAAAACATAAAGGCCAGATTGATTGCTCATCTGGCCTGTTATGTTTGTACTTTTATAGAGCTGCAACCGAGAAACTAGGTCTCACTCAACTTAGCTAATTGCTGCTGGCTACGTTGTTTCTTGTATTGCTTAGCTTCAGCAGGAATAGGAGTGACTTTGCCTGTCTCTAGCCAGTTACGTAAACGGTTAGCATCCGCAATATGAGTATATTTGCCGTAAGCATCGAGCACGACAAATGCCACTTGGCGTTTTGCCATTTCAGTACGCATCACAAGGCAGTGCCCTGCTGCATTCGTAAAGCCTGTTTTGGTTAGATGAATATCCCAGTTATCTTTATAAACCAAACGATTGGTATTACGAAAATCTAAACTGTATCTTGGGTTGGCAAAGGTAACCGTCTTCTTCTCGGTCGAACTCAGCTGGCCTAGCATAGGATACTTTTCACTAGCCTTGAGTAATACAATCAGATCACTGGCACTCGAAACGTTTTTATAGGATAAACCTGTAGGTTCAACATAGCGGGTATTTTTCATTCCCAGCGCTTTTGCTTTGGCATTCATCGCCTTAATAAAAGCTTTATGACCACCGGGATAATGATGTGCAAGACTTGCAGCTGCACGGTTTTCTGATGACATTAAGGTCAGCAATAACATTTCTTTACGGCTGATTTCACTGCCGATACGAACTCGAGAATAAACACCTTTCATTTCTTTGGTATCACGGATGTTTACCGCAAGCTTTTGCTCCATAGGTAACTTTGCATCCAGCACCACCATAGCTGTCATCAACTTAGTGACAGATGCAATTGACATTACTGCATTAGGATTATTGGAATAAAGCACTTCATTGGTTTTTAAGTCCACGACTATCGCACTACGTCCTGCAATTTCTTGCTTTAATGGTGCTTGCTTCGTTTTTGCTGTCGATTGAGTTTTGGTGCTTTTATATGCGACAGAGGCCGAATCGGCTGAATGCGCTGTCGTGGCAACGGTGAGACTGCTGCACGCAAGAATAAAACTACTGAGCAGAAAACGGATCTTCATATAGATTTCACTGAATAGATAAGGGATCGATTGTGCTATGGCACAGGTTTTGGCTAAGTATAGGAGTTCTACAGTGAAAGAAATAGAATGCAATTAGACTTTTATCAGTAAGATCAGCACTTTCTTCTCAATTTTTTTATATAAAACCAGCTTAACCTGTCACCAATCCAGAGTAATAAAGCATCTAGATCTAGGCTTTTCAATTACAGTAGAGACAAAATCTTAGGAAGAGGCTTTTTTTAGTAGAATAATTTGAAATGAAAATAATGGGCGACTTTTTGCACTTTTAACAAAAGTCCCTGTACAACAGTGGTTTCAAGCATCTAAATACGTCATTTTAGGCGAATGAAAGCGTTAACATACGCCCTAAAATGTCGCGTTATAGCATCTTATCCGCTAGCGTAAGACAAATTCGAGTAAGGCTTCAGTATCTTCGCTCTCTTGTATCAGTTGGTCTGTCAGCACAAAACCGTGTCTGAGCAGCACTCGCTGTGAAGCTAAATTATGTTTAGCCACATGGGCAAAGAGGGGTCTTAAACTGACTAAAGGCAAAAATTGCGCTAAGGTCTGTGTCGCGATACCTTTGCCCCAATATTCACGGTCAATCCAATACCCTATCAGCGCTTGTCCATCACTTTGCCAATGCCCAATATTGCCCAAAAACTTGCCATCGACCACTATCGCCCTTGGTAATACATTCACTTGTCCCAGAATATTTTGATGCCAATGTTTAAAAAACGCCTCTCGATCTCGAGGAGGAAATTGAGCAAGCTGGTTAGCAATGGGATCGCTTTGATGCACAAAAATAGCTTCAAGATCACTTTCAATAATCGGGCGTAAACTCACGCTGTATTGCGTGTTTGGTTGTTTGTCTGACTTACTAGACATAGGTATCACCATTAATACTATGTATTTCAACTTGGTACAGCATGCCACATTTTATGAAGGTAAGCTCAAAAAAAAAGCGCATAACCGAGAAGGAGTTAGCGCTCGAAGAGGCAAATTTGCCGAAATTGAGGTGTGTAAATTCAAACCATAAAATTCACACGATAGCATTCAAAGCCTAGATAAAAATCAATGCAAAAACGGGTGCGCCTAACACCATAGCGATACCAATAAAAATCATAGTCAAACTGGCGATAACGCCCTCTTGCTTGCCGATTTCATTGGCTTTTGCTGCGCCCGCACCATGGGCAGATGCGCCTAGAGCAACACCTTTACCTAACGAAGTACGAATACGCATAAATTTAAATAAGGGATCACACACCAAGATGCCAATGACGCCTGTAATTAACACCATCATGGCCGTCAACTCAGGCACGCCGCCAAAGGCACTGGTCGCCTCCATCGCAAAGGGAGTCGACACCGAACGTACCAGCAAACTCTTAGACAATTCCACCGGCAAGGGCACAAACTTCACCAACAGCCAAGAAGACATCATCCCCAGAAACAATCCGGCCGTTACACCTAACCCTATCGTCAGCGGATACTGGCGGATCAAGTTACGCTCACGATAAATCGGCAAAGCAAAGGCGATAGTTGCTGGCGCTAACATGGCCATTAACCAATGGGTGTATTCAAAATAGGTTGGCAGCGGGATCTTAAGATTAAACACCAATAAGGTAATCACTATTGGCGCTAACACTATGGGTGCTAACCACCAGACTCTATGGTACTTATAGAGACGCTTGGCACCGAAGTAACAGAATACGGTCAGCAATAAGCTGAATAAGGCTAATCCCGTCTGCGACAATACAAAATCCACCACTTTTGAGTCAGTCATCATTAAGCCGCCTTAGCGTGGCGACGGGCTTGCTTTTTGATGTTCAGTTGGCGCTCAAAACGAAACACTCTATCGACCACAAAGCCTGTACCAAACATCACACACACACTGCCCATCACTAAAGTGAACAATATATTGGTGCCGTATTGCTCAAACAAACCTTCGTACTTAATAACGGATATCACTGGCGGGATGAAAAACAGCAATAACTCACCAATCAACCAAGCGGCACCCAGTTGTACGGCATTTTCAGGAATGAGTTTAAAACCTAATAAAAATAAGAGTATGCCTAAGCCAATCACACTCCCTGGAATAGGAGAATGTGCCCAAGTGGCGAACCAGTGACATGCGAAGGACAGTAAACAGAAGAGGCCGATTTGGCTTAATAACAAAGCCCAATGTCGACACTGACGTATTGCGGCTTGTGGGAATGACATGATTTTCTCGGTTAGAACAAAGTTTTCTATAGGGCTATTCTAGGCTTGCCTATTTGATAAAAAAAATGAATATTAAGAATGTAATGCATGAATTTTAAGAATACATTTAAAGGTGAACCTTAATGGACCTCAAAGTTATCCGCTATTTTATCGAAATCGTCGATGCTGGAGGCTTCGGTAAAGCCAGCGAAAAAGTCCATCTCACCCAACCTGCACTATCAAAGGCCGTACGCCAATTGGAAGAGGAGCTAGACCTCATCTTACTCGAACGCGGTAAACGCGGCACCCAAGTCAAACTCACGCCCGCGGGCGAAGTTGTTTATCGACATGGCAAAGAGTTACTCGCTGGCCGACAACGCATGCTCGCTGAACTCACAGCCCAACGCAGTTTAACCGCGGGCGAACTCAATCTCGGATTGGCTCCTCTAGGGAGTGCCGAAATTTTTGCCCCGATTATTGCCAAATATCGCCAGCAATATCCGCAGATAGAGATGCACTTACTCGTCCGTGGCGGTGTAGAGCAAACCGCGGCAATCCAAAAGGGCGAAATTGAACTAGCCACTGGGATTATTGATTTTGATGAGGGCTATGACGGCATACGCGTGTTTAACGATCCTATGGTAGTGGTACTGCCTAAGGAAAATCCGTTATCCACCCGACAGATATTATCGTTTAGCGATCTTAGTGCCGACCCTCAGGTGATGTTCGAAACCGAATACACTCTCTATCAATTAGTGCTCAATGCCTGCCGACACGCCGGATTTGTCCCTAAAAACATCACCCGCGTTAGCCAAGCCGATTTCGGGATTGCCTTAGTCGCCGCGGGCACAGGGGTTATGGTATTACCGCGCTCCATCGCGCGGCGCTACAGCGTGCCAGGCGTCGTAAATATCCCGCTGGCGAGTGACGAGCTGCGCTGGGAGTTATCCCTCTTTTGGCGCAAAGACCAAGTCTTATCCTTCGCAGCTCAAGCCATGATCGCCTTAGTCGAGAAGCACTTAACCCATAAATAACCCTATTCTTACCAAGGAACCACTAAGCTTAAACGCACTAGCGTATCGCTATCCCATGGCAGAATAGGCAAATACTCAGCCGAGTTAACATCGACTTTGGCATAGTGGTCTAAATTGTATTGCGTGTGCTCAGCGCTCAGCATTAACACGCTATTAGGCCGCCAAAAATCGGTTTGGTAACTCAGCTCAAAGCGATATTGATTCTCTAACCATTGGTCTTCGTCTTGCCAGGTTTGTGCGGCAACCTGTATATGTAGCTTAGGCGTCACATTTGCCCCTACACTTCCCATAAAGGTATAAGCAAACGTACCATTCCCAAAATCGCCACGATCGTAACCTCGAGTTCTAGGCACATCGTCATCGATTTCGAGATAGTAATAACCCGTACCCGCCTTGAACTGGGCCTGTAATGCTTGCCCGTCAAAGTTAGCCGTCAACCCAGGAAATACCTTAGCTTGTTTCTCAACCGAGCTAACGGTATTACGCTTTCCCTGTAAATCGAACTGCCAACCGAATGAAAACGCGGGATTAACACGATAAAGTTCACCGCTCGCGGCATAGGCAGACTTAAACCACACAGGGATGTGGTCAGGGTCGAGTTTATCGACATCTGCGTCTATATAGGCATCCAGCGCCGCCGTCAGCAAAATATCGCTTTGGGTTTTATGTTCTAACAATAGACTCGCATTCACCCCTAAGGTGTGAGAATCCTCGACCACAAAATCATGGCTGCCTAAGCTGTAATGCCACTGAGTTTGCTCTTCGGCCTGCAGTGCACTCGATAAGCACAGGGCTAAACACACTAATGCTGAGTTGAGATAGTTCACTTTTGACTCCTGAAATATCGTTTCTAGCTTGATAATCAAATCAGCCAGAGGATTAAACTGCATAAAATAGGAATAACACCAACTAAGGTTGCCGTTAAAGAGCGGCTAAACTAGCCAATTTAATCAAAGAATAATAGGCGATAGTTCAAATTATGACACTCTCATTGAGAAGCCACTAATAAACACCACAGAAGTATAGATAGCCAAAAACCTAACAGTAACAATAGTTATAGACCAAAGCACAATAATTCAACCCAGAAAAAACAACTTACACACAAATTTGTACAGGAAAGCAGCTGGCCTCAATCTTGCGACTGAAAACCGCAAAATAGAAATGAATTTTTAATCAAATTAACAGCATAATTATTGACACTTAATGCTCATCTGCCTATAGTCGCCACACTGATAGTGAAATCGAACAAGAGAGTCTTAAATGAAAAAGTCCATGTTATTAGGCGGCCTGACCTTAACTGCCACCTTGTTGTTAGCTGGATGCGGAAAAAGCGATGACGTGTTAGTCGTTGGCACCAATGCCGCCTTCCCTCCTTTTGAATATGTTGGCGGCCAAAGTGGCGATGAAATCAAAGGCTTTGATATCGATCTGGCCAAGCAAATCGCTAAAGATGCGGGCAAGACACTGAAAGTCGAAAACATGAAATTCGATTCACTGATCGTCGCACTCAACTCAGGCAAGATTGATTTTATCGCCTCAGGTATGACGATAACCACTGAACGTCAGGCCAACGTAAACTTCTCTGAGCCTTACTACGAAGCGACTCAAGTCGTACTAGTCAACAAAGATAACGATAGCATTCATACGCTTGAAGATATTAAAGGCAAACACTTTGCGGTGCAGTTAGGCACAACCGCTGACATAATGTCGAAAAAATACACCCAAAATATCACCGCCTTTAATACGGGTTTCGAAGCCATTATGGAGCTTAAAAATTCAAAGGTAGATTTAGTGTTATTCGACAGCGAACCTGCCGCTAACTATCTGGCTAAAAATCCTGAATTAAAGATGATTAAACTGGATTTTCCTGCTGAGTTTTATGGTTTCGCCGTGTCGAAAGAGCAGCCTGAACTGTTAGCGAGCATCAATAAAACACTGGCTAACATGAAAGCTGACGGCCAATATCAGACGCTCGTTTCTGCCCATATAAAGTGATATCAGCATGATAGACGCAATTAATACCTCGCTGTTTAGCCCGATTGGTGAAGACGGCATGATAGGCATACTGCTGATATTAAATGGTTTGAAGGTGACATTAATCGTCACTTTCTTCGCCATGTTATTAGGCGCAGTGTTAGGCATTGGCACCACCTTTATGAAGATGTCGTCTAAGTGGTATATCCGCTTCCCCGCCAATCTTTATGTCGGTGTGATCCGTGGCACCCCAGTAGTTGTGCAATTAGTGATCCTTTACTTCATCGTGCTTTCAGCCTTAGATGTCGATAAGATCACTGCCGCCATTATCGCTTTTGGTCTCAATAGCGGCGCGTATATTTCTGAGATAATCCGCGCAGGGATTCAAGCCGTTGATAAAGGTCAAACCGAAGCGGCCCGTTCACTTGGCTTGTCCCAAGCAATGACCATGAAATCGATTATTCTGCCCCAAGCGATTAAGAATATTCTGCCCGCACTTGGTAATGAATTTATCGTGCTCCTCAAGGAAACCGCCGTCATTGGCTTTATCGGTGGCGTTGACCTTATGCGCGCCGGTGAAATCATCCGTAGCCGCACCTTCGAGGATAGTGTGCCCTTATTTACCTGCGCCCTTATTTACCTATTCCTGACCTACAGCTTCACATTTGTGCTGTCGAAATTTGAAAAGAGGTTGAAACAAAGTGATTAAAATAACCAACCTGCATAAAAACTTCGGCGATAACCAAGTGCTCAAGGGCATTAGCGAGCATATTCGTCAGGGCGAAGTGGTGAGTGTGATCGGCCCAAGTGGCAGTGGCAAGAGTACCTTTTTGCGTTGTATTAATCTGTTAGAACAGCCAAGCCAAGGCGATATCGAGATTGAAGGTCAATTGATCACAGCGCCAAACGCCTGCGTAGATAAACTGCGGCAAAAAGTGGGCATGGTGTTCCAAAACTTTAACTTGTTCCCCCATAAAACCGTCATCCAAAACATCACCTTAGCGCCCATCAGCCTAAAACTGATGACGCCAGCTCAAGCCGAGACCAAAGCCCTCGACCTACTGGCACAGGTTGGTTTAAGTGACAAAGCCAATGCCTACCCCGCCAGTTTATCGGGCGGCCAAAAGCAAAGGGTCGCCATTGCCCGCGCATTAGCGATGGAACCAGACTTGATGCTGTTCGATGAGCCAACATCGGCACTCGATCCCGAAATGGTCGGGGATGTATTAGACGTGATGAAAGATTTAGCGCTAAAGGGCATGACCATGGTCATTGTCACCCACGAAATGGGCTTTGCGCGCGATGTATCCGATCGAGTGATCTTTATGGACGGCGGTTATGTAGTCGAATCAAGCCCACCCGATGAACTATTTAGCCACCCGAAAGAAGCCCGTACCCAAGCGTTTTTAAGCAAAGTATTGCGCTAGCTTAAGCGGCTTAAGTCCTGTCACTCACGCTCACTGTCATGACCTTTATAAGTACGTGCAGTGAGCGAAGAATTCAAATTAGGATCCCAACATTCAACGTTGATGACAAAGACTAAATTAGACAAGTCAGGATACAATCATCTTTCACAACACCATAAACATTATGCCTTTGAATTAATAGGTATTGAACAAAGCTAAATAGCCGTTTATCTGTTCAGGGAGTTTATTGTCATTGTGTCTCTAGCGACACGCCGTGAATATGTCCTTATAGGCTCGACGGCGACATCCATGTCGCCAACGGTCACTGGTGCCCCAATACCAATTTTAACTACCAGTTTTGCTATATATACGTAAAAAGCTAGTAGACATAAATGGGTTAGAATTCTTGCTCTAATCTATGATTTTCGGATTAAATTTTCTATGGATTAACGCCGCACTCTAGAACAAACCGAAGCGCAGCGCAGATTTGTCCCTAGCAGCGCCTTGTTATGCGCTTGCCGCTTCACTTAAATCAATCTCCATTGGAATCTGATATGAATTTGTGTAAAGGCTAGCTTTAAATGATGCCCTCGGCGTGATCAGGACTTTTCCATCTTTTACTGAAATTGTACCTACCAGAGGAAATATATCCGATGGCCCTTTAAGATCAACAAACCTTTTAGTGAAAGTAGCACCTGTTTTGTGGTTAATGTATTTTACAAGCCCATGAGATGCTTCGCCATTTGGGCGCAATTTATATGAAACCAGAACCGAATATGACTTAGTATGTTTTGCCTTAACCGGAAGCTCGACCGCAGAACCAAATCTTTCCACTTCGTTTGAAGCAAGCTTGATTTTTTCGGTTTTTTCTATGCTCAACTTACAAAGGTGCTCAAGACACTCAAAGGTACTGCGAATTACAAATTGTTCAAGTTCGGACTCATTTAATGATTTTAATTTCTCAAAATTTACACCGCAATCTATATACCTAAGCCACTTTTCTGGTGTTCTATCAGAAAAAACCATCGTGCCTTCTGGAATAGCATTTGTGTAGTTTACATATAGGTGATCGAATTCTCCGAGAAATAATCCATTTGCACCAAGTATTGTGGCTATACGAGCACCCCAGTAATGAAGCAGCTTAGGAAATTTGAAAAAGCTAGAACAACTCGAAGGTAGACTTTTACCTTTCTCATATAGGGAGTCGCTAGCGTAATACCTAATATCTATTAATGCTTTTTCCATTTATATATCCGATCTCTCTTCACGCATAGCCACAAACAGCTGCTTTGTATTGGATTGTTTTGCGGTAGCGTAGCAAAACAAGGAACGAAAAAGCCATCAGGCTGGTTTGCATTGTTATGTGTTACTCACAGAATGGACAAAATAAGTTGTTCATGAAGTCTAGTGGATCAATATTACAGCTAGGTAGTAGAACCGTAACTCTACCGTGCTTTTGACATTCTATTTCTTGGAAGCCACCTTCTGCTTTTAAAGTACTTAATTCCAGATCGCTCCAGCCGCACCAAGGGCAACATTTTATCTCAGCTTCAGTGATAGCAGCAATTTCCTGCTCCCAGTTACACTCTCCGCAATGGACTTTGCGAATCGTTCTGGCTTCTGTGAGGTTTATTACTTTGGGTCTTTCGATCATTAAGATTCCCCTACACATAACGTTGGGTATAAGCGGATCCGCGTTAGCGAATAATAAATCAAGCCATCCATTTTAAACCAACAACATAATGCACTTTTGGTTTGCCTTCAACCAGCGATGGCTTTGTTAAGTAACTGAAATCATTCAGCTGTGCAGGATGTTCATTGGAAGTAAGATATTCCGATAATACCTATTCTTGCTCCCAATTATCCCCTTCTCGGCGACAAACATAGTCATAGTAAAGGGTGGAACCAAAGGGCTGAAATTCCATCTCAATGCCGTTTTCGTAATACTGACCATTTTCGCAGTCCATTCTGTCATTAAGTCGTACTAAGGCATCATGAATACCACCACGTCTAGCATTAATAAGCATCTTGACGAGAATCTCTCTTTGCTGGACAGTTAGTGACGTTAAGAACTCATTTATTTCTGAATTTTCCTGCCTGTTTGGATAGCTCCCTTCTTGCAAGACCCATTTTTCAAATACTCCATCATGTAACTGAGCAAACTCGTCAACAAAGCATTTCCACAATTCAACTGAACTCATTTTTTCTCCTGAAAGCATAACGCAGTACCCATGCGCGTAAACTTGTAAATGCCGCGGGTCTCGAATGCCTCACTCTGTTATGTGTCTGCTGCTTCATTAAACAAAATCCTGTTTGAAAACGGATCTGTTACAGTAAAGCAACGATCGCCCCAAGGCGCATCTTCAATACTAAGTTTGTTGTATTTATATGGCTTAGAAGTCACATGAGCAAATAATTTATCAAGTTCACTCACATTCACAAAAACCTTACAGCCAGGAGTACAGTCGCCTGAATGTTCACTCAAGTGCAAAACAAAATTGCCAAGTGAAACTTGTATATAAATCGGGTAGCCATCCTCAAAGCGATGTTCCCAATCTAATTCCATCCCCAGAAAGCCAAGGTAAAACTCTTTGGCTTTATCTTCATCAAAGATCCGCATAATTGGGATTGTCTGAAACTTCATGCCATCTACTCCATCACACATAAGCTTTGTCTAGTACGCATAAGCACCCAGTTTCAAATTTTTTTTGAAACTAATACCTGCCTTGATCACATTGTTTTTTACTTAAACCTGCTTAAAATACTGCCATTGAATTTGTATTCCTTAATGATTTGGAGCCGTTACATGAGTGATTTAAGTTTCTTCGCCAAAAAGCGCTACACCACTAAGGCCTTTGATCCAACTAAGACGATTCCTGCGGATAAAATAGCAGAAATCAAAACCTTATTGCAGTACAGCCCATCATCGACTAACTCACAGCCTTGGCATTTTGTGTTAGCGAGTACGGCGGAAGGTAAAGCGTTAGTTGCCCAAGCGACCGAAAACTATGCGTTTAATACCCAAAAAATTCTCGATGCTTCCCATGTACTCGTACTCTGTGCTCGTGCTCAATTAGATGAAGCACACTTACTGCAAGTGCTCGAGCAAGAAGCGAAGGATGGCCGCTTTGCTAATGAAGAAGCCAAGCAAGGCCAACATAATGGCCGTTCTTTCTTCGCTAATATGCATAAATTTGAGCTGAAAGATGCCCAGCATTGGATGGAAAAACAAGTCTACTTAGCGCTTGGCACTTTAATGCTCGGTGCAAGTGTATTAGATATTGATGCGTGTCCGATCGAAGGTTTTGATGCCACTAAAATGAATCAAGTCCTAGGCTTAAGAGAGCAAGGTCTAGGTGCCTGCGTGGTTGTCGCCTTGGGTTATCACTCAGAAAATGATTTCAACGCTAAATTGCCTAAGTCTCGCTTAGATCAAGAAGTGATCTTCACCGAGATCTAGTCCTTCACTCTATGTGAAAATAATCATGCCCTTGATTTTATGTGATATAAACAAGGGCATCATGTCTAAAGCTAGCCCTCTCTTAACTACCTTCCCCTAAAACTTAACTGCTGTTAACGGCTTATTTACGCCGAGAAACCATCTAAAGTAGGAGTCAACCATCACGGTATTGCTCTAAAATTCATCTTTGCCTACACTTTGGCTCTGTGGCATAGTTTGCGGCTCAACTTAGTGAATGATCATTTATCGTCGCCTTTCGAGTCATCTTTGTTGCAGCCCAGCGGTTTTATCGGCGCATTGGTAACACTCACAATTTAGGATGGGACAGTCAGTATGTTATTTGCCAAACCCTCACTCACTGAAGAATCTCAATCGATTCGAGTTGCAAACACTAAGGGCGATAACCCACTGATTTGGCCGTTGCTTACGGTTTTACAAGCCTCAAATCAAAGTTGGAAAATCCATCACTTAGCCACTGAATTACAAACCCAAGGGCTGATCCACCAGCTTGATGAAAATCCGGGTAACGATTTATTCAAACGTAACTTCCTACTGATGAACGCCCTGTTTGAACTGCAGGAAATATTACTGCCCAAGCAATGGCTACAAGTCAAAGCAATGGAAATTCAAATCTTCCGCTTAGTACCATCAAACGTTAACCTGCTGATAATGCAAGATACTTCCCTGCGTGAGTATTACCTCGATTGGAATAACTACGACACCAGCGAAAACGTAGTACGAGAATTACTTGAGGCATTCTGGAGCAATTATAAGAGCTATATTGGCTTAAATATCAATCTGATGAACAAAGGTAACGCGCTGCGAGTTTTCGAATTAGACGAGAGTGCTACCGCCCGTGATATCCGCAAGCAATGGCGTCGTTTAGCGCTTAAATGGCACCCAGACAGGCCCGATGGCGATGCGGCGCGTTTTCGCGAGGTGTGCGAAGCTTGGCAGTCGCTTAGGGATATTGCGTAAGAATTTAGCCAGTGGTGATGCAGAACTGGGCTTTAATCAATATGCACCGACTTAGCGATGCGATCCTGCCTACAGTCCTGCCAAATCTAAGGTAAAACTTCCATTGAGATCACAGATTTAGCCTACTAGCTTCATGTCAATTCAGTCATAATTAAGCCTTTCCATTTAACCTGAACCTATGTGTCAGCGCTGGCATTTTGGCTAGCTTAACTCCTAGGTTGAAGCTCACTCTATCTCTTATGTTGACCGTTGAATGTCAACGATAACAACGACTGACATTGTGAATTCAATCCCACCGAATTTGAGGAAACTATGATTAAACAATTAGCCTTGGCTGTAACCTTAGCGATTGCACCATTGAGCACCTTTGCCGCCAATTTTGTAGAAGGCACACATTACACTCAAATCTCGACCAAAGCCCCTAGCAGCGAACCAAAACTCACTGAATTCTATTCATTTTATTGCCATAACTGCTTCAATATGGAAACTAACTATTTGCCTGATATCAAGGCGAACCTCAACAAACAGATAAGTTTCGACAATAAGCATGTCGACTTTATGAATAGCGACATTGGCACTGAAGTGATGCGTTCATTAGCCGTGATCCAAAGCGTTGATAACAAAGACGCCTTAACCCATGCCATGTTTACCGCAATCCAAGGTGCAGAGGGCGCAAACGGCCACGATCATAGTGCACCTGGCCATCAGCACGAGCCGCAAATTAACAGCCGTGATGACATCAAAAAAGTCTTCGCCCAATTTGGTGTCGATGCTGCTAAATACGATGAATTAGCCGATAGCAAAAGCACTAATGAAAAGCTTTCCCTGTGGCGCACCCAGCAGAATGAATTCAAAATCGACAGCGTACCCGCCTTTATCGTGAACGATAAATATGCGGTAAATTTAAACAGCATCAAAACCTTAGATGAGTTAATTGGGTTAATTAACTACCTTGCTGTTGAGAAAGATGCCGCCCCCGCTAAAACCTCATCGGGTGGCAGTCTAAGCTGGTTATTTCTAGTCTTCGCCGCCGCAATTGGTGCGACCCGTCAGCAACGTCTTAGCTAATTCAAAACAATCGTTGGAATAAAAAAATGGCCTCCAAATTAGGAGGCCATTTTTATGCGTGTTCAATCCAAGTGATTGGTATAAGCGCTCAATATGGGTTCTGAAGTTTATTGCCGAATAAAATCAAGAATATGGCTCGCAGCCAAGACGAGATGTAGGATCAAGAAACCAATAAAAGCCTGCGCAAAGACTTGGTGATAACCACGCCATGTCAGTGCCGTTGGCGTCCCTTGAACGATAAACCAAACTAGACCCGTAACCCCTGTAGCCACCAGCAACAGCATGCCAATACCTTCTATGGCACTAAACAGCCCTTTGCCACCAGCGACGGGGAGTTTACCTTTAGTAAGTCCAACAACATCTTGCTTTAACTGTGACCAATCGCCCGCCAACCAGCCAAAGTATTGGTGCCACTTGCCACGCAAGATATTGCTGAGTAAGAAAAGAATCCCAAGCACAGTACACGCTAAACCTAAATATACATGCAAATAATCCCAAAAACTGGCGTTATCGGGTATCCGTCGGCCCATAAAAATCCACGGACTGGAACACACGAGTAAGATAGTCGACACGACAATCCACACATGCAGTTGCGCCATAATGACTCGGCATAAGGAGCGAAGTTTAGTCATCATACTGATCATATTTAATGCTCCTTTGCCCTTGTGACTAAGGCATACATACAGCTTGCAGGGCGCGAATAGAATAGGGCTAAATGAAGCACCGAAATTTGATATCAAGCTTAAGCGCTGTGGATCTGCTCACCAAACTCAGTCACTTTCTGCCAATCCGTGTATTCAACATTGGTAACAGGGTCAGTAGGTCCTTTAGTTAACCACATGATGAAACGGATAATATTTCTATCTAAAGCGTTATAGCCTTGGTAATTCAAGTTCCCCCCAAAAACGCGCAACAATTGTGGCCGCCAAGTGGTTTTACTTAAAAATGCCTGCATGTAAGGATTGGTCTCTGGGGTGTTTTTCTCGGGTTTACGTGCCACTAAGCTGACAGAGAAAAAACCACTGACCTTATCCGTCAATACGGCTTGATGCTTTTCAATAAACTCGTACAAACTTGGGTTATGTTTACCATGGCGAATACTGGCGCCTATGATGATTTTGTCGAACTCAGTGAGCACTGGAGCGGCCTTGATATCGGCAGTAACCACTTCATTACCCAAAGCCATTAACTGCTGTGCGAGCTTTTTAGCAATCTTTTGGGTTTGGCCGTGAACACTAGAGTAAATGATAAGAATTCTTTTCAATTTAGCCTCGATTAATCCCAAGCAAAATAACAATAAGCGGCCTAGAAAAGACGGTGTAGGCGACTTAATTTCGACTCTCTATGCCCGTTTGGCATATCAAATGACATCACAACGCTCAGACTAAATGCGCTAAAAGTAGCAATGGACACCCAGAGTCATTGGCATTCCAGTGGAATTTAACTTGGTATGCAAAAGTAAAATGACAATTATGATATTTCATACTAGGTGATTTACCCGCCAATTTACATGAAATAGATCACGGGCTTAGCGCCAAACACCCCAAGTATATGCGGTAGTTTTAACTGCCTCACAAAAATAACGCCTTAGGTATATTCTCGCTTTAGCGTCTTTGTAACCTAGGGAGTTAATTCGCCTAAACATTGTTACAAAATTGAAAGGGATAAGTCACACCTTATATAGCCAACCTAAGAAAAAAGCATTAGCATTTGAACACTTATCGCCTGAGTCCCTTATCCATGAAAGCTATTCAAGCAAAAGATCCTAAAGCACTCTTGCTGTGGATGACCTTTGTTATGTCACTCGTGTTTGCCGTTTGGCAGGCATTGCTCAACAACTTCGTGATTGAGAAAGCCCAATTCACTGGTGCTGAAATCGGCATGTTACAAAGCCTGCGCGAAATCCCCGGCTTCTTGGCTTTTACGGCAATTTTTGTGCTGCTGCTCATTCGAGAACAAGCCTTCGCCCTGCTCTCGCTCGCCATTTTATGTATCGGCGTAGCGGTAACAGGTTTCTTTCCTCAGGTCATAGGCCTGTATCTAACGACTGTGTTGATGTCTGTCGGGTTTCACTATTTTGAAACCATCAACCAATCGCTAACGCTGCAATGGGTCGATAAAAAAGACGCGGCTGGATTTATGGGGAAAGCACTGGCGTGGCGTTCGGCGGCCGCTTTAGTCGGTTATGCCAGCATTTGGCTAGTAATGACTTGGTTGAAGCTAGACTACCTGCATATGTATTTGATTATAGGCGTATTAGGTCTCATCATTGTGCTAACCATAACATGGTATTACCCCAAGTTTGAGACAACGGAAATACAACACAAAAAAATCATACTGCGTAAACGCTATTGGCTCTATTACCTGCTCACCTTTTTTTCAGGTGCGAGGCGGCAAATTTTTATGGTATTTGCGGGCTTTATGATGGTTGAAAAGTTTGGTTATAGCGTCAGTGAAATCACTGCGCTGTTCTTAATCAACTATGCCGTTAATCTACTGTTTGCGCCTGCTATTGGTCGTTTGATTGGACGTATTGGTGAGCGTAATGCGCTTACTGTGGAATATATTGGACTCATCTTAGTCTTTATCAGCTATGCCCTAGTCGAACAAGCCCATATGGCGGCAGCACTCTACGTTATCGATCATTTACTGTTTGCGATGGCAATTGCGATGAAAACCTATTTTCAAAAAATCGCCGACAGCAAAGATATTGCTGCCACTATGTCAGTCAGTTTCACCATAAACCACATAGCGGCTGTGATTATTCCTGTGCTTTTGGGCTTATTATGGTTAACCGATCCCGCCTTTGTATTTTACATAGGGGCGGGCTTTGCCGTATGTTCGTTAATACTAGCGCTGAATGTTCCGCGCCATCCTGAACCGGGTAATGAAACCTTATGGTCTTGGCCAACTAAAAGTGCGAAATCAATCGCTAAAGTCGTTAAATAAAACGGCATAATAACGAACCAAAGAATTGGCTTAACGAGATGCTCAAACTAAAGAGATGATCATCTAAAGTGAGCTACAACCGAATGTAAGAGTTCACTAAGCCCACACCTCAACCACAGTGCAGGCTCAAGGATTAATAACGCGATGAAGGATTCAGATATTTTACTGTTGGCAGAAGAAGGCGAGTCAGCATCCGAGGTATCCGCTCGCAAAAAAGCCCTGCTACTTGGTCGCCAATTAGGGCTCGCCAGTGAGCAAGAATACCGCCCTGCGAACGCCTCAATAGCCGAGCGAGCTCAACATAGAGCACGCAAGTTATCGAGCGAATATCAGGCCAATGTGGAAACCATTTTTGCCTTAGCCCTCAGTTATACCCACTCAGATGTCACAGGGGTCGATCTTGATCCCGATTGGAGCCATCAATTTTTCTTGATGGCGGAACAAATCCATAACCGTAAGATGCAAGATTTGTGGGCTCGGATATTGTCGAGCGAGATAGTGAATCCGGGAAACTTCAGTCTACGTACCCTAGCGCTGCTCAAGCAACTGACTCACAGGGAAGCACAAATTCTAGAAAAAGCCCTTGGCATGGCGGCTAAGGTGAATAACGAGCAGCGCCTAAAACTCATCAGTGGCTACCGCTTGTCAGGTGGGATTGGCCAGTATTTCCGTAAAACCACCTCAGTCAATTTAGGCTTATCCCAGTTTGGGCTACCTTATTCCAGTATTTTGACCTTAGTCGATGCGGGAATACTGCACAGCAGCGAGTTCGAAACCGGCTTACTCAACAATAAAACACCGATTCAATTTGCCCTGCAAGGCATACAAATGAAGCTCACGCCTAAGAGCGGCAATCTGCTTTTTAGCTATTATCGCTTAACGCCGATTGGTGATGAACTGGCCCAACTCGTGCAACCTAAGCCGGATCAAGAATACCTCAAGGCCCTGCAACTCTTGTTCGCTAAGGATTTTAAGATCGAGTAGCGACTTAATCGCTTATATTATTGACTAATAAAAATATTTGCTTGAATAAACTCCATCTGTCGCAAATACTCTATGTATAAAAAATGCTCGTTTTATTTGCTGAGTGAATAAGGATGCGAATGGCATCTCAAGGATGGAGAGAATGATTAGTCAAGAACAAAATGTCTTTTTTTTAGACGAACAACCGTCACCACAACACCTCGAAAATCAAAAAACAGTCAAAATACTCACGGTGGACGATGACTCAAACTTCCAACGTTCGACCGCCTTCGCGTTATCAACCCTCAAAGTATTAGATTGTAAAATTGAGCTGGCCCAAGCCTTTAGCTATGCAAAAGCCTGCCAAGTGTTAACTAAGGAAAATGATTTTGCGATCGCCTTAGTCGATGTGGTGATGGAAACCGAAGATGCAGGGCTACGGTTAGTCCGTGCTATTCGGGAAGTGCTCGGTAACGAAAAAATCCGCATTATACTGCTTACAGGTCAGCCCGGTATGGCCCCTATTTTCGATGTAATGCGAGATTACGATATCAACGACTATTGGACTAAATCCGAGTTATCGGCCGATAGACTGCAAACTATTCTCACGACTAACCTGCGCTCATATCAACAAATTAGCAGTATTGCCAATGCTAAGCGTGGTTTGCAACTGATTGCCGAGTCCAGCGGCGCGCTCTACACCTCACGCAATATCAAAGAACTCTCAGGCAAGATGCTGCGACAATTATCCCAGCTATTAAACCTGCCCCATGGTGGCATTGTGTGCGTGAAATCAATGGGGGAATTAACTGAACAGGGTATTTCCCACCAAATCATTGCCGCATCGGGCGAGTTTGAACCTTATTTTGGCTATGCTTTACAGCAGCTTGAGCAGCAACACATACGGGCACAACTTGAACTTTGCCTGAGCCGCAGGGAATCCCGTATCGAAAATGACTTTACTTGCCTCTTCTTCCCCGACGAACTCGCAGGCGCCGATTACTCCGTTTATTTAGCCACAGGCAGACCACTGGATATCACGGAAACTGAAATGATCCGTGTGTTTAGCATGAATATTTGTGGCGGCCTGCATAGCGTGTCGCTCATGAGCCAACTAGATAAGATTGCTTTTGAAGATCCGCTCGTCAAAATCCCTAATCTCAACGTGTTGCTCCGCACCTTAGAAGGCGTGCTGGCGGAAGATATTCGCGAAAAATTTAATTTATTGATTATTGATATTGATAAGTTTTCCGACTTTAATCGTGTATTTGGTTCGCCCCAAGGTAACGAGATGCTCAAACACGTTGCCTCTTGTTTGCGCGAACACTTTGATGCTTGTGTGTTAGTCGCTCGCCTCAAGGATGATAAATTTGCCGTGCTCGGCCCTAAAACCTTAGTCACCGCTGACATTATTAGTCGACTGTTCATTGAGCCCTATCAGCAAGGAAAATCGAAGATCACGGTTAATATCAGCACTGTCACACTGCCACTAGAATTAGCCGATGGCACTGCGGTCGATGCCATAACGCAAATCAACATGGCCCAGAAAACCGCCAAAAAGTTAGGCATTAGACAACATGTGACTTACCAACAAGCCAATGACGATAATGTGGCCTATCACTTCGAACTCTTACAAGCGCTGCAACACAGTATTACCTGTAATGACATCCATATTGCACTGCAGCCGCAAGTCTGTATTAAAACGGGTGAAGTCGTCGGGGTTGAAGCGCTGGCTCGCTGGACCTTGCCAAATGGTCAAAATGTGCCGCCGTTGGATTTTATCCCCATTGCCGAAGCGACAGGTTTGATCACCCAACTCGGTGAGCAACTATTCGTGCAATCTTGCCAAGCACTCTGCACACTCAATGAGGCGGGTTATACCAATTTATGTATGGGAGTGAACTTATCGGCCATGCAGTTCGAACAGGAGAACATAGTCGATATTTTAAAGCAGCACATTGCCGACGCTAACATGCCTCTAGGTCAGATAGAAGTCGAAGTCACTGAATCGATTGCGATGCAAAATTTCGAAACCATCCGCAAGCAGTTAAATGACTTACGCTCGATAGATATTAGAGTCGCAATTGACGATTTTGGTACCGGATTTTCCTCATTAGCCTATCTCAGCAAACTGACCTTCGACCGCATTAAGATTGATAAATCCTTTATCGACAATGTCACCTCAGATGATGGCGCCGCTGCGATAGTCGATAGTATTATCTTGTTAGGACAACGCTTCCACATGAATGTGATTGCCGAAGGCGTTGAGACTAAAGAGCAAGCGAAATGGCTAAGCGACCGCGGCTGCCACGATGCCCAAGGCTACTTTTATGCTAAGCCAATGCCACTACCGGAGTTATTAACTTGGCTTAAAAACTACCAAAAAACACCACTATGACAGCGCCATCGCAATTGACTCAGCCTACCTTCTGGGGCTACTGGCTCAGATTCATGCTGCCGTGGTTATTGTTGGTGCCCATACTCACCACTTTGCTTTATCAAAAGCGCCATGAAGATGCCATGGTGCCCTTATACCAAGAGGCGAACACCCTTTTAGGTGATGCCGATAAAACCATTGCCTACCATATTGGTAATATTAAGCGCGACGCCCTATTTCTTGCTAAATATCAAACACTCCTCGATGCGGCGGCGGGAAATGAGCAAGATCTCACTCAGGTCGAACATTTCTTCAAGAGCTTTAGTGCCGCATCACAAAACTACGATCAGGTACGTTGGCTCGATAATCATGCCTTCGAGAAAGTGAGGGTTAACCTTATCCAAGAACGTCCGCAAGTGGTTGCTAAGCCATTATTGCAATCAAAAGCCGAACGCTACTACTCCATCCAAAGCTTACGTTTAGCGCCCAATAGTTTTTACTTTTCGCCCTTAGATTTGAATGTTGAGAAGGGGACAATTGAAACTCCTATCAAGCCCGTATTAAGAGTCACCACTCCCGTGTTTTTACCCTCAGGCGAGCGCCAAGGCTTTATTGCCCTCAATTTTCTCGCCCAATCAATGTTAGACGCCATTGCCAAAATTACGGCTAACAGCAATGTCGAGCTTTCACTGCTGAATAAAGAGGGTTACTGGCTACTCTCATCCAATTCCGAACTCACTTGGGCATTTATGTTTAATCGCCCCGAATTAACCTTAGCTAAGCTCAATCCCGATGCCTGGCAACAGATTACCCAAGATAGCGAAGGTGCTTTTATCACCCCCGAAGGGCTCTGGGATTATGAAAATGTACAAGATGCGACCAACACTTCTGACCAAGATTGGAAACTCGTGATACGGGTTCCCAATGATCAACTTTCAAAGATTAATCAACGCAGCCTGCTGGAAGCGCTCAGTCTAGGGATTTTATTACTATTACTCGGCGGTGGGATCTGCTGGCGCGCAGCAAAGTCCATGCGAGTAAGGGACAAGTTGAATCAAGAGTTAACCGAGCAACAGCAAAAACTCACCCAATCCAATACCGCGTTAGCCGAATCGTTACAGCACTTACACGACACTCAGCAACAACTCATCGAGACGGGAAAACTCTCATCCTTAGGCATGATGGTGGCGGGCGTCGCCCATGAACTCAATACCCCTGTCGGCGCTGCACAGGTCACGTTATCGAGCATGAAAAATGAATGCACTAAGCTACAAAACGCCTTCGAATCGGGTCTTAAGCGATCTGATGTCGATACTTACTTTATTCACTTCCATGAAGGCGCGGAGATAGTGCAAGCCAATTTAAGCAGAGCCGCAACCTTAGTCAGTAGCTTCAAACGCTTAGCCGTGGATAGAACAAGGGAAGAACGCCGTAGTTTTAAGCTCACAAGTCTCGTTCAGGACATGCTACATACCTCATGGCTACGGATGAAGAAGCAATCCCATGAGCTCGAAATCGACATTGATGCCAATATCGAAATGAACAGCTACCCAGGCGCACTCGGACAATCCCTTGAAAACTTCGTCACTAATGCGATAACCCATGCTTTCGAAGGAAGGGGAAATGGCCAGATAAAAATCTCGGCAAAGATGATAGAAGATCAAATAGTCGAAATCACAGTCTCAGACAATGGCATAGGGATGAGCGCGGAAACGATGAAACAAATCTTCGACCCCTTCTTTACCACTCGCAGGGGAAATGGCGGAACTGGGCTGGGGTTACACTTAACTTATCAACTCGTCAGCCAACTTCTTGGCGGGAAAATTACGGTCAGCAGTAAGTTAGGTAAAGGCAGCGTTTTCAGCCTGATAATCCCAGTAACAGCGCCAGAAACCGCCGAGCTGAACCTGAATTAACCGCTTATACGCAACGGCGATAGATAGCCAGTATGCTGGCCGAATATGATGCTAAAACTTGATATCTAACCATGATGCTTGAACTATTCTGTTTGAACGCGGTGCTTAAACCATATTGCTTGAATATCAGCATTGAACATAGTGAACTCATTGCGCCCAAAATAAAACAGGAGCCCAAGGCTCCTGTTTTTTATGAGCATTCAATCACTTGCTAAGGCAAGATTTAATATGGCTAGGCATAACTAGTCATAACACTAGGCGAGTGCTTTAGCCTTATCGGTATTGATAACATTGATTGCCGTCAGATAATCGATTAAGGCGCGCACTTGAGTCGCTAAATCGCCTTTGCTGGTATCTATGGTTAACTCGGCGGCCAATGGCGCTTCATAGGGTGATGAAATACCAGTGAAATTGCTAATCTCGCCACTGCGCGCTTTCACATATAACCCCTTAGGGTCACGCTGCTCGCACACACTCAAAGGCGTAGCGACATGCACTTCAATAAACTGCCCCGCAGGAAAACGGGCACGAATACCATCACGTTCTTCACGGGTCGGTGATATAAATGCTGACAATACCACAAGCCCCGCATCCACCATCAATTTAGCCACTTCGCCCACACGACGCAGGTTCTCATCACGGTCTTCAACCGTAAACCCTAAATCTTTACACAGGCCATGGCGCACATTATCACCATCGAGCAAATAAGTGTGGAATCCCGCCTCAAATAACGCCCGCTCTAATGCACCCGCCAGTGTTGACTTGCCCGCGCCAGAAAGTCCGGTAAACCAAAGTAGTACTGGGTTTTGGCCTTTCTGCTCGGCTCTGGCGGCTTGGTCTACAGGATGTTGATGCCACACGATATTTGTCATAAAAACTCCTCAATCCCCATGTTGACTAACCGCTAACATAAGGGCAATAAACTCAAGCTAATCACTAAAATGGAAAGATGATCGGCACCATAAATATCACTATCAGGGAATACAGCACAGATAACGGCAATCCAAGGCGGACAAAGTCACTGAAGCGATAATTACCCGCATTAAATACCATCAAATTGGTCTGATAGCCGTAGGGTGAAATAAAGCTCGCGCTGGCACCAAAGACAACGGCCATAATAAAGGGCCTTGCATCGACACCGTAATTAAGCGCAATCGCGTAAGCGATAGGGAACGCCAGCGCCGCCGCTGCGTTATTGGTCACCAGTTCAGTCAGCAATAAGGTCATTAAATACACGCCGACAAAAGCGCCAAATACCCCATAACCGTTAATAACTGAGAGTAATCCTTGGGCTAAACTGTTCGCAAGGCCTGTACTCATCATCAAGTTGGCAAGCCCTAATGCACTCCCCACGATCACCACTAATTCCAATGGGAAACGGCGTTTAAGCTCAGCCAGCGTGACTGCGCCTATGGCAAAATAACTGAGCAGCAATATCACTAAACCCTTAGCCAAGGGTAATATGCCAGTGACACTCAGGATGATCGTTGCCGCAAAGCCCAGCAATACCCAACGACCACGACGACTGTCTAGACGCACATTCAAATCTAAACCGCTAATCGCCGCAAACTCTGAACTCAGCTTTGCGCTATTGCTAAAACCATCACCTGGCGTCAATAACAACACATCACCGGGTTGCAGAATAATGTCACCGAGTCCGCCCTTCAGCGGATGATTTCCGCGGCGAATGGCCATCACAGCCGCATCAAATTGCTCACGAAAACGCGAGGCTTTCAACGAACTGCCCACTAAACTGGATGACGGTGCGAGTACGGCTTCAACTAAATTTTGTCCTTTGGCTTGATGTTTACCAAACCAATCTAAACCATCGAATTGGTGCAATAACTCAACCGATTCCACCGCGCCACTAAAGCGCAGCACGTCGTCCGCTTGCAACACTAACTGGGGCGGCACAGGGCAAATACAAATGCCGCTGCGCTCTAACTCAACTAGATATAACTTTTTCAGCGCCCTAAGTTTATTATCCACCACACTGCGACCGACCAAGGACGAACCTTTCGCCACATGGGCTTCGAGCAAATATGGCAGCGCTTCTTCACCTGATTCTTCCCGTCTGTCGGGCAGAATGTTCGCCAGTAAGGTCAGTAACAAGATGCCTGCGACGACGATCACCACTGCAACTGGCGTAAACTCGAAGAACCCTAAGGCGGGTAAGCCGGCGTTTTCTACAAAGGAGTTCACAATCAAGTTGGTCGAGGTACCAATCAGGGTCAGTGTGCCACCTAAAATTGCCGCATAATTTAACGGCAATAATAACTTAGCCGGCGCGTGTGCCTGATTGCGGCGCACAACACCAATCAGTGATGCCACGACCGCAGTGTTATTGGTAAATGACGACAGCAAAGCCGTCGAAAAACCGAGCTTTGCCATTGTCATAGGCAAAGAACTATTGCCTATGACTTGACTCAACTTTCCCAGCAGGGACGTTTTTTCTAACGCCGTCGCGGCCAACACCAAGAGGACCAGCGTGACTAAGCCAATATTGGTAAAGCTTGTTAATGCGGTATCGAGCGCAACCATGCCAAGCAAATAACAGAGCAAAAATGCAAATAAAAACAATACCGCTGGATTGATACGGCCGCTAATTAAGCCAGCCACAAGCCCTAACAAAATAATCGCTAATAGCCACAAGTCACTCACAAATTAAGCTCCAAGCTTAGTGATATCTATCGCTTGCCAATGGGGGAAGTGTTTACGCACTAAGGCATTAAACTCGACTTCAAAGGCACTAAATTGTGACGCTGTTTGCTTGTTAACATGTTGACCCGACACCACCATAACCGCGGCAACCGTCGCATTACTCAGGCGGTCGATTAAGATCATTCCGCCGGTATCGCGTACTAACGAATATGCATCAAACACTATGTCTTCGGTCAGCTCTAAGGTCACACGCGCAATCGCGTTTAACCCAAGAGTGTCCGTCGCACTGCGCGCTAAGGTATTAACGTCAACCACATAATCGATAGCAGTCACAGAAGCTTGCGTCTTCTTACCGGCCACTTTGATGTCGTATAACTGACCGAGTTGTAATGGCTTTTCATCCATCCACACTATGTCAGCGCTGATCACGTTAGCGACGGCAGGTGCAGAATCCGGTCTTGCCAGTAAATCGCCACGGGAAATATCAATTTCATCTTCCAGCGTGATCGTCACAGCTTGGCCAGCAACCGCTTCTTGTATGTCACCATCGAAGGTCACAATACGTTCAACCTTGCTGCGTTTGCCCGATGGCAAAGCGACTAACTCGTCACCGACATTGATGATGCCAGAGGCTAACGTGCCCGCAAAACCGCGAAAATCTAAGTGAGGGCGCGACACATATTGCACAGGGAAACGCACAGGCAATGAGCTGAGTTCACGTTGAGTATCAATGGTTTCTAGCAGTTCAAGCAGTGTACCGCCTTGATACCAGTCACTTTGAGTGCTGCGCTCAACCACGTTGTCACCATTAAGCGCCGATAACGGCACAAAGTGGATATCGAGGTTGCCGAAATCTTTAACGAAATCCGTAAAATCGGCACGAATACGGTTGAATACTTGCTCGTCAAACCCAAGCAAATCCATCTTATTCACGGCCACAACAAAGTGACGAATACCCAGTAATGACGCGATAAACGCATGGCGCTTAGTCTGAGTCTGCACGCCGTAGCGGGCATCGACTAAAATCACCGCTAAATCACAGGTTGATGCACCCGTTGCCATGTTGCGAGTGTACTGCTCATGCCCTGGCGTATCGGCGATGATGAACTTGCGCTTATCACTTGAAAAATAACGATAAGCCACATCGATAGTGATGCCCTGCTCGCGCTCAGCTTGCAGGCCATCCACCAGCAAGGCTAAGTCAATGGCTTCACCTGTGGTGCCCATCTTGGCGCTGTCGCTCTTTAGGCTCGCTAATTGATCTTCATAGATCTGGGCGCTGTCGTGTAACAGACGGCCGATTAAGGTACTTTTACCATCGTCAACACTGCCACAGGTTAAAAAACGCAGTAAGCCTTTGTGTTGCTGCAGGGCTAGATATTCTTTCACACCATGGAGGGTAATTTCTGCCGCCATGAGATTGGTTTTATTGACCGCTTTGTCCATCATATTCTCACTCTTGATCTGCTTGGCTGAAGATCGCGCTGATTAGCGCCACCTTCGCGAAATAGGGTTAACCCTGTAGAGATTAGAAGTAGCCTTGACGCTTCTTCTGCTCCATAGAGGCGCTTTGATCTGAGTCGATCAATCGGCCCTGACGTTCGCTCGAACGGGTTAACAGCATTTCTTCAATAATCTTTTCTAGACTGTCGGCCTCAGAATACATGGCGGCCGTGAGTGGGTAGCAACCTAAGGTTCTAAAACGCACCACTTCTTCTTTAATCTGCTCGCCCTCGGCTAACTTCATCCGCTCGTCATCGGCCATGATTAACTGACCACCGCGCTCAACCACTTTACGTTTAGCAGCAAAGTACAAAGGCACTAACTCAATGTTTTCTTGATAAATATATTGCCAAATATCCAGCTCAGTCCAGTTAGATAATGGGAACACGCGAATACTTTCGCCCTTGTTCACTGCGCCGTTATAGGTGCGCCATAATTCTGGACGTTGATTTTTAGGGTCCCATCTGTGGTGACGGTCGCGGAAGGAATACACGCGCTCTTTGGCGCGAGATTTTTCTTCATCGCGGCGAGCCCCACCGAAAGCCGCATCAAAACCATATTGGTTAAGTGCTTGCTTTAAACCTTGGGTTTTCATGATGTCAGTGTGTTTTGCACTGCCATGGTCGAAGGGGTTAATTCCCTGCGCCAAACCTTCTGGGTTGATGTGCGTCAGTAACTCGAAGCCAAATTTCTTTGCCTGCGCATCACGAAACGCGATCATCTCTTTGAATTTCCAACCTGTATCGACATGCAGCAACGGGAATGGGATCTTGCCCGGATAAAAGGCTTTACGTGCTAAATGCAACATAACGGAAGAATCTTTCCCGATGGAATACAACATCACAGGATTATCGAATTCGGCTGCAACTTCACGAATGATCTGGATGCTCTCGGCTTCCAGTTGTTGTAAGTGGCTTAATTCACGCCCGGCCATACTATTCTCCGTTACCTTAAATTCGCCGTGTTACCACAGCATGGATTAGCTTAATTTGTTTAACTGCTTAATAGCTTTAACTGTTTGCGGCTTAGCTTATCGACGCGACGGCCGAGACTCTAACCGATTGAGTCTGTTCATCGCTGACCTGAGTCGATTCAATCGCTTCAGGTTTGAACCAATGCAAGGTGTCACTCAGCGTGACGACTTCACCTATGATCATCAAAGCTGGCATTTGTAATTCTGGATCGGCGGCAAGCTGTTCAAGCTCACCTAAACGGCCGATAAAACGACGTTGCTCTTTAGTGGTTGCCTTTGACACTATCGCCACAGGCGTTTCAGGGCTTCGGCCCGCATCGACTAGACCTTGGCGAATAATGCCTGCGTTCAGAACCCCCATATACACGACTAAGGTATTGTTAGGATTAGCATAACCTTGCCAATCCATAGGGCGACTCTCTAACTGACAATGGCCAGTGATAAAAGTGACGCCTTGGGCATGGTCTCTGTGGGTTAGGGGAATTCCCGCATAGGCTGACGTGCCGCTGGCAGCGGTAATGCCGGGAACGACTTCAAACTCAACCCCAGCTTCGACTAAAGTTTGTAACTCTTCGCCCCCGCGGCCAAAAATAAAAGGATCGCCACCTTTAAGGCGCACCACATTTTTACGGGTGTAGGCTTTAGTGACGAGTAACTGATTAATCTCGTCCTGTGCGGCGCTATGCTTGCCCGCACGTTTACCTACGGCAATCTTCTCAGCGTCTTTGGGAATAAGATCGAGGATATCTTGGCTGACTAAAGCGTCATATAGCACTGCATCAGCAGTTTTAAGGATGCGCCATGCCTTTAACGTCAACAACTCAACGTCGCCGGGACCTGCACCCACCAGCCAGACTTTGCCTTTGGCCGCTTGGCCCGGTAAAGAGAAAATTTCCATCAGAATCCCCAAGATCACTTTAGTCTGTAGAAATATAGCGCGTCTTATATTCCATAATAAATAGATAATAATTAGTTTTTATATCATTTAGATATAAAAGAATGAGGGATCACTCACTTAAAGTGGGGAAAACCTTAGGTTTCAAAATCAAAAATGCGCTAAATCCAGGTTAACCTATTGAAATAAAAGTGACTTAATAAGATTAAGCTAATTGCATCAAATTAATTTCTGTCCGCTAAGTGCACGATTTTGGCACTATGTTATTGCCAAAAATTCTACCTAAACATGTCTCTATGGGACTAAAAATGGCTGACTACAAGATTTGTCATTAAGTGACACAGGATTTTTCCATAACCATAAATTCACTTTCTAATGTTAAGCTGGAAATAACTATCTTTGTTGAGTACGACTGACAAATAAATAAACACATCAAGGAGGGCAGATGAAACCACTTTACTCAGGTATTGCATTGGCAGGGCTATTAGCCTGTACGGACATAAATGCCGAAGAATCATTAGTCAAAGGAAGAGTAAAAGATGAACTTGCCACGGCGGATCTACCTTTTGTGATTACGCCACATAAAGTGAATTACCTTTTACCAGTCACCTACAGCCCAGATCCCAACATGACACCTTTCACCGAAGATGCAATACTCAACCCCTATTCATTAGATGAGTTTGAGGCTAAGTTCCAAATCAGTTTTAAATTTCCTATTTGGTACAATGTGTTTGGTGATAATGGCCATTTATTTTTTGCTTACACCAATCAATCCTATTGGCAGGTTTATAACAAAGACACTTCATCGCCTTTTAGGGAAACCAATCACGAGCCTGAAGTCTTTATGCTGTTTAATAACGATTGGAAAATTGGCAGTGTGACCAATTCCTTTTGGGGATTTGGTGCCGTACATCAATCGAATGGTAAAGCAGGGCCACTTTCCCGCAGTTGGAATCGACTCTATGCCACTATGATTTTTGATGCAGGCCCACTCGCCTTCTCCACCAAAGTGTGGTGGCGTATTCCTGAAGATGAAAAGACAGATCCATATAAAGCCAGCGGCGACGATAACCCGAATATTGATGACTATATAGGTAAAGCAGAGTTTATTGGCGTTTATGGTATCGATGAACATAGATTCACTTTAACCGTTAAAACGAATCTAGAAGATATCGACAGAGGCTCAGCAGAACTGACTTGGAGTCATCCTATCGTCGGCAACTTACGCTTTTATACTCAATACTTTAATGGTTATGGCGAAAGCCTAATCGATTACAACTATCACAATCAACGTATTGGTATCGGAATTTCACTCAACGATATTCTATAAGAAAGATATACCCACTTGATCCCGCTGTTTAAGATTGTTTGGGTATATAAAGTGACTAAGTACAAAAATCGACCATAATTTGCTGCTAATCTACCAAACCTGCTGCTAAATTGCTCAGATGGACCTGAGTTTATGGCTCAGCGGGACGATTTACATTGATCCGAATGGCATTTAAGCCGATAGTCGCACACCTTTTTGTGCCCTGAAGCAGCGCCTTAACATCATGGAGGAATATGAGTTTTAGCTACCGCAGCATAGTCATGCTACTCAGTGTCATTATTTTCGCGAGCTTACTTAAGCTCGCGTTTTTCGCTGTGCCAAAAGATAGCGCTGCACCAGTGCTGAATGCACAAGAGGTACGCCAAGATCTCTATGCCTTATTGGATCAAATCGAGCAACACTCAGCGTTTTATGCCTTAACGGCCGACAAAGCCAACCCGCAGCTTAAATTTATGGCTAGCCTTATTGTTGAACAGTATCAAGATATTACTCCCAATGATCGCTTTGCTGCTGAAGTCACTAAATTACTCAATACCCTCAAAGATCCAGGCGCTCAAGTGCATAACTTCGATGATCAAAGCGGCGATCTCCCGTTAACGCTAAGGCCAGTCAACGACCAATGGTTAGCCTTGGATAACGATAATAATCCAGTCAACAACGACTTCCCCTTTATCACTCATATCGATGGTTTACCTATGAGCAAATGGGTAGCGACCAGCCAAGCCTACTTACCTGAGCCGGCAAAACAGAGCCAAGAAATGCAGTTACCTTGGCTGAAAAAACTTAACCTACTGCGCGAAGACTTAGGACTTAGCATCAAGCCCTATGTGGTCATTACGCTAATTAATGATGATCTGCAAAGCCAGCAGGTGACTCTCGCCCTGCCAAGCCATAAACCGCAAGTTCAATTAGCAACTATCAGTGAAAAAGACGAGACTCAAGATATTAATGTGCTCGAATTTATTAACCAATTATCTCAATTTGAGCGCACCGAATTTCAAGACATGCCAAATCAATTAGAGACGGTCAACAATACGACGGTCAAACTTAAGATCAGCGATCTCTACGCCTTTGAATTAGATAAAGAACAACAGCAAGAACTGCTCAAAGGCATGACACATCCCTTACTAATCATTGATTTACGTGATACCAGTGGCTTTAGTCCGAAATTATTGACTATGCTGTCGCGATATCAAGATGCGGATTTAAATAACACTTTAACACCTAACGTGATGGGATTTGCGCACTATCGCCGCTCACCAGAGCTGAGAAATGATTATCTACAGCCGCTCAATTTTATGCCTCTGGATGCGTTAGAGTACAGTCCTCCTAGGCTCAAATCTCTCACCCGTAACTTACCCTCTGTCGATAAAGAGAAATTCAGCCCTTGGTATGTTCGCACTAAGCCTGCGGTGGCTCCTGAAGGGCGAAATCGCTTAGCGCTACTCGTGAGTCCCCATTGTCGCCAAGAATGCGAGTGGATTGCCTATCGTACTAAATCTTGGTCTAGGGCAAATTTGATTGGTGAAAAAACCTCAGGCGACTTTGCACGTCAGTATCATTTCAAACTGCCAAACAGTGGATTAAACATAAGATTCAGCAGTTCGTTAACCTATGATGCACAGGGGAGACTCCTGTCCGGTATCGGGACTGAACCGGATATTTTGCTCCCTCAGAACAGTGATATTCAATGGCAAGGGCTCGTTAGTTTAATGCGCTCCGCCAAGCCCAAAGCGCAACTTGTTCTGCCAGCACAGCACACTAAGTTGGCTCAAGCTAAGCTAAATTAAGCCAAAAAAAGAGCCAGCAATCTGCTGGCTCATTTTAAGCAAATATGAGTTTACTAACGCATTACTTCTTTTCAGTTGCTTTAGAATTGGCGACTGAACCTATGACCAAGCCTTGCTTATTCACATCGAAGCTCATTTGAACTCGCATGTTGTAATCTTTAAGCATTTGCATTTCTTCAGGGATCGGCTCACCGCTCATTTCTAACAGTGTTAGCACTGGCGTAAACATCTTGCCGTAATCAGCAGACAAGCTGTACATGCCATTCGCTGACAGTTTCTCGCCTGCTAATTTGTTGGCTAAAGCCAAGCCTTTATCACCGCTATACACCACTAAATGTTGGCCTTTAATCGCCAGCATTGGCTTAACACCTAACTCTGGAGGCAACATCAATATTGGAGATAAATCAGTAGCATCGCCGTTATCGGCTAATTGCACTTCAGCCAGCATAGGGGCGAAAGGTTTGACCATATTAAACAACATGGATGGGTTTTCGGCGCTGAGGCTGACTAAAGCATCTAAACTTTCTAACTTAGGCTCTTGATCTTGTGTGCTCATTTTAAAGTCGAGCAATGAAACGCTCATGCCTTTCACACCGTTAGCCATACCAGTGAACATGCCTAGCATAGCTGGGCTCTGTTGGCTCAACTCAGCCTGCAACTCTGCCAATGGTGCACAGGTCAGTTGCGGCTTTTGCAGATCATCCCAAATAGCCGTTAATGAAGGGGTAATTTCATTGATATCTAAGCCTATTCCCATGGAGAAGATAGTGCTGTCGATATCCGCCAGATGCGATGGAATAAAACCACGCATCTTTTGCATTGCCGCAAGAATAGGTTGATTCTTCGTTTCGACAACAAATGAAGCCGCCATATGGCTTTCTTTTTCAGTCACAGAAAACGCCGTTAAACCAGCAACAGTACGCGGCCAGTTAGCGGCAATCGCAGTCAGTTCGGTACGACATTCTGGTGTTCTGATTTGAGCTAATGGATCTTCACCCGCACTTTCATCAGCAAAAAATTGAGTCAGTTGCTTAGCTAGCATATTGCTATCTGCAGAAGTTAATGCCTTTACAATTTCCACATGGTTAATAAAGCTAATGCTGTCATCTTTAAAACCATGGGTCTTAATAATATCTTCTAATATGCCAGAAGCGGCTAATGACTGCGGCGCCTTCTTAATACCAAATGCCATTTCTAATAACTCAGGCTCGGTAATAGAGGTGCTGAAAGTCATCGTTAATATGCCATCTTTCTGGGCAAATAGCAGTTCTGCTTTCTCTGCTGAGCTTTCATCCGATAGTGCATAAACGCGATAATCAACATCGCCCACTTTACGCATTTCGTGGGTTACACCACTGTCTTTTTCGGCTTTATCTAATACAGCCCAAAATGCTTCAGCCTGATTAACATCAATCTTTAATACTGGCAAAGCACCTAAAGTATAAATATAAGGTTTAACTTCATCGGGGAAACCGAAGGTTTTTAACAGTAAGGCAGGATCTTTCATCCCATCCATATACTGCTGATAAATGCTAACGAAGAACTTGCCCATAGGGCTATCCTGCACACCGAGTTCATCAAGCGTGTTACTTGGATATTGCTGATAATTTCCAGAAATAGACTGTAAATACGCTTTTAACGGGAAGGGTTTTAACTGGCCCGAAAATATCGGCGTATCGGCAGGCACATAGTCGAGCAAAGGATTAGCAGAGGCACTAGAACCCGCGCCATTCTGCATATACCAATAACCACCAGCACCTGCTGCAATAATTGCCGCAGCAATCACAATCTTTTTCATTTAAGAAACTCCATTTAATGACATTCAATTTTATGAAAACAATACCTAAAGAACTCACCTTAGGTATTTAAATATTTATCCGCTCTTACATATCCCTTATGCAGATAATGCAAAATCAGAAAACGCAATGACTCAGCCCTACGCAATACAAACCCAGTTTAAAATGCTTAGGCTAAGCGAAACTAAGGTATAAAATTTTTCCGATAATTTAACATTAAACCGACACAGAAGCGAACAGGATAGGAGTTCGCAGCATTAAAAACGCATTAGAATTAACGTTTATTAAACATAACTCCAATCTTATTTCAATTCGGTAATAAAACATCTCAAAGTCATCGACGATTAAGCAAAGAACTCAATGACAAATTAAGCTCATCTCACTCAAACTAACTCACCAGAGCGTCATCGTGCTTCGTGGACTTTTTTAAGCGTGACATCACCTAGCTGGCGCATTTGCTTACGGATCCAAGCTGAGCGCTGCTGCACATAGGATGACGGTGGAGACACCTTATAGCGCCAAGGATTGGGTAAAATGGCTGCGAGTAATGAAGCCTCGTATTGGGTAAGTTTTGCCGCTGACTTTCCAAAATAATGCTTTGATGCCGCTTCGGCGCCGTAAATACCTGGGCCAAATTCTACAATATTTAAATACACTTCAAGAATACGCGACTTATCCCAAGTCAACTCCATAAATAACGTAAACCAAGCTTCCAATCCCTTACGAAAGAAACTGCGACTCGACCACATAAAAAGGTTTTTCGCCGCCTGCTGACTTAAGGTACTTGCCCCGCGGACTTTGGTGCCTTTTTGGTTGTATTTCAGTGCCGAACTTATCGCGACTAAATCGAATCCAGTATGCTCAACAAAACGTTGATCTTCCGCAGCAATCACAGCCAATTGTAATTCGGGAGAAATTTGCGCTAAATCGCGCCATTGATGCCTGATCTCACCGATAGGTGCAGGTGGAAATAAGGCACGCTCGATACGCCAAGTCCACATCGGTGGATCGACGAATCGTAGTAGGATCACTAATAAAATTGAGCAAATAAATGCCCAAACTAATCCCTTAAATAACCAAGACAATAAACGACGAAAACCACGCTTTCGTCTCTGAGGTGCTGGGTCACTCGACTTATTAACACTTGGACGCCTGACATGATCTCGCATCGCATATAAAGGGGCCGTCATTTATACCATCTCATCCACACACTCTCATTTCTTGTTTCTCATCTATCCAGTCAAGCCATCCCATTGCAAGGATTCTTTGGGGCAACCTAGGCTTACAGAAAATATTCTAAAGCTTTACGCGAGTTGCAAGCTGATCATGCTACGAGAGTAAAGGAAACACCAAGGATATCTTACTCGATAATCAAAGATAGGTTGAGAAATAACCATAACAAGAACAAATCACTATTGGAGATTGACTGGGGTCGACTTAACTTGACCTCGGCAGCTTTGACGACAGCTGACCGAGGTAATGATGGCTGATTAACGAGAGCTAGCAAGTCAATCAAACTGCTTGATACTCGCAGGTGCGAGTCAGGTTTTCAACGCTTTCACTGCATCCAATTAAGCCATATCGATACACAGCAAACCCAGCCCATAAATACCGATATACAACAACTTAACCTCATAAAAGACATGAATCATGTCAATTAACACAGTAAAACGCTTCAAAACCATCTACGGGAACTTCAAAATATAGCGCAGGCTTAACCAATGTGCATAACTCTGTGAGTAAAAATGTACAACATTTTTAGCATTTAAAAATGAATGCAAACTAACTCTATGAATATCAATCTATCTTAGTTAAATGACGCTTAAATGACATCACTTAGCTTCCTCGACAGTCCAGAGTATTAAATTCAATCCCACTTATCTTAAAATGATAAAAAAACGCCCCAAACTAAGTTGAGGCGTTTAATATTTAAAATCAATAAAATGACTAGATTTCGTAGTGCAGACCACACTCACGTTGTAGGCCATTAAAGCGAGTTTCTTCCTCTGTCATCCCTAATTCGAGTGGTTTACTCGAATGGGTATCCCCCACAGAAACATAGCCTTGGTCCCAAAGTGGATGGTACGGCAAGTCAAATTGCGTCAGATAGAGGTGAACATCTTTATTCGACCACTCGATAATTGGCAGTAGCTTAAAGCGCGTGCCATGAATCGCCAGTATCGGCAACGCCTCACGGGTACTGGCTTGGCTGCGTCTAAGCCCTGCAAACCAAGTGCCGACCTCAAGCTCGGCTAAAGCACGTTGCATAGGCTCAACTTTGTTTAACCGGTTGTATTGCTCTAGTCCGTTTACCCCTTGCTCCCACAACTGGCCAAAGCGCGCCTCTTGCCATGCCGATGTCATCACTGCTTGGTACACTTTTAAATTCAGTGATAAACGCTCTGTCAGTTCGTCGATAAACTGATAAGTCTCAGGAAATAAATAACCCGTATCCGTCAGAATAACCGGAATATTCGCCTGTGCCTGACTCACCATATGCAGCATTACAGCGGCTTGGATCCCAAAGCTTGAGGACAGCGCATGATTACCGGGCAAATAAGTTAAGCCCCATAGCACTCGCTCTTGCGCGCTTAATCCCCCTAAGAACTGATTAATGCGCTCAAGCTCTATCACTTGCTCTGCCTTAGGCGCACTCAATAATGCCTTGAGTTCGGCAGCGCTGACCACAGTCGGCACTTTATCACTGGTTTTTTGCTCAAGATCAGCCATGAAAATCCTTAGCGGCATCGATCACCGCCTTCACTACACCCACGCGGACTGTGAAGTTACCAAAGGTTTCGCCTGCATCACGCTCTACGGCGTAGCGGCCAAACAGGGCATCCAATTCGGCGAGAATGTCCGCCTCTTGGATATTTTCTCTGTGCATTTTGTTCAAACGAGTCCCTTCAAAACTTGCACCTAAGTACAAGTTATAGCGACCCGGCGCCTTACCCACAAGCCCAATTTCAGCGGCAAATGGGCGAGCACAACCGTTAGGACAACCCGTCATCCGCACGACAATTGCTTGCTCGCTGATGCCGTGTTTTGCCTGCAGCGCATCGATATGATCGATAAACTCAGGGAAATAACGCTCGGCTTCCGCCATCGCTAATGGGCATGTCGGCAACGCCACACAGGCAATCGAGTGACCGCGGGTTTGCGTCAACACTTGGCCCAGCAGACCATGTTTACGGGCTAAACCTTCAATGGTGGCTTTATCTTCAGCTGCGACGCCTGCGATGATCATGTTTTGATTCGAGGTCATGCGGAAATCGCCCTTGTGGATCTTAGCAATTTCACGCAGCCCCGTTTGCAGGGTTTGGCCCGGTAAATCTTTAATACGACCGCTTTCGATAAATAAGGTTAAATGCCACTTACCGTCAACGCCTTCGACCCAACCATAACGATCGCCGCGATCGCCAATCACTACATCACGTTTAGGTTCAAATTTCACCCCAGCACGTACTTCAACTTCGGCTTTAAATTTCTCATAGCCGTGGTCAACGATTGTGTATTTAAGGCGCGAGCGCTTACGATTAGAGCGATTGCCCCAGTCACGTTGCACAGTCATCACAGCTTCGGCAAACTTCATCACGTCTTCAGTTTTGATAAAACCAAAGTCGTCTGCTAGGCGTGGAAAGGTTTCCACTTCGCCGTGGGTCGAGCCCATGCCGCCGCCAGCCGTTAAGTTAAAGCCAACTAGCTCGCCATTTTCGGCAACAGCAATAAAGCCTAAATCGTTGGTGTAAACGTCAACATCGTTATCTGGAGGAACCGCAACCGCCATTTTGAACTTACGTGGCAGATAGGTTTTGCCATACACAGGTTCGACGGTTTCATCTTCGGTCGAGAGTAACTTTTCTTCATCTAACCAAATTTCGGCGTAGGCGCGAGTGTGGGGTAATAGATGATCAGACAGTTGTTTCGCCACTGCATAGGCCTGCTCGTGCAGTTTCGATTCCACCGGATTGGGGTTACACATCACGTTACGGTTAACGTCACCACAGGCAGCAATCGAATCCAGCGCTTCGCGATCTAAGTCTTGAATAATGGTCTTCAAGTTACGCTTAGGAATACCGTGGTATTGGAAGGTTTGGCGGGTCGTCAAACGAATACTGTTCGAGCTGGTGAGCGTCGAGGCAATTTTATCTACGCCTAACCATTGCTGCGGAGAACAAATACCGCCGGGTACACGGGCACGCAACATAAAACTATATAAAGGTTCGAGTTTTTGCTCTTTACGTTCGTTACGTAAATCGCGGTCATCCTGCTGGTAGAAGCCATGAAATTTGATCAGCTGCTGATCGCCGTCACTGAAACTGCCAGTCACAGAAGAATCTAAACCTTCTTTGATGGTCCCGCGCAGGTAATCACTGTCGGTCTTTAGGTATTCGTTTAACGCTAACTTTTGCTCACTCATGGCAACTGCCTCTTAAAATTGGGTTAGCTGGCTGCACAGGTCATCACGTGTGCAGCTTTGGCTATTCTTATGCGTTTCTTATCTGCGCAACGGTTGAGATTAATACACGTCTTTTTGGTAACGTTTATCGCTGCGCAGGGTTTCAAAATAGGCTTCGGCAGCTTCGGTATTCAAACCACCGACTTCGACTGCCACCTCAATCAAGGCTTGGTGAACATCTTTGGCCATACGTTCAGCATCACCACAAATATAAAGATGCGCGCCATTTTGCAACCATTGCCACAGGGCATGGCCTTGTTCTTTAATGCGGTGCTGCACATAAATCTTATGGGCTTGATCGCGTGAGAACGCCACATCGATACGGCTGAGATCGCCATTTTTCAAATACTGTTGCCACTCAGTTTGATACAAGAAATCCTGCTCAAAGTGAGGATTGCCGAAGAATAACCAGCTATCACCTTGGATCCCTTGTGCTACGCGCTCCTGCATAAAGGCACGGAAGGGCGCAACACCGGTACCAGGCCCCACCATGATCACCGGTGTTTCTGGATTTTCAGGCAAACGGAAATGCTTGTTCGACTCAACATAAACCTTAACTTGCGTGCCTTCCTGCGCAGATGCTAAGAAGTGTGACGCACCGCCAAAACGTGCTGAGCCATGGCGCTCATCTTCCACTAAGGCCACAGTTAAGTGGACTTCTGTTTCAACTTCGCTTTGACTTGAGGCGATAGAGTAAAGTCTTGGCGTTAATGGACGCAGTAGCTCAAGCAGTTTTGCTGCATTTAAGGTTACTGAGTTATTTGATAATGGATACTGAGTAACTAAATCGGCAAATTGATGCTTAAGGATAAAGTGGCGCACTTGTTCTTTATCTTCGCTCAATGCCAGCAGTTCAGTGCTGCCGCTCAATTCGGCCCAAGCTTTGACTAATCCAGGGTATAACTGAGTCAATTCTTTCTTATCAACCAAAGCCTGCTTAAGGGACAAGGATTCAGTACCAAGGGTCACTAACTCATCGGCGGCTAATGACAAACCCGCTAAGACTTCATCGACTAAGACTTCGTTATTACTAAACCACACACCAAGGGCATCACCCGCTTGATAGGTTAAGCCTGAGTCGCCAAGGTCGATTTCAACATGGCGCACATCTCGGTCTGATCCACGGCCGGTAATTTTTTGGCTCACAAGCACTTCGGCGCTATAGGGGTTTTGCTTAGTAAATTCACTTTCGCCAATCGCTTTAGCGGTGCCGATGGATACCACACTGGCGGACGAGGTTTCGATTAGCGGCTTAACGGCCTCTAATACATCGGCGTGCCACTGGCCCGCGGCAGCTTCATAATCCACATCACATTCAATTAAAGGTAATAGTGATTTAGCACCCAGCGCTGCTAGGCGGGCATCGAAGTCTTTACCGGTTTGGCAGAAAAATTCATAGCTAGAATCCCCCAGCGCCAGCACTGAGTAATGTAAATTGTCTAACTTAGGGGCACGTTTCGATGCTAAAAACTTGTGTAATTCAATCGCATCATCCGGCGCTTCACCTTCACCATGGGTGCTGACCACCAATAAAAGCACAGCTTCTTGCTTTAATTGGCGAACATTGTATTCGCCCATTGAAGCCAGATTGACCGCATAACCTTGCGCCTGCGCCTTATCGGCGAGCGCTTTAGCGACACCACGGCCATTACCCGTTTGGCTGCCATAGAGAATAGTCACAGTTTGAGCCGTTTGCGCCTGTGCGGCAGGCGCTAATTGGCCCGCATTGGCTGTGGCAGCAAGATAGCCACTCACCCAGGCCAATTGCACAGCACTTAACTCAGAAGTGAGTTGTTTTAGCTTATCGACTTGTCCTTGAGACAATGGCGAAGCCAGCGATGAAAGTTCTTTTAACAACATGAGACGGCCCTATGACAGTGTAATGTCCACAAGCTTATCGCGGTTTAAGAAAAGCAAAAAAGAATAAAATAGGATTTTTAATTCCATTTTGGAATATACAAAGTGCAAAATTTAAGCTACAAAAGTGTGCACTGGTTAAAAGTTTTTGATCCGACCAGTGCAGAAATGGCCTGCTTGAGAAATATGCACTTGTGCCAAGCTAAAGTATTGCCACAATGGTCATGAGCCTGTCGAACAATAATTTCTGTTGCCCACAGAATAGTTTGTTTTAAAAACAAAAAGTGTCCATCCTAGATTGAATGCCCTAACTGACTCGAATCACCCGCCGAATAAACGCTGGTGACGACAGATTTTGCAGTTGAGTACGATGAAGGAAGAACAGCAGGCGGAACGATTATATAAACCATCAGGGAGTAGTCATGCAGATTGGAATACCGAGAGAAAGTCTCGCCGGTGAAACTAGGGTCGCCGCGACCCCAGCCACCGTTGAGCAGCTTAAAAAACTCGGCTTTGAAGTTGTTATTGAGGCCAATGCGGGTCAACTGTCAAGTTTCGATGATGCAGCTTTTGAAGCTGCGGGCGCGAAGGTGACAACAAACGTTTGGCAAGCCGATCTGATCTTTAAGGTCAATGCGCCAAGCGACGCCGAAATTGAACAAATCAAAGACGGGGCGACTATCGTCAGCTTTATTTGGCCCGCACAAAACCCTGAGCTGGTTGCGAAGTTATCTAAACGTAAGATCAACGTGATGGCAATGGACATGGTGCCACGCATCTCCCGCGCCCAGTCACTTGATGCCCTCTCCTCTATGGCAAACATTGGTGGATATCGCGCCGTTGTTGAAGCCGCACATCATTTTGGCCGTTTCTTTACTGGCCAAATTACCGCTGCTGGTAAAGTACCGCCCGCCAAAGTGTTAGTCATTGGTGCTGGTGTAGCTGGCCTTGCCGCCATTGGTACAGCAGGATCGCTTGGCGCCATAGTGCGCGCCTTCGATACCCGCTTAGAAGTGGCCGAGCAAATCGAATCTATGGGCGGCCAATTCCTTAAACTGGATTTTGGTAACGAGGAAGGTGGTTCATCGGACGGTTATGCTAAAACCATGTCGGATGAATTTATTGCCGCCGAAATGGCACTGTTTGCCGAGCAAGCCAAAGAAGTCGACATCATCATCACCACAGCGCTAATTCCTGGTCGTCCAGCGCCTAAGCTCATCACCAAAGCCATGGTCGATAGCATGAAGAGCGGCTCAGTGATCGTCGATTTAGCCGCTGCGACGGGTGGTAACTGCGAATACACTCAATCGGGTGAGCTGTTTGTTACTCCTAACGGCGTAAAAGTGATTGGTTATACCGACCTTCCCGGTCGTCTACCGGCACAATCCTCACAGCTTTACGGCACTAACTTAGTCAACCTGATGAAGTTAATGTGTAAAGAAAAAGACGGCACAGCCAGCATCAACTTTGATGATGTAGTCATGCGCAATATGACAGTGATTAAAGAAGGTGAAGTGACCTTCCCGCCACCACCGATTTCGGTTTCTGCGGCGCCAGCAAAACCAGCGGCGAAAATCGAGCCTAAAAATACCGCCCCGAAGGCACCATCTAAGCTCAAATACGTGCTCGCCGCCTTAGGCGTTGCAGGATTTGCTGCCGTGGCATCGGTAGCACCACCAGAGTTCCTGTCGCATTTCACAGTATTCTTGCTGTCCTGCGTTGTTGGCTATTACGTGGTATGGAACGTATCCCACTCACTGCATACACCTTTAATGTCAGTCACTAACGCGATTTCGGGCATTATCGTGGTCGGCGCCCTACTGCAAATCGGTCAGGGTTCAACTTTGGTCACTGTACTGGCGTTTATCGCCGTGCTGATCGCCAGTATTAACATCTTCGGTGGCTTTACCGTCACTCAGCGCATGCTGAAGATGTTCCGTAAGGATTAAGGGGGTTTAACGTGTCTCAAGGACTGGTAACAGCAGCTTACATTATTGCCGCCATTCTCTTCATCTTCAGTCTCGCGGGACTGTCGAAGCAAGAGACGGCAAAACACGGCAATTTATTCGGTATCTTAGGTATGGCAATCGCCCTACTGGCTACCATTTTCAACCCCGATACTAACGGAATTGCGTGGATCTTAATCGCTATGGTGATTGGCGGCGCGATTGGTATCCGTTTAGCACTAAAAGTCGAAATGACTGAAATGCCTGAACTGGTTGCTATATTGCACAGCTTTGTGGGTATGGCCGCGGTATTAGTGGGTTTCAACAGCTTTATCGACTTACATCCACAGGAAGTATCACAAGTCGTGGTGGCTGTCGGTGGTGATATCAATACGACCCTCGCCGCAGTACAAGATGCGCTAAGTGAAGCGGTGAAGACCGCCAGCAAAGAGCACCTCACTGGCGCTATGCTTAACATTCACTTAGTCGAAGTCTTCCTCGGGATCTTCATCGGTGCGGTGACCTTTACGGGTTCTATCGTTGCCTTTTGTAAGTTACGCGGACTGATTTCATCTAAACCTCTGATGCTGCCACATCGCCACAAGCTAAACCTAGTCGCAGTGCTAGTGTCTTTCGCCCTGTTGGTATACTTCGTACAGACAGGCGGCACTATGCCAGCACTGCTGTTGATGACCTTGATTGCTTTCGCCTTTGGCTGGCATTTAGTGGCATCCATTGGCGGCGCGGATATGCCAGTGGTGGTGTCTATGCTGAACTCCTACTCAGGTTGGGCAGCGGCAGCAGCGGGCTTTATGTTGTCAAACGACCTCTTGATTGTCGTTGGCGCATTAGTGGGTTCATCGGGTGCAATTCTGTCTTACATCATGTGTAAGGCCATGAATCGCTCATTTATTTCAGTTATCGCGGGCGGCTTTGGCACAGATGGTGTGGCCTCGACTGCCGATGAAGAAATGGGTGAATACCGTGAAACCAACGCAGAAGATGTGGCGGATATGCTGAAAAATGCCACTTCAGTCATCATCACTCCGGGTTACGGTATGGCAGTGGCGCAGGCGCAATATCCTGTTGCGGAAATCACTCAAAAACTACGTGATCGCGGCGTGAAAGTGCGTTTTGGTATCCATCCAGTTGCTGGTCGATTACCAGGCCATATGAACGTACTGCTCGCTGAAGCTAAAGTCCCCTACGATATCGTGCTCGAAATGGACGAAATCAACGAAGACTTTAAAGACACAGATGTCGTGCTCGTTATCGGCGCCAACGACACGGTTAACCCCGCGGCAATGGAAGACCCAGGCAGTCCAATCGCTGGTATGCCAGTGCTGGAAGTGTGGAAAGCGCAAAACGTGATTGGCTTTAAACGTTCGATGAACACAGGTTATGCCGGCGTGCAAAACCCACTGTTCTTCAAAGAAAATACCCAAATGCTGTTTGGGGATGCTAAGGCCAGTGTTGAAGCCATTTTAAAGGCACTTTGAGTTTGATTTAATATCAACAGAGTAGAAATCGTTTAGGCGATAAACACTATTCTAAAGAAATGAAGGGAGCCAATGGCTCCCTTTCTTTTCACATTTTTTTAAGCCTATTAAGCTAGTCTCTGCGCCAATATGATGCGAGGCTTATCTGCCCACAATGCTGATATGCTTAATGTAAGCTAAAACAGTAAGTTAAATCTAAAGCTGGTTTAAGGAAATAATAAATGTTGCTTGGATTGTTTATCCTGTCTGCCGTATTAATCAAAACCTCATTACTCGGGCTTGGCTGGATATCGATTACTATCGGCCTGAGTGGGTACCTATTTTGTCGATGGTTTAATATCAATTTAGATATCAAACTGATTGATAAATTTAAACGACTCTTTATCACTGGCGCGGCTCTACATCTTCTCGTCTATATCGGCTTAATCACTAAGCTTTTCCTTATCGACAGCTTTGAAGACTTGCCCACATTCCTGATAAGTCACTTAGTCTTCCACCACGCAATCAGTGCCGTGATTGCTGCCGCATTAACCTTCTTGGCGATTCGCATCTATCTACAACAGCAAAAATTAACTCAAGCCTATCGACAGGAATTAAGCTAACTCAACAAGGTTTTAATGATAAATACCGACGGAGAAAATCTGACTAGATTCATCATTAGCTTAAGTGCCATAAAATAATAGGGACTAAAGCAGATCATACAGAAGTGTTGTCAGGAACACTGAATTCATCAATGGATTCAAACATCAGGGATAAGAATGGCCCCTGATGTTTTTTTGGGGGGGGAGCTAAGCCAAGATACGTTAGTCGACGGCAATATCGTTATCATTAAGCTCTTTTGACAGGGTTTCATAATTCGTTTTGAGTTTTGGCAAAGTATCTTCTTTGATTTTACTCAATACATTTTGCAACTGATCCTTACCGTAAGAAACGCTATAGTGACGGGTTTCAATATTGCTAATGATCTTCTCAGACTCTAAATACAAACGACGAATATCAGACAAAATATCACTCGGTGTTTCTAGTGCATTGGCAGAATAGCGCATGTTATCCCAGACAAATAATCCCATCTGCGGATGCATTTTCACTAAACTATTACTACTTACAGTCTCAACTGTGTCAGCGTAATGACTTAAGATTCCAACATTGTCACTCACTTCGTCATATAGGGCATGACGCAGATGATAGTTATTCTGCATATTGCTCAGGGCATCAAATTTAATTGCCTGTGACAACCCTTCTTGCGCGGCTAAATACACGCCAACAACAGTCGCAATGATTATAAAAATCTGACTCACCCAAAAACTGGTTTTGATAAGCTCAGTGTTATCAAGCTTAATGGTGCGTTTAGGCATATCTGCCTCATTAGAGATGGGTGTCATGTCCATATGTTTTATCCTGTCAAATCAAGAGTACAAGGCAATATCACTAACTTAAATCATTATTGAGTGGTCATCCTACACTATTGGGGTATGACTTACCTCAGTACAAATCACGATTTTTACCCACAAAAAAGGAGCCATTAGGCTCCATTTTTATATTCATTGGTCAGTCTATTATGCTGCTTTTGCCACATCAAAATTGGATAACAACATCACAGCTGTACGGCCTAATAAATGGTTTATCGTGCGATCGCCCGCTAAGCCTAACTCAGCAATCGCTTGCTGACGCGCTGTACTCACCGCTCTAAAGAGGGTAATTTCATTATTCGCACCACCACAAAGACTAAAGAACAGTCTCAATACTGCGCGGTAATGTTCTTCCTGCATGGCCTGCATCCAGGATGTTTCCAATGCCTCTTGGCTAGAAAAATCCAGCGCAGCAACAAATAGATTGCCGATACGACTATCTAAACGAACAAGAAAATCGCTTTTGCGTGGAAAATGGTGACTAATACCTGTGCGACTAATACCCGTTGCTTCAGATAACGTAGTATAAGACATAGTCTCAAAGCCGATAGTCAAAATTTGTCTTAACGCTTCATCCATAATTTGATTTATGGTTTGCTCAGTTTGTACTCGCGAGCGCTTAGCCATAGTAATGTCTCCCCTCTTATTTTTAGGGGGAAAGCTTACCAAAGCCGCTCAGGGATTACTGCTGTTCACTGGGCCGTAACCAGCGTATTTCACTTTTGTTCAGCTAGGGTTCAGTTTAAAACAGGCTTCACCACCGATTTAATTAACACATTCATAACATTGAATTTTGTACCAACCAGTTATGTGCTTTTTCTTCGCCCATGAGTAAAACGAACGTCGGTTGGAGATAGTGTCCAAGATCGGCTTTTCGCCAAAATAGATATTCAGGAAGGGGTTGCAATACACTCGCGCCAAAAGTGCGTTGCATTAAGCTCGAATACTCACCTAATAATCTCGGCTCTAATTGCTCGGCTTTAGGGTAAAAATTCGTTAAAAAGTCCCGATACTCGGTAAATTTAGCCACTTGAGCAACATCATATCGATGAAACACTTGTATCAACATTGGCGAACTCCAATGCGACAAATATTGCGGGCTTGTTAATGCATCAAGGTTACGTCTGTGGTATTGCTGCCACGCCAAGGCAAAATCATTTTTCTCCCGTGCGATACGCCAAACCAAATAAATGTCGGCTAGCCATTCATGTTGATATGCACTCAAGTGAGTAGGTAACACAGAGCCTTGCAGAGCAAGGTTCTCCAAATGACCGAGCTCATGCCATAGGGTTAATTGCGGCTGTTCAAGCAAAGGTAATTGATAGGTCACCATATCGACACTGGCTAACTGTACTTGTGGTGTCAGCTGCTCATTCACTAAGACTAGGCCCGCAATCTTATTGTCATCGACGGGCATGACCATGGCACTTCTGCGGCCTAAATCAAGCCTAAATTGTTCGAGTGTTGCAGGAAGCTGCACCAACACTTGCTCTGGCAATAATGCCAAGCAAGTACCAAGCTCTGGTAAAGGGCAAATCAAAGCCTGCTTATCGGCAATGGGCGTCCAAGTCAGGCTAGATGCGAATGCCAGAGCGACTAAGCTCACTGATTCGCCATGATATTTTGTATAATCGCCGTGGTTGAAATACCATCCTCAAAGCCCAGCACTTGCACTTGGCCACCGGCGGCAATCACTTCAGCGCCACCAGCAATATCCTCAAGCTTATAATCACCACCTTTGACCAGCAGATTTGGCAGCAATCGAGTAATGATGCGCTGCGGCGTATCTTCACTAAAAGGCACAACCCAATCGACAGAAGCTAAGCCAGCGAGCACAGCCATACGACGATCAACCTGATTAACTGGACGGCCTTCACCCTTGAGGCGTTTAACCGAGGCATCATCGTTTACCGCGACGATCAAACGATCGCCCAAAGCTTTCGCCTGTTTAAGATAGCTCACGTGGCCCGCATGTAAAATATCAAAGCAACCATTAGTCATCACCACACGTTCACCGCGTAGTTTGGCTTGCTCTAAGGCGTAGGCCAGTTGATCTTCACTCACCACCCCAAAACCCGATTCTCCATGGTGCAAAGCTAGGGCTTCAATAAGCTCAATGCGGCTCACGGTAGAAGTGCCAAGTTTACCGACCACAACGCCAGCGGCGGTGTTCGCAATTGCGCAAGCCTGCGGTAAATCGGCGCCCGCGGCTAATGAGGTTGCTAAGGCTGAAATCACAGTATCGCCAGCCCCCGTCACATCATAGACTTCACGGGCAACGGTAGGAATGTGCAACTCAGGCGCATTAGCGGTCACTAAGGTCATGCCCTTTTCAGAGCGGGTCACTAAAATGGCATCAAAATGATGTTGCTTGAGTAAGCCACGGGCTTTTTCCAGCAGATCGGCTTCAGAGGTCACAGTGCCAACAACGGCTTCAAACTCACTCATATTGGGGGTAATTAGCGACGCGCCATGATAACGACCAAAGTCACTGCCCTTAGGATCGACTAATACCATCACACCTTTCGAACGCGCTAAAGCAATAAAATCTCGCGGCTGATCGATAGCGCCCTTAGCATAGTCAGATAACACCACGACATCGACAGAATCGAGTAAGGCCTCGGATTGTTTCAATAAACGCACGCTATCGGCCTTGTCGAAGGCTTCTTCGAAATCGAGGCGGATAAGCTGCTGATTACGTGATAACACCCTCAGCTTAGTGATGGTTGGTTTATCAGCAATACTTAACCATTGGGGTTCAACCCCTAAAGTTTGCACGCCGAGCGTTAAGGCATGGGCAGTATCGTCTTGACCGACGAGCCCAGCAAGTTGGACTTGCCCCCCTAAGGTCGCGATATTGAGCGCCACGTTGGCCGCGCCGCCGGGTCTGTCTTCGACTTGATTAATCTTCACCACAGGTACGGGGGCTTCAGGGGAGATACGTCCCGTAGGGCCAACCCAATAGCGGTCTAACATCACATCGCCGACGACTAACACTCTGGCTTTTTCAAATGCTGGCAGAGAAACCTTCATAGTGCTCTTATCTTTATGCAGAAATTAAACCGTGATTGTACCTAATTTTCAGCAAAAATTGAGTTAGAATGAGCAGTAATTTTCAAAAGTAGTGAGTATTTTTGTGGTCGAGAAAGCCGAGTTTTCATCTTCTTTATATCATCCTAAGCATTGGCCCATGTGGTTTGGCGTATTTTTGATGCGTTTAACTCAGCTTCTACCGCTTCCTTGGCAGATGACGCTGGGTAAGGGATTGGGTCGCTTAGTGATGAAATTCGCAGCTGGCCGCACCCACACAGCGCGCCGTAACTTGACCCTCTGTTTCCCTGAAATGACGGAAGCACAGCGAGAAGATTTACTCACGCGTAACTTTGAAGAAACGGGCAAAGCCATTTTCGATACCATCAATGCATGGTGGTGGCCCGATGAAAAAGTGCAGCAGCACATGAGTATCAAAGGCGAAGAACACGTACAAGACACGTTAAATGCTGGCCACGGCGTGATCCTCTTTGCCGTGCATTGTTTGCCGCTGGAAATGGGCGCACGTATCTTCGGCCAATTCCAACCCGGCGTGGGGGTTTATCGCCCACACAATAATCCAGTGATGGAATACCTGCAGGTCAAAGGCCGTTTACGCTCCAATAAAGGTCTCGTTTCTAAACGCGACTTGCGCCAAATGATACGCTGCCTCCGCAATCCCGATGTGATTTGGTACACGGCCGATCAAGACTTTGGCCGTTCCAGTGCGGTATTTATCCCATTTTATGCCATGCCAGATGCGGCAACGATTACCGGTGCCACCACGTTAGCTAAACTCGGCAAAGCCAAAGTCCTGCCTTTTTTTGTGGAACGTACTACAGATGATAAAGGCTATCGAATTGAAGTGATGCCACCGCTGGATAATTTCCCCGGCGAAGATGAATTAGCCGATGCCATTCGCGGTAACAAGATTATTGAATCCATCATAGATAAAAACCGCGCCCAATATATGTGGTTACATCGCCGCTTTAAGACCCGTCCCGACCCAACGGATAAATCTTTATATCAATAAGCTCAATTAGCTTTGAATACAAAAATGCCAGCAAATAAGCTGGCATTTTTTATGGTAACTTTCGATAGTAAGGACCATCTAGCACATAGGATTAGAGCGCATTCTCAGTCGGTAAACGAATACCTACGTTAGTGACTTTACCTTCATACAGCCCCGCCACCACCCAATGCAACGACTGCCAGTGGAACTGATCCCCAAGTACAGGATTGGCGCCAAGCTGAGATACCACAAGGTCTGCGACTGTCATATCATCAGCGAGATTATCTAAACTCAAACCATAAATAGGCGCGAGATCCGCAAGCTTAACGTCTGTTTCAATAAAGAAATCACCGAAGAATCGTTGTACTTCTTTATTTTCTGGCGCTTGGCTAAAGAGGTTACTCAAGGCTTCTAAACTTTTCTCCTGACCCAGCACACAGAGTATATCGCCCGCCTCGAGACGAGTGCTACCCGATGGATGCAGCAAAGTGTCATCCCTAAATACCGCCGCAATCCGTGTCCCATCTGGCATAGCCAAGCGCTTTAGCGGCTCACCAATACACCACTTACTTTCACTCAAACGATAGACAAACACTTCCCATTCGCTGCTCGGGTAAATTTCAACTCCCGAGCGCGAAACGGGTAACGGCTTTGGGGGCAGCTCCACCTTAGCTAAACGCGCTGCTGTGGTCAAAGATGCACCTTGAACCAGCAACGACACTAATACAACGAAGAAGGCTAAGTTGAAGTACAACTGAGCACCCGGTAAGCCCGCCATCATAGGGAATACAGCTAAGATGATAGGCACAGCGCCGCGTAACCCCACCCAAGAAATAAACCAGCGGTCGCGACTGCTAAAGCTCTTAAAGGGCAATAGACTGATCCATACGGCGACAGGGCGAGCAAATAAAATCATTCCGAATGCCAGAGCAAAACCTGGGATCATGATATCGACTAAATCTGAAGGGGTAAGCAATAACCCTAATACGAGGAACATGCCGATTTGACTGACCCAAGTCATACCATCCAGTACGTTCAAAATCGCATGACGGCCACGGGTTGGCTTATTGCCGAGGAACAGACCCACTAAGTAAATCGACAAAATACCGCTACCACCCAGTTTGTTGGACGCAGCATAAATAATCAGACCACCGCTTAAAACTAAAATAGAGTACAGACCATCAGCTAACTTGCTTAAATTGACGAGCTTCCACAGCATCCAGCCGCCGCCTAAACCTAAACAGATCCCCAGACCAAATTGCTTAATAAAGCTAATAAGCATAAAGCTGAAGGACAACTCACTGTCGACATTGGCAAGAATGGCAATCAAGGTTACGGTTAAAAATACCGCCATGGGATCGTTACTACCGGACTCAATTTCTAAGGTCGCACCAACCCGCTCATTAAGGCTACGCCCTTTAAGCAGGGAAAATACCGCGGCGGCATCGGTCGAGCCCACAATTGCGCCCACCAGCAAACCTTGCAACCAATGCAAGTCGAACAACCATGCGGCCATCATGCCGGTAATACTGGTAGTAATGGCAACGCCAAAAGTCGCCAACGATAATGCAGGCCATAGCGCCACCCTAAAACTGGCAACGCGGGTGCGCATACCGCCATCGAGTAAAATAATCGCTAAGGCTAAGTTACTGACTAAATAGGAAGTTGAATAATCATCAAACTGGATTCCACCAAGGCCATCTTCGCCAGCCAAAATACCCACAGCGAGGAAAATCAATAAAATAGGGATGCCCAAACGGGAAGACATAGGACTAAGTAAAACACTCACTGCTGTAAGCAAGGCGCCAATCAGAAAAAAACTATTGATGGAATCTGCATCCACAAACGCCTCCTTAATACAGGTTGTTTAGTTAAACGATAGACAAATCACCGAGGTTAAAAATGACTCAACTCACAATTTTATGATTTTATATTAGCACAAAAATATCGAATTATTGGAGCGTTAAATATTAAATTTCAATCATCTACATAAAAAATGTCATAAAACCAACTTTCTATTAACCTTTAGATAAAAGCTAACGTAAAACCTAAAGGATAGCAGAACATCTCCACACGACTTAATAAGAATTAAAATAAATAAATATCAAATAGTTAAAAATAACAAACAGAACGTAAACTCAAATCATTCAAGCAAAACTCAGCTCACAAACCTGTATAAACTAACGGTATCATAGCCAATTTAGTACCAGATAAAATAATGTCGTGTAAAGGGTGAATATTTGAGCATTATTCTTAAGCTAATTGTTTTAACTCCATTTATTTGCCAATGAGATGATTTAAACTCACTTTATCCGATGAGCAATAGCCTTGTCAGAAAAGGACCGCACTCTGTTTTCCCAAAACAAATCAATTCCAGTAACGCCATACATGCTCGCCATTCAAACAGACGCGTTTTAGATTGGTTAATTTTTTCATCAAGCAGGAAGGCATGCACAAGACAATTGAGTACAGCAGGTTTTAACGACAAGACTAAATACTGACAATTGACGCCGCCAAGGAAAACCGTTAAAACAAAAAATTAAGCGATAAATACGCCGTACTGATCATATTTCAGTTGAAATAATGTCCAAAATAAGGAAGGATGCGAGCTTCGCGCGCCAGTGCATTTTGCTCGTCAAATTGCCGCTCTCGTTTTAAGAGAGAAAGCTGCGTTAAACACGCTTTTTTATTAACAGGAATCGTAGTATCCGCTTATGAGTATGCTTCGCACCACAGCTTTATTATTGACTTTGGTTTTCCCTAGTCTGTCCGCTTTAGCAACGGAATATCCTTTACCAGCCGCCCAAAGCAGGCTAATTGGCGAGAACCAGTATTATACGGTTCCAGAGGGTAAACACACTCTCGAAGATATCGCAGCCAAATACCAGCTTGGTCTCAGTAACCTACTCGAAGCTAACCCAGGTGTGGATCCATTTCTGCCAAAACCAGGTAGCCAACTGATCATTCCATTGCAATTGATCCTGCCAAACGCTCCCCGTGAAGGCATAGTGATCAACGTGGCTGAAATGCGTTTGTATTACTATCCAAAAGGCAAAAAGACTGTTGAAGTGTTGCCTATTGGTATTGGCCAAATCGGTAAAGACACACCAGAAAACTGGGTGACCACTGTACAACGCAAGCGTGCGAACCCAACTTGGACACCCACACCGCGCATTCGTAAAGAATATGCTGCTAAAGGTGAAATCCTGCCAGCGGTATGGCCAGCCGGTCCAGATAACCCTATGGGACTGTATGCACTGTATATCGGCAACTTGTATGCGATTCACGGTACTAACGCGAGTTTCGGTATCGGTTTGCGTGTCAGTCAAGGTTGTGTGCGTTTACGCCATGAAGATATCGAGCATCTATTCAAGACTGTACCAGTGGGAACCCGGGTACAATTTGTGAACCAGCCGATTAAAGCAACCGAAGAGCCAGACGGTAAACGCTACTTAGCCGTGCATCAACCATTGTCTCGCACTGTGGCGGAGTTTGAATCAAATGAGCCCGTTGCGATATCACTGCCAAAAGAGATCGCTAAGTTTATCGCTAAAGCTGACACTGATTCTTCTGTGATCAAGAAGCTACTCGATGAACGTACTGGTGTACCAATGCGAATTAATCAATAATTCACTGGCGAGTACCACCTAAAAAAATACCCGCAATCTGCGGGTATTTTTTTGTCATGTCAGGCTATTCAATAACGTAATAGACTAACATATCAATCACATAAAGGTGCACACAGGGCCAAGAAGTGAGTCATAGCAGCACTGTTTGCTAATACGCGTTGATCGAAGTTTTGCAACGCAGGCGTTTCAGTACAAGCACCGACACGAGCACCACTTCGCACTAAACAAGCTTCAAAAGACGTATCAAAATGATTGAAGATCAAACCATCCTTTACAGGACACCCATCAATCTCACCGTCTACCGCAATCGGGAAATAACCACCTAAAGTATCGCGCAGATCGAGACTAAAACGTCCAGGCACTTGGCTTGGCTCAAAAGAATACACATAAGCTTCACGACTCAAGACATCTTCATGGCAAGTTAAAATACCGTCTCGACTCGCAGCAAGCAGTAACTGTGCGTGCTCTAACAATAGCTTACCTTCAACCGATGTATGTTCATTCGCTTTAGGTTTACCGTTCTCAAATACAAAACCACGATTTGGGTTTTCGCCGTATTTATTAAATCTATGACCACGACTGAATCCAGTAGGATTGACGAGAGGTAATAAACTCAAGTTCACCCGTTCAAATAGGTCTGCTGAAGCTTCACTCAAAAAATGCAACAAACCCCATGGGCCTGCAGATTCTTCGCCATGAAATCCTGTGCTGATCAATAAAGAAGGTAAGCCTGACTTAGCGGCCGGTGACTGATACAAGCTAACATCGTATTTACCCACTTCACCCAATGTTTTCTCAACCATGCCCAAACGGGTCATTTCCTGCTCAAGCAGCAGATAGAAATTATCAATATCAGTGCTTTCACAGTTAAAAATATCGCTTTTCCACTGAAAGGATTCGAACGGAGATCTGCTTACCATATCTTGTACTTATGCCAGAAAAAGAACTGTGCCATCATAGCAGTTCTTTTCAAAAACTGAATGCTATTCAACTGATTTCGATGAAATCCGAGCAGTCGTCGACAGTGGTGCAATCTGTATCGATACCTGCGAATGTATCAATTGCCTGTCGTTAATGGTATCCAGCTTGAGTAAGACATTTGACAAATTAAAAAATAAGCTCGGCAGGACGCACTTATGAAAACTCAAATCAGCTTTTTTATCGCCCTTTCGGCCAGTGTTTTCAGTCATACGCTACAGGCCCAATGTCGCGCCGAGCAAGATGCACAAGCCTTATATGCGCTCGAAGCGAATATAGAGACCTATACGCTACAAAATGGCCTGACAGTGCGATTACTGCCCATGGCAGATAAACAGACAGTCACAGTCGCCAGCCAATTTAATTTAGGCGCCCGCAACGAAGCCCAAGGTCAGAGCGGTTACGCCCATCTGTTTGAGCACATGTTGTTTAAAGGGAGTGAAAATGCCCCCGGCGATACCTATGCTCAGCAGTTCAGTGCTTTAGGTGCACGTTTTAATGCCAGCACCCATTTTGACTACACCAACTACTATGTGACGCTGCCAAACCAAGCATTAGAACTGGGCTTATATCTCGAAGCCGATCGCTTTATCCGCCCTAGCCTTAACGCCACTACGGTTAAAAATCAGCAGGAAACCGTACTGCAGGAAATGGCACAAACCATAGATAATCAGCCCTATGTTCGTAGCGCGATGGCGTTTCTACTCGAGCAAGTAAAAGGTACTCCCTACGGTCACGGTATTATTGGCAGTCGCGAAGATATCTTGCAAGCCACACCAGAAAACCTAACGGCCTTTCACCGTGCTTATTATCGCCCCGATGCGATGCAGCTTTCCCTTGTAGGCAAACTAAGCCCACAAACCCGACAATGGATTGAGCAAAATTTTGCGGCTTGGTCTAGGCCAACAATTGCTGAACCTGAATTTTCTGAGTTAATAATCCAGCCTAAACAAGTACATGCTGAGTTAGTGGATAAGCGCGGACCTTGGCCCGGATTACTGCTCGCTTGGCATACAGTTGGTAAAGATCACCCCGATGCTGCGGCAATTCGGCTGCTAGAAGGCTATTTATTTCAAAACACCGCCAGTGCACTCGCTAAACTCAGTCTGCATAATCCCGAACAAATGCTCAGCTACTCCCTGCCCTTTGAGTTAGAAAATCACGGCATAGCGAATATCGTCTTGGTTCCACGGGCACGGACCTCACTCGATGCCTTAGTGCAAAAAGTATTGGGACTTGTGGCACAAACGCAGCAAGATGCTCTGGATGAAGCAAGTCTTTGCACACTTAAACAAGTGTGGTTAAACAATCAATTACAACAACTGGATGACACGCAGGCCTTAGCCATCAAGCTTTCCGCAACGTCGGCTCAAGATAAAGACCATCCCTTTACCGCACAGTGGCAACGGATCAACGCAGTCACGGCCGACGATATCCAAAGCGTCGCAAAACGGTATTTCAACCAAGATTATGTCCGAGTCGACCTACTGCCACCTTGGTATATTCGCTGGGGTAAAACGCTACTGGAATGGCTGCCTAACGATATGAGTGACAGTTTAGAGGATGCGGTATTATGACGACTCAGACAATGTCAAAGCAGCTACAAGGCTTAATGTTCTGCGCTGTGGCTTTATCACTAAACGCCTGCCAGCAGACGCAAATCGTCTTCACGCCGAGCGAACCGCCGAGTTTAGCCCATTTTGAAACGCCAAACTCTTTAGCCCATTCTTTGCCTAGCTCTTTGAACAATCATTTACTCAAAAGCGGCGTCATTATCCCCGTAACGGATGAAATTTTTACCGATGAAGCCCATACCGAATTGGATTTACCCTATCAGTTACATCACCTTGCCTCACTTCAAATGAATAACATTGTGAGCAACAGGGTCAGTTTAGCGGCAGTGAGCCCGCAAGTTCCCTTCAATAATCCTGATATTTTACAGATTGCCTTTCAAGAAAAGGCCCGCGCACTTGCCATTAGCCGCGCAGATCCCTGTCTTGAGACTTTCAATATGCGTGTCAGCTTGCACAGCATTAATTTAAGCCTCACTTGCCCCGACGATGTTAACCATATCTACGGCTTACTACTGCAATTTTGGCAGCCAGATGCCTTTGTTGATGCGACAACCGCCCCCGCCGATGTCGACAATATTCGCCGTCAACTCAAGCTCAATAAACACTTAAACGCCTTTAGTGGCGCCGAGATAGATAAAGTGTGGCGCGATAAACTGCTCGGCCCTGAACATCCCTACAATAGAGTGATCAATAATAATGCATTGTTCGATTCACTCAGCCTAAGGCAACTACAACAAATCCAACAGCAGGCGGTAACACAAGCACAGTGGCATCTTTCCCTACCCAACTCTTTGGCAAATAAAGCTAAATTTGACCTTCAAGCTAGCCTTAAACTGTGGCCATTATTGCCTAATTCAGTGCCGAAAGCGGATAAACCAGAGACAGTAAAGCCTCAGCAAATCAAGAGGATTTACCTTATTGATGCGCCGGGCAGCGTGCAAACCCAAGTCCGCCTAGGCTATGCCATAGATCATGTCCTAAGTGATGCATCAACTCAGCAGCTACTGAACCCACAGGAAGTCGCCTTAAGCTGTCGCAGTTTATCCGCACTCATGGGCCGCAGTTTTTCGGGCAGACTCTACTATGATTTACGGGAAAAACGCGGCCTCACCTATGGCATTTATGGCCAGTGCGCCAATGCACCGCTGTCCAGCAGTATCAAATTTTACGGCAGTACAGCCATAGAACATACGGGCGCGTTTGTGGTGGGCATACTCGATCACCTCGCACTCGTTAAGACGCAAGGTGCTAGCCAAGGTGAAATCGATGCACTTAAAACCTATTTGATCGGTGAAGATTTGCTCAGCCAAGACAACAGCATTCAACGTGAAAACCAATATATCCACCAAGTCGCGACAGGATTAACTCAAGTTGATGTGCAAAAGCTGAATGCAGAGTTGCAAGCTCTAACGCCCGAAAGGCTGCAGCAGTTAGCCAACGGGGCGTTTAGCGGTGAACCATTGATTATCTTGCGGGGCGATGTTGATCGAATTCTTCCTGACTTAAAAACTAAGCTACCAGAGTGGCAGTTTGAAAGGGTTAAGGTTGGCCTAACTGACAACTAAAGCCAAATAATCCTTCTAAAAGATTCAAATGCGCGATCGACAGATTAGAGCTTATTGGTCGCACTGTCACTGGCAGGCGGTGCGCCATTATCACCCTGCGTCATCTGTTCATGGCCTTGTTCCATTTGTTGCAAATCTTCCATCGCCGAATCCTGCTGTATGGCCTGCGGATCAGGATCTTCTGCCGGTAACACCGCCATATTGTCGGCATTCGCGCTATTTGGCGTAGCAGGTTGATCAGTAGCCATACCATTTACGGCCTTAAGCCCCTCGATTGCCGGAGACACCTCAGTTTTCAACGTGCTGTCACTAAGATTCGGTAACCACTCACGCAATTGCTCGGGTCCAAAACTAAAACCTAACGCTATGACGACAGTTGCCACTGCAACATACAGCCAAGGGCGAATCGCCAGATGATCACCTCTTAGTAAAGTGCTTTCACTGGCATATAAATGCGCATCCGAGCGTTGAGCTATTGGCGCGAGTGCTTGTAGCATGTCCGGCAAGGCATCAAGTTCAGGACCTTTAATACGCTGACCAATAAACTGCCCGCCTTCGTAAATCTCCATCTGATGACTGGCGACTTCACCGTCAACCACACCAGAACTGGTAATAATCAACTTATTACAACAGACTCTTCCGCGAAATACGCCGCAAACACGCAGCTCATGACAACTGACTTCACCAGAGATTTCGCCGCCAAGTTCGATCTTAATTTGTCCTGCTGATCTAATCTTGCCCTGCAATTTACCCGCAATGAATGCCGCGCTCTCTAACTGAATGTCGCCCTCAATCAAGGTTTGCGCACTGATAACCGTAATGCCATTGCCCTTACTCGCCATAGGATTCATTCCATATCATTATTTTTGTGACAAAGATGTTATGGTAAAAGTCCTCGAGAATAAAGCACTGGTTTCGCTTAGTATTTAACCTAAGCCCCAGAGCGGGACTTAAGTCACGCCAGCGACTATGTTACCCTGAGCATCTTGCCATATGGCTCCCGAGTACCTGAATATGAGTAACAGGATGCCTCAAAAAGGTGAGTGTTGATATCGCACTAAAACAAAGCTAAAGAACACACTAGCAGCAAACACCGAAAACAAACCGCCAACGAGACCCCGACATGGCACATTCAAGCTCCGCTAGCTCGCAATCGATAACCCCAATCGTGACACCACTTGAAGCGTATCGCGCCAAGGTGAGCATAGATCTCATTGACGATCCCGCGCAGCAACAGGCGGTGTTGGCGCTCGATGTACTATTTAAGCAGTTGATGCTACAGCCACATTCAGCACACTTTCCCCTTATCAACAAACAAGCAATCAAAGGTCTGTATCTGTGGGGCGATGTGGGTCGGGGCAAAACGTTTCTGATGGATTTGTTTTTCGATTGTTTGCCGAGTGAAGGCAAGTTAAGACTGCATTTTCACCGATTTATGGCACGGATTCACCAAGCATTACGCGAACATTCGGGTAAACGAGATCCGTTAACTCTCATAGCTAAAAATCTCGCAAAAGAGTGCAAGGTGCTGTGTTTCGATGAGTTTTTTGTCTCGGACATTGGCGATGCCATGATACTCGCTGGGCTCTTTGAATGCCTATTCAAACAAGGTGTGGTGCTGGTCGCCACCTCAAATATTCCTATTGAGCGCTTATATGAGAACGGCCTGGCTAGACACAGATTTTTACCTTGCATCCAACTGCTGCAAACACACACTCAAATGCTGCATCTCAATGGCAACCAAGACCATAGAATGCACGCCATCAATGCTTCATTAAGCAACGAGATTGGCATTGATAGCGCTGAAGTTAACGCCTCGATTTCCCGCAATATCGGCATTACCGGAACACTCGATTTTGAGCGGATTTTTGACAAGCTAGTGAATAGGTTAACGCCAAATAGACCCAATATGAGCGCTATTGGCATTAGTGATAGCAGAATGAGTAATGCTAGCCTAACCATCTGCAACCGTGAAATCCCTGTGATCCGCGCCGCTATAGCGCCAACAGGCAACTCAGTCGCTTGGTTCGACTTTTATGCCCTATGTGACGGCCCGAGATCCCAACTCGATTACATCGAAATCGCCAGCCGATTTAAGATCTTAATGGTGAGCGGCGTTCCCAAATTAGGCGGCGAAGTGAAAAGCTGGATCCGTGCCCGCGGCACAGAGGACGGTACAGGTGATAACCAAGCCGCAGCCACGGGCGAGCGCAAACTCTCCTATGCAGCCAACGACGACCCAGCACGGCGTTTTATCAGCTTAATTGATGAGTTATACGATCAAAATGTCAGCTTATATCTCAGCTGTGACGTGCCACTGAGTGAACTCTATCAAGGTGGCGCACTCAGTTTTGAATTCCGCCGCACCTACAGTCGATTAATAGCAATGAGTCGAAGTGAATGGCCGTAAAACATTAGCGATTTATCGCTCTGTTGAGTTAGACCAACCCCCTAATATTGATAAGCAAGAAGTTAGCCATCACGATAAAAATTCGAGGAACAATTAGTGACAAGATAATTCATGCATTCAGAATATAACAAGTCAAATACGCTATTTGCAGATACAAGCCTAGAAAGATGAATAAGTACCTAAATTGAAAATCTGCAATCATAGACAAACTAGTACAACAAAAAAAATTATAATAATTAAAAATCAAATACATAAAATAGAAAACTCATCTGCCATAATCGATTCAATTCACACAACTAAATGACTCATTACGTTCAATTTGCTTCTAGCTGTTGCTAACCTTGAGTTTTAAGGTACGGTGTAACTTAGTTTCAATTGTTCTAATTTACAGCCTATAGGTTTAAATCGATCAAATTTACAACCTGCAACATAAAAGCTGAAAAATATAATCTATAGTTTATGCAATCAACTAAAGACTCATGATTCTGAATAAGCGCCATGACACTTAGTTCGAAGTATTCGCTAGAAAATATTAAGAACTGCCTTAAACGGAACTATTTTAAATACAGGGACGATTAACTTATGTGGTTACGACAATTTAAGATTGGCTCACGATTAATTGCTGCGTTTGGATTACTTGCTCTTGTGTTGCTACTTCAAGGAATCATGTCATTACAGACGATGTCATCCATGCGATCCACTGCAGAAGAAATTGAAGATAATACCCTACCTACGCTGGTCAGTCTGTCGAGCATCAACCTCAATGTGATGCGCGCTAGGGTGTTTACATTTCGCCTGTTATTAGCAAATTCGGCAGCAGAACTTAACAAAGGACTCGATACATTAAGGCAAATCCGCCAGAGTATTAAAACGGATCAAAAAAACTATGAGCCTTTAATTAGCCTGCCAGGTGAGCAGGAGCTCTATCAAGAATTTAGTGGCAGCCTTGATCTGTATTTAAAGCATCAAGATGAGATGATCAGCAAGCTACAGGCGAATGATGCAGCCGAAGCTAAACGGATCATGGATGATGTCATGATAGTGCAAGCCGAAAAAATGACAAAGACGCTCATTAGCATTGGCAGCTTGAATACTGAATATGCAAAGGAACAAGGTCAAATAACTGCACAAGCCTACGACGAGAGTAAATGGCTAAACAGCATTATGATAGTGGGCTCCTTAATCGCTGCATTTGTAGTGGCAATATTTTTAACTCGCAGTATCGTGCAGCCAATGAAGGAAGCTGTAGGCATTTCAGTGGCAGTCGCAAGGGGGGATTTAACGCAGAAAATCAGCACAGAGGGTAAAGATGAAACCAGTCAACTGATGCAATCATTAGCTGAAATGCAGCAAAACCTGCGCGACACTTTATCCCATATAGCAAACTCCTCTAGCCAGCTCGCCTCCGCCGCCGAAGAACTCAATTCCGTCACTGAAAATGCTTCCCGCGGCATACAGCAACAAAATGATGAAATACAGCAAGCGGCAACTGCGATTACCGAAATGAGTTCGGCAGTAGATGAAGTGGCCAATACGGCGGTGCTCGCTTCAGAGGCCTCAGAAGAAACCGCCCGCAATACTGAATTAGGTAAAAAACAGGTAGATCAAACCGTCGCCGCCATTATCGACATGAATCAGGATGTGACGCAAAGTTCGCAAATTGTCCAAACCTTAGCCATGCAAGCTGTCGATATTGGCAAAGTTTTAGATGTGATCCGCGCAATTGCCGAGCAAACGAATTTACTGGCCCTCAACGCAGCCATTGAAGCGGCACGAGCGGGCGATACTGGCCGTGGTTTTGCGGTCGTTGCCGATGAAGTTCGCGCCCTAGCCCACCGCACTCAGTCTTCGACCCGCGAGATTGAAGACATGATCAACAAGATCCAGCACGGCACTGAAACCGCTGTGCTATCGATGCAGCACAGTGGTCAAAAGGCAGAGCAAGCACTCGCTGTCGCAAGGCTCGCTGGGGATGCATTAAACACGATCAACACTCAAATCAGTACTATGAACAACAGCAATATGGTCATCGCAAGCGCCGCAGAAGAACAAGCGAAAGTCGCCCGTGAAGTCGATAAAAACATTGTGAACATTAGCGATCTCGCCAGCCAAAGCGCTGCGGGGGCACAGCAAACCAGTGCCTCGGCACATGAACTCTCAAGACTCGCCGTTGAACTGAACAATCTACTGACGCGATTTAAAGTCTAGAGTATCACTTTATAATAGAATCAGAGGGTAATGGCACAAGATGTGTTAAACCGTTACCCTCAATGCATAACGCTATGATCTAGTTTAATAAAGCTTCCATAATACAAGCGAGACTCAAGAGTGCTAGGACCGAGTTTGCGGTGCATGATTAAAGTGCATAGCCAATTCACTGATATCTGTGGCAACCCATTCTGGCTCGATACACTCGACCAAATGCGCCGCCATAAAGTCCACCAGTTGCATGGCGGCATAGGGCAAACGGCGATCTTTACGGCCAACTAGATACCAGTTACTTTCGAGCGGAAACCCCGTAACAGTTAGAATTGCAGGTTTTTCGCGCCCTTCTTGCAAGGTATGCGCCGAAATTACGGACAAACCTAAGCCCGACGCGACACTCAAGCGTATCGCCTCATTACTCTCGATTTGCATAGTGTCACCGAGCGTGATGCCTTGTCCGCTGCACCAAGACTCGAACATTAAGCGGGTGGCTGACCCCGGTTCGCGCACGATAAAACGCTCATTCTTAAGCTCGTTAAAATTCACTTGTTCACGACCCACTGCCCAATGCTCCTTTGGTGCAATCAGTTGCAGCGGATTTTTAATGATGCGTGCAGATAACACGTTATCGCCACTTGGAGGATGACTGAACAGGTATAAATCATCTTCTTGACGTTCAAATCTGCCTAATACATGGGCACGGTTACCAATGTTTAAGGTCACTTTAACCTGTGGAAACTGCCGATAAAATGCCCCTAAAATCCGTGGCAACACGTATTTGGCGGTAGTGACAATACCGATATTGATGTGACCGACACTGCCACCTTTAGCCTGCTGCATAAAAGCATCGAAATCCTCAAAACGACTCAAGGTATCGCAGGCTGCGCGGTACAACTCATGACCAATCAAGGTCGGTAACATGCGGCCATCACGACTCTCGAGTAATGGCTCGCCCAACACATCGGCCAGTTTTTTAAGCTGTAATGACACTGTGGGTTGAGTTAAATGCAATGCCCTCGCCGCTGCGGAAATATTACCTAACCGCACCACTTGCACATACACCTGCAGTAACCGAAAACTCAAATGCCGCAATTTAAGCTGAGTCGATGACGAACGCTTATCCATAGACAATTATCTATACCTAGGTGGTAAACAATTTATTTTTCAATATAACTAATTAGGTCCAAAATCACCAGCCATCAGGATCACTCGACAAACAAGCGCGTTTTGCACGGCTTAAAAGTCAAACTTAATGAGATACTTATGCCCGATATTGTCATTGCATTTTTCGCCTTAGGCCTGTTAGCTGGCCTAGTGAAATCAGATCTTAAAGTCCCCCCCGCGATCTACGAAACCCTATCCATACTGTTAATGCTTACCTTAGGTTTAAAGGGCGGAATGGCGCTCCACGGTCACACTCAAAACTTAGTGATCACTGAGCTGTTAGCGGTTGTTGCCTTAGGTTTGATTATCCCCTTGGCCTTATACCCTGTACTAACTCGGCTGGTTCGCATTGGCCATACCGATGCCATTAGTATTGCCGCCCATTACGGCTCCGTCAGTGCGGGAACCTTTGCGGTGGTGATGGCTATGGTTGAAAAATCTGGGCTGATCTTAAGGCCAGAAACGACCCTATATCTCGTGCTGCTGGAACTACCTGCTATTGTCGTAATGCTCTGGTTACACAGATACTTAAGTGCCAAAAAAGCAATTGAAACATCACCCAAAAATGAAAATCAATCAAGCGTGTTGCACGAAGCCTTAACCAGCCGCGGCGTTGTCTTACTTCTTGGCGGTGTGGTGATAGGTTGGCTTTATGGCCCAACGGGACTTGCGCCGCTTACACCTGTGCTACTAGGCGGGTTCAAAACCTTACTGGCATTATTTTTACTGGAAATGGGCTTAGTAACGGCCAAAGTGTGTTTGCCGCTACCACTTAAACAATGGCGCTTATTAGCGTTTGCCGCCGTAGCGCCCTTTGTATTAGCTTGGTGTGGTATTGGTGTAGGCGTTTGGCTGGACTTACCTTCAGGCAGCATTTTAGTGTTAGCGGCATTAAGTGCCAGCGCATCTTATATCGCAGCGCCAGCGGCCATTCGTGCCGCAATCCCCGAAGCCAATATAGGTCTGGCTATGCTAGCCTCACTGGGGATCACATTTCCGGTTAACGTATTAATTGGCTTACCCTTATATCAACATTGGGTAACGCTCATTACAGCTTAGTGCTTCTTCGCCGAATAAAGTCCAATGAAAGGGGGGGCATTATTGTCTCCCTTTTCATTGGCATAAGCGTAAACAATTTAAGATGCATCACTGTGATGTGTGGCTTTATCCTGATACATGGCTTTATCGGCGGAATCTAACAGATCCTCTAAGCTCATATCTGAATTTGGTGTCCAATGGGCGATACCTATGCTGGTCGCCAATCTATGTTGCTTAGGATGCTGTTGATTATATTGCTCAAGTAACTGCTTAAAACGCTCGATGACCCGATTGACTGTATCTCTATGCACAAAACTTAACAGCACCACAAACTCATCGCCGCCAAGCCTTGCGATCACATCCGACTCCCTAAAAGCAGTCATTAAGATATGGGCAAAATCATATAACACCTGATCGCCCTTGCGATGACCAAAGCTGTCATTCACTTCCTTAAAAAAGTCGAGATCGAAGAATACTAAGGCCGCCTCAGATTCGGTACGTCGACAACTCGCCAGTGACTGATGGGCCAGTAATTCAAAACCACGTCGATTCGAAATAGCCGTCAAGGGATCTAAGGTATTTTGCGCGATAGAGAGTAATTCAGCCTCTACCATTTGTCCTAAATCCGTTAAGGTTTCAATGTCTTCAGCCGTAAAATCCCGCGGTTCAGTGCCGATTAAACACAAAGTACCCACCCGATATTGCCCGTGAATGGTGAGGGGATAGCCGGCGTAAAAGCGAATATGCGGCTGCTCAGTCACCAGTGGATTGTCACTAAAGCGCGGATCTTTGAGGGCGTCATTCACGATAAAAATATCGTCTTGATTGATTGCATGGCCACAAAATGAGATTTCCCGTGGTGTTTCAGTCACCTCCAATCCTTGGCGAGATTTAAACCACTGCCGCTCGGCATCCACTAAGGTCACAACACAAATCGGCAAAGAGAAAATTCTGCGCGTGAGCCGAGTAATACGATCGAAACGTTCTTCGGCATCAGTGTCGAGCACATTGAGTGCGCGTAACGTGGCCAAACGTTGCAGCTCGTTTTCAGGGATAGTAGGTAATTGCATGGTGCTCTCTGCTAACTGCTCTCATTAAACTCTAGCCTAAATTGTGCATTCTTGCGGTGTTAAGGCTGATATTCGTTTCAGCCTTACTCCCTTTAAATGACTGTATAGATGACTGTACTATTCAAGCACAGCGCGATAGATATTGAGCACTCGCTCGGCATGTTCCTCAACCTCTAACACAGGTAACTGCCCCGCCTTTTGTTGCAGAGTCAGGCGATGATTTTCATCCCGCAGTAAGCAATAGGTCTGAGTTAAATGCTGGGCACTCATCATTGGCAAGAGTTCAAGCTCAGCTAATACCCCAAAAATCCGCACATTGTCGGACCAAATCGTTAGCTCTGGATACTCGTGGGCATTAGCCAGCACTAAGTACTGGGCAATAAACTCAATATCGGCAATCCCGCCTGGACTCTGCTTTAAATCAAACATGCCATCACTGACTTTAAGCAAGTGATCGCGCATCTTCTGACGCATCTCACGTACCGCTTTTTGCAGCTCAGCTTTATCACGGGGCTTTTCCAATACTGAAGCGCGAATATGACTGAATTTAACCGCTAAACTATTGTCACCAAAAACAAAACGCGAGCGAACTAAAGCTTGATGTTCCCAAGTCCACGCCTCGTTAGCTTGGTATTCGCCAAAACGCTCAATCTCACTGACCATCAAACCCGAGGCGCCAGAAGGACGCAGGCGCATATCCACTTCATACAACTCCCCCGAAGTGGTGCGAGTCGAGAATAAATGCAGAATGCGCTGGGCGAGTTTGAGGTAAAAATGACCAACTTCAATCGGGCGATCACCATTGGTCAGGCCGTTTTCTGTTTTATTTTCACACAGGAAGACTAAATCGAGATCGGAGCCGTAACCCAACTCTATCCCGCCGAGCTTGCCATAACCAACAACGGCAAAGCCGGTGTCATTGCCCTCAAGGTGTGCGGGTACGCCGTGGCGCACAGAAACCTGTTGCCACGCCTGCATCACCACTTGTTCTATGATGGCTTCGGCTAAAAAGGTTAAGTGATCGCTCACTTGCATCACGGGTAAAACACCCGTGACATCGGCGGCGGCGATTTTAAGTTGTTGTGAAAGCTTAAATTGTCGCAGCGCTTCCATCTGCTGCTCCATATCATCTTCGGGCACGCGCATCATGTACTGACGCAGCTCGCTCGGATAATCGTCGATGGATGTCGTGTCATAGAGCTGCGACGGATCGATAAGCTCATCAAGCAACATGGGAAATTTAGCCAACTGCGCGGCAATCCAAGGACTGGCGCAACACAAGCTCACCAACTGCTGCCGCGCACCTGGGTTTTCACACAAAAGCTCAAGGTAAGTGGTGCGAGTTAAAATCTGCTCCAGCACCTTAGACACGGGTTCAAAGGCTGACGATGGACTCTGTTGATTAATCAGTTCTTCCAATAATCTCGGCATTAATTTATCTAAGGTTTCCCGCCCGCGTGGACCAATGGAACGCTTAGTCACTGTTTCGCGCCAGCTGCTAAGCATAGGGCACAGCTTGTCATCATCAATTTGCTGTTCGGCCAACAACGCGATGCCATCATCAAGGTCTTGCATATTCCACAGCTGCGTCGTCCAATGTTCAGCTTTTTCTTCGCCTTCTTCGCCGCCTACTGTGGCTTTAAAATGACGATGGATTTTGCTCATTGCCGCTTCAATATGAGTGCGTAAATCAACCTCATTGGCCATATCGAGTACATGGCACAATCGCGCCCAATCCAGTGGATTATTCGGTAAGGTTTGGGTTTGTTTATCGTCAATGGCTTGCAGCAGATTCTCAACCCGGCGCAGCAGTAAATAACTGTGTTTAAGCTCATCCACCGCCAAATATTCAAACTGCCCTAAGCTGTAAAGCGTATCGATAGCACCGAATAAACTCTGCTGACGCAACGCAGGCTCACGGCCGCCACGGATCAATTGAAAACTTTGCACCACGAACTCGACCTCACGAATACCGCCTGCACCGAGTTTAATATTGTCGGTCAAATGACGGCGCCGCACTTCTTGCGCGATGAGTTGCTTCATTTTCCGCAGGGATTCAATTGCCGAAAAGTCGATATAACGGCGATACACAAAGGGTCTCAGGAGGCGGTGTAGTTCATCGGAGAAATGGTTCCAAGGCCCGAGCGCACGCGCCTTGACCATGGCATAACGCTCCCAGTCTCGCCCTTGTTCTTGGTAATAATCCTCAAGACCACTAAAACTCACCACCAAGGGGCCACTTTCACCGTAGGGGCGCAAACGCATATCCACGCGGAACACGAAACCATCGACTGTGACTTGATCGAGCAAGTTCACTAGCCTTTGCCCCATGCGGATAAAGAATTGTTGATTATCTAAACTGCGACGACCGCCGACGGTTTCGCCATGCTCAGGAAACGTGAAAATCAAATCGATATCGGAGGAGAAATTAAGCTCGCGGCCGCCTAACTTGCCCATGCCTAAAATCAGTAGCGGTTGCGGATTCCCTTCTTTGTCCATCGGCGTGCCATATTGAGCGCACATATCTTTATAGAGCCAATCGCGGGCGCAGATTACTAACGCTTCGGCTAGCGCCGACAGATCAAGCAAGGATTCCTCTAAACTGGCATAGTCTAAAAAGTCACGCCAAGCTAAACGCACCATTTGATAGTTACGAAACCGTCGCAGAGTGGTTTTAGCCATCTCCTCAGTGGTCGTGCTAGCCAGTTCTTCATGTAAATCAACATCAAAGTTTTTACGATCAATCAGGCTTAAATCGCCCGCAAACAGCATAGCGATCCACTCGGGATGTCGGCATAGTTGAGCCGCCACATAATCACTGAGTCCCAAAACCGTTTTGAGTTCTTGCTGCTGAGCAGGCGTTAATTGCGCAAGTCCTTCGGACCATGCTTCCTCTAATCGCAGCCAATTGCGTTCAGCGGTTTGATTAATAAGAATAGACAATGACTTATTACTGTCTTTTTGCATGGTCATAATAATCCCTAACAAATTTAGCTATCGACATATTATGTCGTAAATGATATAGATTGACGCCACATCATGTTATGTTTGACGAGACTTGCAGCTACCTGATGTAACACACAAATAAAGGTTTACACTTTTATCTGTGGCATTTAAGGGTACTATAACCTGCGCGGCAGGCATATTGGGCAAGCGGATTATTATTGCCTGCAAGTATTTGAGTTTTATTTCATTACCTTTTGGAGAAAACATGGCAGGAATGCTAACCCGTGTTCTCACATCGATACTTTTTTTAGCCGTTTCGCTATCGCTGACGGGTTGTGGCGATGACAGACCGGATAAAATCGCGAAGTATCAACAACTCACGCAGCAACGCCTCGCTACGCTCACGACGATGATCGATGACGGCCAGTTGCGTAACGCTAACCTCTTAAAACAATACACCACACTGTTAAAGCAGCAGAAACCCGATTTAGCGCCTCTGCTTGATGAATTAGCAAAGGATTCTGGCACCCAAGGCCCCATGTATACCTCGCTGAAACGTCGATTAGATGAGTCGAAAGTGGCGAGTAACTTTGCCGATCTCGATCAACAGCTGGCCGAAGCGGAAAATCTTTATCAAGCCGCAGATCCCAGTCTGTTTAACGATATGTTGTCTGATCCAGTCAACGTGGTCGCCGATATGTCCGACGGCAAACTGGCTCGCGTAAATGCGATTAGCCGTGAGGCCGCAACATTAGCCAATGGCGGTGAAGATTTTGGTCCAGGCAGTCAATTAGTTGGTAATCCCTCTTACGGCAACTGGCAAACCGACTCAAGCGGCACTTCGTTTTGGGCTTGGTATGGCATGTATTCGATGTTTTCGAATGTTTTCAATCGCCCAGTTTCCTACGATCGTTGGTCGGGTAACCGTGGTTATAGCTATTACAATGACGTAGGTCGTTATCGCTATACCTCACCCAAACAAGCGGATGCGCAAAATAAGACTTTCGAACAAACGAAAAAACGTTTCGACTCACAAGGCAAGCGCTTTGACAGCCCTTATGCTAAGCCGCGAACTGGTGGCACGGCGTTATCCCGTGAAAGTACCAGCGCACCTAAGGCCAGCACGACAAGTGCGAGCAAGAGTTCGAACAGTAAGTTTCGATCTAACTATGCTAAAGACAGCAGTTTCCGCAATTCCAGTAATCGCACGACCCGCAGTGTGCGCCGGGGCAAGTAACTAAGGATTTCCAATGACATTATTTCAGGATTTCGGTATCACACCAGAGCTAGCCATCATTCTGGCTATCGATCTCACCATAGCCGTAATTTTGCTAACGCTAATGCGTTATTTGCAAGGTTGGAGTGTAAAGGTCAATAGCAGTAAGGAGCTGGCAGAGCGGGATAACTTTGCCTTTGGCATAAGTACCGCTGGCGCAGTTGCCGCCCTAGGCATAGTGCTTACTGGCGCTATCACAGGCGCTGCGGCACACTCTTATCTTACCGAAGCGATTGGCATGAGCTGCTATGGTTTATTCGGTTTAGTACTGATTAAACTCGGCCGTTTTCTCCACGATAAAATAGCGCTAAATGAGTTTGATAAAAACGAGCAAATCATCAAAGGTAATGTGTCCGTCGCTATTGTCGATGCCAGCGTTGCTATTGCTACCGCCATTATCATTCGCTCCGTCTTGCTGTGGGCAGAAGATTTAACGGTCGATACCTTCATTGCCATCTTCAGCGCCTTTGCGATTTCGCAGTTGATGTTAGTGCTACTCACGCGCTGGCGTGAAAACCGTTTCGCAAGCCGCAACCAAGACTCGTCTATGCAGCAAGCCTTAGCCCAAGGTCATACAGCGTTAGCGCTACGCCATGCGGGTTACATGATTGCTATGGCACTGAGCTTTAATGCCGCCAGTCACTTTATTATTTATAATCCAACGGCTTATGTGACTAACGTGATCGGTTGGTTAGTGTTCTCAGTCATTATGCTGATCGCGCTCTCCTTACTGCTGTTCGTCGTGAAGAAACTGGTATTGGCCCGTATCGATTTAGCCGATGAAGTGGAAAGACAACACAATATCGGTATCGCCGCAGTAGAAATGGCGATCAGTATCGCTATCGCACTTATTCTTACGGCACTGATGGCTTAATCGAATGCAAGAAATTAGCTTAACTCCCTCGGCGGCTAGACCTAGCCGCCTAGGTTGGTTCGACGATGTTCTCTTATTGGGCATTATGGCCGTATTAGCAGGTTGCGGCCTGATCTACGAATATCTTTTATCCCACTATGCGGGCCGCATTTTAGGCGCATTAGAAGCCGCCATTTACACCATGATAGGCTTAATGATTGTCTCCATGGGGCTAGGTGCCTTCGCCGCGCGTAAGATCCGTGATGCCTTTACCGGTTTTGTGATCTTAGAACTCACAGTTGCACTCTGTGGCTCACTCGCCATTTTAATCACAGCAGCGGTGATTGGTTTTGGTCAACAACTGCCATTAATCATTGCTAACACCTTAGGTTTACCGCCAGATCAACTGCCCGAAGGTGGCATGATAGGCTCGCTGCAAAAACTCAGCGAATACTTACCCTATGTGTGGGGTGTGTTATTGGGCCTGATGATTGGTATGGAAATCCCGCTGATTGCGAGGGTTCGCCAATCCCTTTCCGACGAGCATTTACTGCATAACGCGGGCACCATTTACGGCGCTGATTACATAGGCGCAGGCATAGGTGCCGCCATTTGGGTTGGCTTTATGCTCGCCATCGATATCCAACTCGCCGCCGCCTTAACCGCCAGTTTCAATCTATTGGCAGGTTTTGTGTTTATCTGGCGATTCTGGCCTAAAATCCGCCGCGCTAAACTGCTTTTGAGTGGGCATTTTATCGTGACTGGCGTCTTACTCGTATTAGCAATCCACGGCCCACGCTGGGAGCAAGAATTCAATAATTTGCTCTATAAAGACAAAGTGGTTTACGCCAAAGCGACACGTTTCCAACAGCTGACCTTCACCGAGCGGTTGCGCGGTAACGGTCTGCCGCCCGTTTATGCTTTATACATCAATGGTCGCTTACAATTTTCTAGCATAGACGAGCACATCTACCATACGTTTCTCGTTCATCCTACGCTCGCGGCCAGTGCCCGTCACAACAAGGTGCTGATCATTGGCGGCGGTGATGGACTCGGTCTCAAACAAGTACTGCGCTGGGAACCTGAACAAGTCACGCTGCTCGATCTCGATGTGGGCCTAGTGCAATTATTTAAATCGCCCGATACAGATATGCCCGATAGTCTCAGTCGCGCTATGTTGGCGCTCAATGGCAACGCACTGAACGATCCCCGTGTCACAGTGATCAACGACGATGCATTTAATGGTGTCGATAAACTGATTGCCACAGGCGTGAAATACGATGCGATTATCGTAGACTTGCCCGATCCGAGCCATCCCGATCTTAATAAACTGTATTCGGACTATTTCTACCGTAAATTAAAGGAACTTATGAGCAGTGATGGCGCTCTGACTGTACAGTCGACATCGCCTTACCATGCCCCTAAGGCCTTTATTTCGGTAGCAAAAACCTTGGCATTGGCGGGATTTGACGTCAAGCAGTACCATCATAATGTGCCCAGTTTTGGTGAATGGGGCTGGAGTATTGCAACCTTAGGCGGACTCGATGCACAACACAGATTAGCGAAGTTAACTGTGTTGCCCATCAAAGATGACTGGCTCACTTTAGGTTTAGTGGATGGCGCCTTTGAGTTTCCAGCCAATTTTTATCAAGATGCCGCCAACATAAAACCCAATGAATTGGGTTCATTGCAGCTGTATCACTACCATTTGCAAGATTGGTCCGAGAATCAAGGACTGGATCTTTTTTAATAGGATGAGATAGTACTTGACATATTATGTCTCGGTGCTATCTTTGAACACAGACATAATATGTCAATAAGGACAAATATGAATATCCATACCATTGCCAATCACCTCAACAGTCTTGGCAACAACAGCCAAACTGGCTTTCAATTTGATTGTTATCCAATCGATGGTGAAGTCGAAGTGTTGCAAGTGAATGTGGTCGGCCGTGAAGAAATCCCGGTATTTGTATCGGTAACGGACAACCAAGTGCTTTGCATCAGCTACCTGTGGGGCGAGAACGAAGTAAATCAAGAACGTCGCAGTGAAATGTTTGAAACCATGCTAGAGCTCAACATTCCAATGCCCTTGTCAGCTTTTGCAAAAATTGATGACAAATACGTGGTTTACGGTGCGCTATCACTACAATCTAGCATGCTCGAAATCGAGCAAGAATTAGCAGTTTTATCTGATAACTGTTTAGAAGTTATTGATGAATTGGTCGACTATCTGAAATAAGGAGCCACAAAATGGGCATTCTGAATAAAATTTTAACAGCGTTTCGCGGTGGTGCCACCGAAGTTGGCCAAAGCATCGTTGACGCAAACTCAACCCGTATTTTCGAACAGGAAATCCGTGATGCAGAAAAGCATTTAACCAATGCTAAACGTGAACTGACCGATGTCATGGCAAAAGAAATGCAAGCCAGCCGTGAAATCGACCGTCTGAAACGTTCGATTGCAGAACACGAAGGTTATGCAACTCAAGCATTGGACAAAGGTAATGAAGCCTTAGCGATTGAAATTGCTGAAAAGATTGCTCAGTTAGACCAAGAGTTGTCTGAGCAACAAAGCGCCAACGACAGCTTTAGCGCCCATGCTGCACGCTTGAAAGACTTAGTGAAGAAAACCGAACGCCAATTGTCTGATTATCAACGTCAGTTGAGCATGGTTAAAACCACCGAAAGCGTCCAAAAAGCGACGGCAACCATTACTGACTCGTTCGCGTCTAGCAACTCTAAGCTGCTGAACGCTAAAGATTCACTAGAACGTATCAAGGCACGTCAGCAACAATTTGACGACCGTTTAAAAGCGGCTGAAACCTTAGCCGATGAAAACAGTGATAAGTCGTTGCAAGCCAAACTAGCCGAAGCGGGTATTGGTGAGCAAAAGTCAAACGCAAATGCAGTGCTAGATCGAATCAAAGCACGTAAAAGCTAAGCAATGATTGACCGAATGCCGAGTCTCAGTGGGATCATCACCCCCTACTGACCTCGGCATTTTTTTGTTTCATCCTCATTAAATAAAAATGACCACTATTGCCCGTGAATATCTGCTGCCAATCAATATGAGGCCGCACGCGAGCATAGTCAGCAGGAATCACTATGGGATTTTTCAATAGTATTTTTGGTAAGAAAGCCCCGCCACAGCGCGAGCTCAATCACCCGTCCCAGCTCAATGTCGGCGACATGATCTCAATTGATGATAGTTTTGCCCTGCCACCACAACTCCGTGGTCAACAATTAAGAGTCGAAGCCGTACATACTTACGAGTCGGAACGTAAACAACACTCCGAGTGGTTACTCAAGGGACATGGTAGCGATACTCTCTTTTTGAGCATTGAAGAAGACGACGAAACCTATCTCGCCTTTTCGATTAAGGTTTCCCGCGCCCAAGTGGAGCAATTATTCGATCTCGAGCAATTCAGCGCCCTGTTCGAGGAACCGGGTCATGCCGAGTTAACTACGCAAGTATTATCGGCCGACTTAGCTGAACAACTTGAACAATGGCTTGGAAAACAATACCACCAAGTGACTTTTGCCGCTTTTGGCTATTTCCATCGTCAGGATTATCGTGGCCAAAAGCCGCCACAGGATGCCAATGGCGCCACAGGTGAGCCCTTTGAGTACTATTTATTACTTGATGACAATGAAAGCTGCGCCGTCGAAGTGGAAGTCTACGAAGGGGGTGATACCGATGTTGTCTTGACCCTATATCGCCCGCTAACGGATATTCGGGAATACTGGCCGGCGAAATAACACGAAAATAAGATAAAGTGCGTGCTCGCACTTTATCAATAATCCCAATACAATCTCACAGATAAGCGCTAGAAACGGTTGATAGCAATAGGTAATACGCCATGAGTAAAACCAAACACCCTCTGCCCGAGCAATGGTTAAAGAACCAACAAGCCGCTAAGGCGACACAGGTTGCCTTCGATCTCGATGAAAAATTTCAATACTCTATTCGTAAAGCCGCGTTAGATGCAGGCGTTAGCCCTTCTGATCAAATTCGCACTATTTTAGGTCTTAGCGTATCGAAACGGCCAACGCGTCCGCGTCTTACCGTGTCACTCAATGCAGATGACTATGTGCAACTGGCAGAGAAATATGGTTTAAGTGCCGATTCACAGCTAGAAATTAAACGCCGTGTACTCGACGATTTAGTCCACTTTGTTGATGAAACCTAAAGCAACGCTGATCTCAAGCGCCAACCCTTCTTACCATTGGCTGGCGCGATTAATCGATTTATAGCCCTTTTATTAACTCAGTCAATTTACTCACAGCCTAAAGTCTTTTACTTTAGTAGTGATATTCGCCGCACTTAACAGGGATCATGTTTGGCATGACAGATAAAACCCCATGGTCGCTTCGCACCCTTGGCACTCCTTCTCCATTCGAAATGGCGATGATGCTATTGTCCTTGCTGTCGGTGATCATAGTACTTGTCATGACCTTCGGCCGCCTAGATAGCGAAACCTACCGCTTGCTCTTCTTTGTCGATACCAGTATTTGCATGATTTTTATGATCAACTTCTTTGTTGGGTTGATCCGTGCTCGCGATAAACGCTTTTTCATTAAACACCATTGGATTGATTTTATTGCCAGTATTCCGGCGATTGAAGCCCTACGTATGGCACGGCTTTTTCAAATCCTACGGGTAATACGCCTGATCCGCATGAGTCGCTCACTGCTGCTCCCACTGGTAAAACAACGTAAACAAGCCACCTTAGCCAGTTTACTGGTTGCTATGGTGACGATTCTAACATTAGCTTCCGTCATTATGCTCATCGTCGAAAGCGGCACCGAAGGCGCCAATATCCAGACCGCTGAGCAAGCGATTTGGTGGGCATTAGTCACTATCTCTACCGTCGGCTACGGCGATTATTATCCTGTAAGCACAGCAGGCCACATCATAGGTGGCGTGGTCATTGTCAGCGGTGTGAGTTTTTTTGGGGTGATTTCAGGTTATATGGCATCGGTATTTGTCGCGCCAGATGAATCTGAACGCCAAGAACGCCAAGATGCGCATAAAGCCGAAATCAAATCAGAACTTGAGCTAGCCTTAGCAAGAATGGAAGAAAACCAACAAAAAATAGAACAAAATCAAGCGCAAATGCTGGCTCAAATTGCGGAACTTAAGCAGGCTATCGAAACAAAAAATAGCTGACTTTGTTGCGAAAACGGACTAATGAAAAGGCTCAATCTATTTTAGATTGAGCCTTTTCCGTTTATCAGCGATAAAAAGTAATACTACCAGTAGACCTGCTGTTGCATCGCGTTACGGCGTGTCGATTCCATAGCAAACAACAAACTCTGCTGCTTGTCTTCCAGCCACTCAGCTAAATTGATATCTAACTCCCGACTCGCATCCTGTAAGGCGCGATAACAAGCCAAAGTTTTAATCCCAAGCGCGAGATCTTGCCAAGGTGCACGAAATGCGTCCCGTGATTTCGCCTCATATAAACTGCCGTAGGCATGACCCACAAGAATGCTCGCATCCAACACTGTGGCCACTTGTAGATAATTCGCCGCTGTCATGACGCTATTGAGTGGCATGACCTCAATTATCGCCATCCAAGAAGCTTGCTGAGCACGATCGGCATGCTGGCGTAAGCTAGGCTGATGGGTGATGTCCACTTCACCAGCACTGATCTTTAGCAACAGTTCAACAATAGCCAGCTGTAGTTGACCATATTCGATCTGTTGCCATAGGGAGAGTAAGCGTCCCGTCCGATTAATCTCTGTCAGTTGCGCCAGAAGTCGCGCCTTAACTTGGGCATGTTGGCCAAGTTTAGCAAATAAGCCTCTTTGGCTACCAAGCAAAGCGGTCAACGCCTGTGCCTGCTCAATAAAATCGAGCTGCTTTTCAATCAGCATAAATTGGCTAGACAGTGTCACATTCAATAATTCGAACTGATTTAAGGTCATGCGCAACAAACGAATACAGGCGCGCATCCGCCACCATAGTGCCACACAGGCTTCAGGGTCGCTTTCCTCTGCGATCATGCTCTCTAATAATTGCCAGCGCTCAAGGGCGGTTTCAAGCAGGATTTGGCAGTTTGCACTTAAATCCAGTAAAGAAGAATCGTGTGACTCGGCCAGTGGCAGAAATTCCAATGCTTTTAAATCGAGCGGCTTAGCCTTGCCCGCCAATCGATAGCCCCGCAGCGCTTTACTGGCCTTACCTAAACGCACGGGCACAACACTCGCCACCTGCATCGCCAGCTTAAGTAGCGCCTCAGTATCGCCACTGAGGAGTTCAAACTCGAGCTCACACAGGGCTTCTTGCTGACCATTTGCGGTGATTTCACCTATGTCTAACGCCACTTCGACTACGCTGTTATCAATCTGAACATGCCAAGCGCGACGATAAAAATCGGTGTGAAATATACAAGTCAACTGAGCTTGCGTCGCCGCTAAATCAGCATCAGCGGGCCAAATGCTGGTAGGAAATAGACTTAAGTCTGGGCTATCGGATTGGATAGTCACATTATATTCGGGCCGCGAATGAATGCCGCCCACGACTTGTCCTGCGGTTTTTATGGTCTGCTCTCGGTGCGCATCGTAACCGCGCACCCGCAATCCCATGTCCCACTGACGTAATTGCAAGTCAGGGGTGTCGAAGTAACCATTCGCCAAACGACGTTGACCTTGAGGTACGGCATTATCGAGACTATCTAACTTATTTATCAGGGATTCTTGATATATCGGCAGGAAAAACAGTTTTAATTCAATCTCAGCATTCATTGCGTAACCGCTCATTTTGTCATCAAATATTCATCGATGCGTCATCTTTAGTTCATAATGTCACAAATGTGTCATAAAAATCCCGTAGGATTTGGTTTTGCAGTTGGTATATAACCCGTTAGAATAAACCTGTCGTTTTTTCTGAAAAAACACAGTTTCAATACGCGGACGCATAGGTTAACATGCGCCCGCTTTTTCCAATAATGGAACAATCTAAATAGGTAAACGGCAATGCCAGTAAACTCTATTTTGGGCGTGTTTGCAAAATCGCCAATTAAGCCTCTTCAAGAGCACATGGACAAAGTACACGATTGCGCATCGTTACTCGTCCCCTTTTTCGAAGCCACTATCACAGGCAACTGGGACAGTGCAGTTCAATTACGTAAGCAAATTAGTTTAGCCGAGAAGCAAGCAGATTCACTAAAACGTGAAATCCGCCTTACTCTGCCAAGCGGTTTATTTATGCCAGTAGAACGTACAGATTTATTGGAACTTTTAACTCAACAAGACAAGATAGCCAACAAAGCCAAAGATATTTCCGGTCGTGTTATCGGCCGTCAGCTGTTAATCCCTCAGGTCATGCAAGTCCCATTTATTGCTTATCTACAACGCTGTATCGATGCGGTAGCACTAGCAAAACAAGTCATTAATGAACTCGAAGATCTGTTAGAAACAGGTTTCCGTGGCCGTGAAGTCGACTTAGTGGCAAAAATGATCAACGAACTCGATATCATCGAAGAAGATACTGACGATCTACAAATTCAGTTACGCCGTCAGTTATTCGCTATGGAATCTGAATTGAATCCTGTCGATGTGATGTTCCTCTACAAAACGATTGAATGGGTCGGTGGTCTTGCAGATCTTGCCGAACGCGTCGGTTCGCGTCTTGAGCTTATGCTGGCTCGCGTTTAACAAATTAAGGTTATCAAGGTATCAATATGGTTGATGCAGGTATTGAGGTGGCTAACGTCTTAGTCACCAATGGCCCGTGGCTTATTGCCATTGCGGCTGCATTTGGTTTTCTCATGGCATGGGGTATTGGGGCGAATGACGTCGCCAATGCGATGGGAACCTCTGTAGGTTCAAACGCAATTACAATTAAACAAGCGATTATTATCGCAATGATCTTTGAGTTTTCCGGTGCATTTTTAGCTGGGGGCGAAGTTACCAATACCATTCGTAGCGGTATTATTGATTCTAGCTATTTCACTGCGACTCCTGAATTGCTGGTTTACGGCATGATAGGATCATTGTTGGCAGCAGGTATTTGGCTTGTCGTCGCATCGGCCCTTGGCTGGCCGGTATCAACGACTCACTCCATCGTCGGTGCCATTATTGGTTTCGCCGCCGTGGGTGTTGGTGCAGATTCAGTCTCATGGGATAAAGTGGGCGGGATTGTAGGCTCTTGGGTCGTAACCCCCGCTATTTCGGGCTTTATGGCATTCATCCTCTTCCAAAGCACTCAAAAACTCATTTTCAACACTGACGATCCATTGAGTAATGCTAAGCGTTTCGTACCTTTCTATATGGCATTTGCTGGTTTCATCATGTCATTAATGACGATTATGAAAGGCTTATCCCATGTTGGTCTGCATTTCTCAGTTACCGAGTCTTACCTACTCGCAGGTGCTATTGCAGCTGTAGTTGGTATCTTAGGTAAAATCGCCATTTCACGCTTACAAATGAGTGATAAAGCAGATCGTCAAACCCAGTTCAAAAACGTTGAAAAAGTGTTTGCGATCCTGATGGTTCTGACAGCTTGTTGTATGGCTTTTGCCCATGGTTCAAACGATGTAGCAAATGCGATTGGCCCATTAGCGGCGGTTGTTTCTGTCGTCAATAGCGGTGGTGAGATTGCAGCGAAATCACCTCTAGTCTGGTGGATTTTACCTTTGGGTGCCGTAGGTATTGTGATGGGTCTGGCGATTTTTGGTCAGCGCGTTATGCAAACTATCGGAAAAAACATCACTCACTTAACGCCAAGTCGTGGTTTTGCGGCAGAATTAGCCGCGGCAACAACTGTAGTTATTGCTTCTAGCACTGGTTTACCTATTTCTACCACACAAACCTTAGTGGGTGCGGTATTAGGTGTAGGTATGGCCCGTGGTATCGCAGCGATTAACATTGGTGTGGTACGTAATATCGTCGTATCTTGGGTTGTGACCCTACCAGCAGGTGCTGGCCTATCAATCATCTTCTTCTATATGATTAAAGGTATTTTTAATTAAGAAGTCTCGCTAAATGTGTTGCTGACATTAAGCAGTATTAGCGCCTAGGACTAGAAGGTCGTAGGAAAGATTGAATTAAATTGGAATGGTCATAGCATGGATGCCGTAAAGTTGAGGGAAGTCTATGACTTCCCTCTTGCATTACAGGCCTCAAATCCCTAGCATGTGCAGACTATTTCGTTGATGAGAATACAAAAGTGTTTAGACTCCTGACTCTGGTAGGAATGATCTTGCTGTCTTCCAACCTGCTGGCCGAAGGCCAATCCCGCTACATCTCGGATAACGTGTTTCTGTATCTTTTAGGTGGCCCTGGTACTGAGTTTCGAATTGTTGGATCAATTGAAGCGGGTCAACCTGTGACACTGCTCAACGAAACTCAAGGTGATTACTCCAAAATAATCGACCATAAAGGCCGTGAAGGTTGGGTACAAACCAACTTGATCAGTTCGACTCAAAGTTTCCGTGAGCAAGTCCCTGCGTTAACAACTGAACTCGCACAGGCCAAAGCTAAGTTAGCAGAAGTATCAAGTTCAACGGATAATCATGCCGACGAACTGCTCGAATTAAAGGCTAAACTAAGCGAGTTAGAAACCAACCTAGCTAAAACGACTCAAGAACGTGATCAACTGAAAAATGCGGTAGATCGCACCGCTCAAGATGAGCGTTTTGAACTTTGGCGCCAAGGTGGATTAATCGCAGGCATGGGCTTAATCCTAGGCATTATTTTGGTGTATTTACCTAGACCACAACGTCGCAATAAAAAACGTTGGATGTGAGTCTGACACACAAAAAGTCTTAATTTACCTTCCAAAAGCCAGTGTTTTCAAACACTGGCTTTTTTGTCAATCAAGCGTTACATCGACTTATTAACAAGCTAATCAAACAAGCTTCACAATCTTTCACGCTATAGTGTTGTCCGTCACATTTTGGTTGTATAATCTGCGCGCGCAAACCTTCATATTGTATACAAAATATCAAATGCGTTTGGCGCCTCCCAATTTGTTTCAACAATAGCGCCCCAATAACGGCCAAGATGGAAGCGATAACTATGTTCAAAGCGAGTGAAGTGCTGGCAGGCCGCTACGATTCTGCCAATCTCGACGAACTGTTCAAAGCAGTCAGCGACAACTACATTGTCGATGAAGAACAATACTTGTCAGAGCTGATCAAACTAGTTCCCTCAAGTGATGAAGCCATAGAGCGCGTCACTCGTCGTGCCCACGAACTGGTCAATAAGGTTCGTCAATTCGATAAAAAAGGTTTGATGGTCGGCATAGATGCCTTCCTGCAACAGTACAGCTTAGAAACACAGGAAGGCATTATCCTGATGTGTTTAGCCGAAGCTTTACTACGAATTCCCGATGCGGCCACTGCCGATGCGCTGATTGAAGATAAGCTTTCAGGCGCTAAGTGGGATGAGCACATGAGCAAGAGTGACTCAGTGCTAGTTAACGCATCGACCTGGGGCTTAATGCTCACAGGTAAAATCGTTAAACTCGATAAAAAACTCGATGGCACCCCAAGCAACTTGCTGAGCCGCTTAGTGAATCGCCTCGGTGAACCTGTGATCCGTCAAGCCATGATGGCAGCGATGAAGATCATGGGTAAGCAGTTCGTACTGGGCCGCAACATGAAAGAAGCCCTAAAAAACAGCGAAGACAAACGTAAGTTAGGTTATACCCATTCATACGACATGCTGGGCGAAGCGGCGTTAACTCGCAAAGATGCCGAGAAATACTATACCGATTACGCCAATGCGATAACTGAGCTCGGTGCTCAAAGCTATAACGAAAATGAATCACCGCGCCCAACAATCTCCATCAAGCTATCGGCATTGCACCCACGTTACGAAGTGGCCAATGAAGACCGCGTCTTGACTGAACTGTACGACACAGTGATTCGCCTGATTAAGCTGGCACGTGGCTTAAATATCGGTATCTCTATCGATGCTGAAGAAGTCGATCGCCTCGAGTTATCACTAAAACTGTTCCAAAAACTGTTTAATTCTGAAGCAACTAAAGGCTGGGGATTACTCGGCATAGTAGTACAAGCCTACTCTAAGCGTGCCCTGCCCGTACTGGTTTGGTTAACGCGTCTAGCGAAAGATCAAGGGGATGAAATCCCAGTTCGCTTAGTTAAAGGCGCCTATTGGGATAGCGAACTTAAGTGGGCGCAACAAGCTGGCGAAGCCGCTTATCCACTCTACACTCGCAAAGCCGGTACTGACGTTTCTTACCTCGCCTGCGCCCGTTACTTGTTATCGGATGCGACTCGCGGTGCTATCTACCCACAATTTGCTAGCCACAATGCGCAAACCGTTGCGGCAATTTCCGATATGGCGGGCGATCGTAACCATGAGTTCCAACGCTTACACGGCATGGGACAAGAGCTGTACGACACGATTCTGGCTGAAGCCGGTGCTAAAGCGGTACGTATTTATGCGCCTATCGGTGCGCATAAAGATCTACTGCCCTACTTAGTTCGTCGCCTGCTGGAAAATGGCGCGAATACTTCGTTCGTCCACAAACTGGTCGATCCTAAAACCCCCATCGAGTCATTAGTGGTACATCCGCTAACAACACTGACGGGTTACAAAATCCTGGCTAACAACAGAATCGTTTTACCTGCCGATATTTTCGGTAGCGAGCGCAAAAATTCCAAGGGACTCAATATGAACATCATTTCCGAATCTGAGCCATTTTTCGCGGCACTAGAACAGTTTAAAAATACCCAATGGCAAGCGGGCCCTCTGGTTAACGGTAAAACCTTAACTGGCGAACATAAAACGGTTGTTAGCCCATACGACACTACCCAAACCGTAGGTCAAGTCGCCTTCGCCGACAAAGCTGCAATCGAAGCAGCCGTCGCGTCTGCTGAAGCAGCATTTGCCTCTTGGGCACGCACACCAGTGGAAACCCGTACATCTGCACTGCAAAAATTGGCCGATTTATTAGAAGAAAACCGCGAAGAATTGATCGCTCTTTGTACCCGTGAAGCGGGCAAGAGCATTCAAGACGGTATCGACGAAGTCCGTGAAGCCGTTGATTTCTGTCGTTACTACGCAGTACAAGCCAAGAAGATGATGGCAAAACCTGAACTACTTCCAGGCCCAACGGGTGAACTGAACGAACTGTTCCTCCAAGGCCGCGGCGTATTCGTGTGTATCAGCCCATGGAACTTCCCATTGGCCATCTTCCTCGGTCAAGTCTCTGCGGCATTAGCGGCGGGTAATACCGTCATCGCAAAACCCGCGGAGCAAACCTCAATTATTGGTTACCGTGCGGTTCAACTCGCTCATCAAGCAGGTATTCCTGTCGAAGTGCTGCAATTCCTACCGGGTACTGGTGCGACTGTGGGTAGCGCAATTACGGCCGATGAACGTATCGGTGGCGTGTGCTTTACCGGTTCAACTGGCACAGCAAAACTGATTAACCGCACACTCGCCAACCGCGAAGGCGCGATTATTCCATTAATCGCCGAAACTGGCGGCCAAAATGCCATGGTAGTGGACTCTACCTCTCAACCCGAGCAAGTGGTTAACGATGTGGTTTCATCGTCATTCACCAGCGCGGGCCAACGCTGCTCCGCACTGCGCGTGCTCTTCCTCCAAGAAGACATCGCCGATCGCGTGATCGAAGTCCTGCAAGGCGCCATGGATGAGTTAGTGATTGGCAACCCAAGTTCAATCAAAACCGACGTAGGCCCCGTGATTGACGCCACCGCCAAAGCCAACTTAGATGCGCATATCGATCATATCAAGCAAGTCGGTAAGCTTATCAAGCAAATGCCGCTGCCTGCTGGCACTGAGAACGGTCACTTCGTGTCGCCAACTGCAGTGGAAATCGACTCAATCAAAGTGCTCGAAAAAGAACACTTTGGCCCAATCCTGCACATTATTCGCTACAAGGCAGCAGAACTGAGCCAAGTGATCAACGAGATCAACAGCACAGGCTTTGGCTTAACCTTAGGTATCCACAGCCGTAACGAAGGCCATGCCCTTGAAGTTGCAGATAAAGTGAATGTCGGTAACGTCTACATCAACCGTAACCAAATCGGCGCTGTAGTGGGCGTACAACCTTTCGGCGGTCAAGGTCTGTCAGGCACAGGCCCTAAAGCCGGTGGCCCACACTACTTAACCCGTTTTGTGACTGAAAAGACTCGCACCAACAACATCACTGCCATCGGTGGTAACGCCACGTTACTGTCACTGGGTGATAGCGAAGAATAAGTACACTGAACTTGCTTTAGAATATCGCGATGCATCTTTAGCCATCGCGATAACAATAAAAAAGCCAGACTGAGTCTGGCTTTTTTATTAGAGTCTAAAACGGTACTTATCTATGACGTAACAACTTAATTAAAATCCCAGTCATTACATATCCGTCATTAATACGGGTTGACCAAAACCTTTAAGTTCAGCATGGGAGGACTCAAAATACTGCTGCCAAAACTGTTTCAACGGCAACATTACTTGACCGCCTCTAAATCCTTTTGATGTAGCAGGAACCCAACCCGCACCTAATACGTAAATATCTGCCTGCTTAAAATCACTCAGCATGTTCGCTTTTTGTATTTTTAGCATTTCTTGCTCAGGTTCGATAACTTTTAAGGTGTTTTTACTGTAAAAGCTGGTCACATCTGAATTTTCAACCATATCGGACACAAGTAACAATACTCGGCGTCCTTCGGTATCGGCAGCCACTTGCGGCGCAATAACCTGAGATAAATTACTGAGGATTTCAGTTTTAGGCAAATCCACATCATTAGGTTTAAAAGCATGTTTTATATGGGCATCAATTTTACTTCTAACGAACTGAGCCTGCTTATTCATGCAATTATCAAAAGCCATTAGATTTTTCTTCGATACGTCATCCCTGTCAGCAATATCAGTATCCAGCCTGCCACTAAACAAAACATCGGTATAAAAATCTTTTACATAAGCACTAAAGCTAATGATAGTGATTTTATCTCCAGCTTGTAGGAAGAGATGCACTTTCTCATGAACTAACTGTTTAATATTTATGTCCGGAGAAAAAGTACCATCAATCGCCACAAATAAATGTCGGCCAGAAACTGTCTTTGCCGTTAGTGGATCAATTTTGGCAAACTCGTAGCAACTTTTAATATCATTTCTCTCAGCGGCCATCGCAGGCAAACACATAGAAATAGCTAAAGTGCCAAACAAGCCAGTAACCACCAACTTAGCAAGCTTTGTCATTCCTGTCATGAACTTAACTCTCCAAGTATCTCTTTGCGTAAACGATCGCGCATCTGTTCTTCCGTTTCAACAACCTTTTTTTGCTGAGTTATTTCAGCAAGCAGCTCTTGTCGAATACGTTGTTCAGCTTGTTCTGGCGTTTCGGCCTCTGCAGCCTTTTTAGCATTCGCTTCAGCAACAAACTCGGCTTTCAATCTTGCTTCCATCGCCTCTGGTGCTTCGGAAGTTTCTACCTCAACAACATGAGACGTTGCCACCACAGCGGCACTTTTCATCGCCTGATGGCTGGCTAATGTTTGATGCTCACGTAAACGTACCGATTGATCATATCGATTTTCGGCATTACCTAAATCTTCCATATACATCAAGAATGAACGCTCACCACAGGCCTCTAACACCTCTAGCACCTTAGGATCTTGGCAATTAGTTTCGGCTTTTTGATTCATTCTTTGCTGCAAGTTAGTTAGGCGCTTCTGGGCCACGCGCGCGACTTGCTGCTTTAAACGAGAATAATGCGTCTTAAACTCACGCTCACTTTTAAAGTTGCCAATTTCTTTGCGCGCATCTTTAGAATGTTTGCCAGCAAATCCGGTTTTAAAACCAATTAAAATACCGAAAATCTGTAATAGGATGAATAAGAAAGCAAGAAAAATAAAAGTTCCCCAACCGCCTTTCTGTTCACGATCCCACACGTCATCCTTTGCTTTATCACCTGCACTTTTAGACTCATCCAGTAAGAGTGCTGGAGGTGCTTCAGCATAGGGGTCTTGTTCTTGATACAATCCACTCGTTTGCTGAATATTGACTTCATCAATGTGCATTTTTTCAAGCACTTGACCACGCACATAGGTTGCCAATACTGCAATCACTAGGATCGCAATAGCTGTAACCGTGGTGATGAAATAACGGGGCTTAACCTCTGCGTTAGTAGAGATCCGATTAATGAGTTGCTTATATTGAGGCTCATTATCATCCTCAAAGGTTTTATCTAAATTAATGCGAGTATTAGGTGCCAGTTCTGGCGTCGATTTGTCGCGGTTTTTAGCATTTTTCCACCAGACCTTGGCCTTTTTAATGAGCGAGTTAGCATGCAGCTCATGTCCAGTAAAGTGAGTTAAACCTACCAGTAAAACCGAGATGATGAAGGCGATACCCACAGCACCTTGCTGCTGTAGTTTTTCCGATGCTCCGGGAATCGTGAAACCTGAAAGAACGTAACTAAATCCCATTGCTTCAACAAACACTAAGGCGGCAATCAATATCCACCCCAAAATATGTAAGTTGTTACGACCATTTTCAGTCACTTTACCTAAATAGTCTTGGCTTTTACTGAAAAGCTCCTCGTCCTTATTCACTTTCTCATAATGAGCGGCAAAATCAGTACACAGTGCGACTTCAGTATTCAACCAATCCTTATCGTAAATCTTAACTTGGGTTTCATAATCTTTCGCTAAGCGACTCTCCTTACCGATTACCGGAAAGGCATACCATGTATTAAGCCACCAGAAACTGACCTTATCCCACCAAACCGTAATAATGACCACTAATACCATCAACGAAAGTAACAGCGACACTAACGTGCGATACTCATTAAATAACATAGACACAAAATCCATTTACCGCTCCTAAGCACATTGCTTATAACAATTTGGGTTCAAAATCGGCTTCATAAACCGTTTTATTCTTCTCGTAGTACAACTTGCCAGCAATCGCGGTCGCTGAACGATCGATTGGCATCACCACATCCATACAGCGCACAGGAGAGTCTTTTTCCGTTGTAAAAACACGATATAACAAGCCTTTATCACCATAATAAGTCTCTACATGGCTCGTAAGCTGATAATTTGGATCATCTTTACTTGAACCTTTGTAATTCTTCCAAATATTCACTTTAGGCGCAGAAACAGCCGTGCCACTGTCCTTAATTACAGCAACAGGGGTCAAACCAATATAATGGCCATTCACTTTATAACCCCAAGCAGTACCATTCATACCCGGTAAATAATCTGCTGTGTTGTAATCCTTACGATTATAACTCTCACCTGTGGCTAAACTCTTCACGTCCCCCGTGACTCTCGGTCCCTCAACGGCGCAATTTAGGCTAGAGACTTCAGATGCATACGCCTTGCTAAATAATGCAAAACCGCTCTCTTTTTTAGCACCCACTAACTGGATAAAGTTTGTCGATGGGTCGAGCATTTTCTTACCACCAAAATCTACCAAGGCTTTTTGCAGTTTCACTGGCTCAAGTAACTTGACGATTTCCGACTCCGTCATTTTTATTTGAGCTGGTTCAAGGCGAGAAGTGCTCGGTTTAGTTGGCTGAGTTGTAGGCTGCTTTTCCACTTGATTAGTAGGCTTGGCTGCTGCCACTTTATCCTGCGATCGGCGGGATAAATAACTCAAATTTGCCTTCTGTTTGTATGAATAAGCCAGTAATTGATCCGGTTTACCGTCAATTTCAATAATTTCTACTCGACGATTTTTTGCTTTGCCAGCGTCATCACTATTAGCTGCAACAGGCTGTGACTCCCCTGCTCCTTGGAAGAATAATCGCTCAGTCGGAATGCCAGCTTGATTAAAGAGGGTTGCCACATAACGCGCTCTCGCTTCGCTAAGCTCTTGATTTAACGATTCAGCACCACTGGCATCTGTATGACCTGTAATCAAAATGTTTTGTTTAGAGTCTTTATAGATAGCGGCGAGTTTTTGAAATTTTTGTTTAGCTTGTGGCGTCGCCTCTGAAGCTCCAGAAGCAAACATCACTTCACTATTACTCGAAACTGTCGCAGCCATACCCACAACTTGATAATTAGCGTACTTTTCTGAATCTTCCTTCGACATGGTTTGTTCGGTTGAACTGATCAGTAAGCTACTTTGTTGTTCATCTGATGCTTTTGAAGCGCTGATTGAAGTAAATTGAATATCAAGATTTTCTGTTTTCGCTAACTGTTCTAATGCTTCGCGTTTTTGCTGAAAATCATAACCAACGGTACAACCAATCGCAGCACCAGCGGCACCGCCATAAAGCATACCTTCATTGCCACCTAAATAATTCCCAATCAATACACCTAAACCAGTACCAATAGCACAACCAATAACAGTTTCTTTATTATCTTCAACAGATTGAGTGATGGCACAACTGCTAAGCGCTAATACGCCAGCAACTGCGAGCGATATGGATTTCAAATTTGACTTCATAGTCATCCCTAACTTTTTAAAAATTCAAAATTGAATTTTAGATGCAATAAATTAAGTTAAGGATTAGAAGGAATTAGCCCTAAAAAGTCAATCTAAAGTTGATACTGATGTAACCAAAATATTAATTAAGGCTGAAATTTGTGAGCAACTTTATATCGAAGATATTTAAGCGACTGACACAGGAGTTGTCATAAAACAGTTTTATCCTAATGTGAAGTCACAATCACTATGCAAAAAAATCATTACTGGGAATCGTTTCTCAGTTGCACCAAATCTTTCATAGACCTCATAATCTGCACATGACTAATCTCTCTCTTTCTCCCCATATTACATTTTACTAAGGTGGCTATGACATTTTCGTTGTTAGATATTTCTGCATTGGTGTGGTTTATCGTTTCTTGGGCTGGCTACACCGCCTTTGCCCGTAGCAAGGCGAGAGATACAGACTGTATTGCCCGTGGTCTGCATAAGCATAGAATTTACTGGATGCTTGAGGTGATGACCCGCGGTGTGCGTGTAGGTGATGCGGCACTACTGGCCAACCTTGAGCGCAATATTGCCTTTTTTGCATCGACCACGCTGTTTGTGCTCGCGGGTGTGCTGACCTTATTTGCACAAGTTGAACGACTAGAAAGTGTTATTGCGACGATTCCCTTCGCCACGCCACCGAATCATGCGCTGGTGCAAGTCAAGTTAGCCCTGCTAGTCGGCATTTTTGTGATGGCCTTCTTCCAGTTTACTTGGTCAATGCGCCAATACGGCTTTGTGAACGTGATGATAGGCGCGGGTCCTCTGGACACCGATGGCTCAAATGACAATCTCAAAGCCTATGCAAGACAAATGGCAACAGTGCAAGATCAAGCGGCGCACTCCTATAACTATGGTTTACGCGCCTATTACTTTTCAATGGCGGTATTGTGCTGGTTTGTACACCCGATACTTTTTATCTCGGCCAGCTTATTTGTGGTCGCAACCTTATATCGCCGCGAATTCAAGTCCCGTGCCGTTCTGGCGATCACGGCAGCGAAAGGCCATCTCCAAATAGAGAGCCAAGTGCGGGAAACCGCCCGCAACCACAAAATAGAATCATAGCCTTGGCGGTTTAGGCCGCTGGCGTCATCTTGATTGGAATTATTGTTCTATACTCTTTGGGTCATGTTTCTATTGAATTACTGGGAGAGTGCCATGAGCGATAACTTATTAACCTTAGATGAAGTGTGCAAAATGCTAGATAAAACACCAGCGACCATTAAACGCTTCGCTCGGGAGAATTTACTCTCAAGTGTTCAAGATGGTGACGAATTAAAATTCCCTGAAGCGGAAGTTAAACGCTACCTCGCCTTTTCACAACGCTTAGGCTAAAACGCATCAAGTAACTCACGGCAAATAAAACTGAGTCATCAGTATTTAAGCCGTTTGAATTTGTAAAGGTGGCTTGAATTGAAATGTGATACTCGAATTTAAGTATGCTGCTTAAGTTTAAGTCGTCGATAGCAAGTTAAAACAGACAGTGAATGCGATATGGACAGTGACGCTCAAAGGGATTTGAACTTAGCCATAGCGGTTTGTTGCGAAGGATTGGTTAGGCAAAATCTAGCGGTGTAAACCATAAAACTTAAGCTATGAAACTTTAAGCTATTAAGCCTCAAGCTGTTAATCCAAAAGATTGAACCATTACTTATTATTTAAAGCCTGCTGCAACTGCCGATAGGATAACCACTCCCGCTGCACTTCACTTAGGCCTAAGTCAGCGGCGAGTTGTTGTAATTGCACTTCATATTTAGGCAATAGGGTTTCATCATTGGTCATAATCGCGAGTTCAGCAAAATCCCCTAAACCTTCGATATGATCGATTGTTAGATGAAATTCACCCAGAAAATAGATACTGCGGCGCTTTTTAATTTCCAGTACACACTCATAGCCTAAGGTCTGCAGCATACTTTTTGCTTTTGTTGCTTCAGTGATATTCACGGCTTCACAGCGGTCTTTTTCTGGCCCTTTCACTATCCACAGCATTATCCCCGATGGCTGCATCTCACGGATACACAAGCTCTTGTGCTCACCTTTAAGTGACTGTGATGGCAGATCAAAGTAACAGTCATGCTCAAGGTTATCTTCGAGCATGACCTCGGGATTTCTCATTTGTAAGGCAGCGAAAAAAGCGTGGCGATCCAGTAAGTGGTATTTAAGCTCGACCTCAAACTTACCATTAAAATGGGCATTAATTTGTGGGGCTAATGCTTCCGGCATCGCAGGGTTCATAGATTCATATCCGCTTTTAATGGGTAAAATATATCGCTATTTATAATATTGAGCGCCAACGTCTTAATTCCAAAAGATTAAATCCAAAACCTTAAGCGAGTCTTTGGTACAAGGCCTGATACTCTGCACTGTCTTCAATTAAGCTCTGGTGAGTACCAGACGCAATAATCTTCCCCTGACCGAGTAAATGAATTTGATCCATCTTCGCCATAGCAGTTAAACGATGGCTAATCATCAGCAAGGTTTTATCCTGAGCAAATTCAAACAGTAAACTTAAAATTTCCCGCTCGGTGCGTTTATCTAGCCCTTCGGTTGGCTCATCGAGCAATAACAGCGGTGCATCACGCAGCAGCGCCCTAGCAACACCAATACGGCGCTGCTCGCCGCCCGAAAGCTGACGTCCACCTTCACCTATCCACATATCCAGCGGCTTATCACCCGTGAGTAAAGCGCCAAGCCCAACCCGTTGTAACACATCAATCAAGCGTGCGTCGTGGGCCGTGCGTTTCTCGCCCTCGATAACAGGTAAGGCTAATACTAAATTTTCCCGCAAAGTACCTGCAAACAAATAGATGCGTTGACTAATCACAGTAATCGCATCCCTAAGACCGCGCTCACTGTACTCTGAAAGTGCATGACCATCGAGCTTGATGTGCCCTTGCTGCGCTTGCCATTCTCGGGTAATCAGCGTCAATAAGCTCGACTTACCGCACCCCGTTGGTCCAAGTAACGCGACTTTTTGCCCAGCTTTTATCTCAAGGGACAAACCTTGCAGCACATTTTGATCGTCTCGATAACCAAAGTGGATACCTTCAATCTGTAATGCGCCAGACTTTGCCCTCAAGCCAGTATCGACAGCAAATTGAATATCGGCCTTTTGTTCGGTGATTTCATTAATTCGCGTTGCGGCCAATACGCAACCTGACAAATGCTGAAACGCGCCCGCAATCGGCATCATCATCTCGACGCAGGCCATAGTCGCAAACACCATAAGTGCAAACATGGGCCCCGGCGGCACGGCATCACCCACACCTTGAGCGGCTAAATAAAGCATCATGATCAAGGCTGAGCCCGTGGAGAGGATCAACATGGCTTGGCTGAGAGCAGTGATATTGGCCATCGCGCTTTGGCTGCGAAAAAGTGCAATTTCAGCATCATTCAGTTTCTGCCTGAATCTGTTGTTCGCGCCAAATAGGCTAAGTTCGGCTTGGCCTTGCAACATATCGAGCAACTGCACCCGATAATGACGCTTGGTTTCGAGCATAGTCCGGCTTGGCGCGTGTCCAAGGCGATAAAATAGCAGTGGCATCACCAGCCAAACAGCGACTAAGAATAAGCAAAGACTGAGAGCAAGTTTGGCATCGAACCAAGCGAGGAATAGATACAAGAGCCCCGTCATCAGAAGGGATGCCGCCATAGGCGTGAGCAGTCGCAGGTAAAGATGATCTAGGGTATCGATATCGGCCACTAAGCGATTGAGCATGTCGCCACGGCGCAGCCCCTGCAGATTTTTAGCACTTAGCGGCAAGAGTTTACGCCACGCCCAAACACGAAGTTCAGTCAGCAACTTAAAGGTCGCCTCATGGGTCGCTAAACGCTCGCCATAACGACTGGCAGTACGGGCAATTGATAAGAAACGTACCCCGCCCGCGGGAGTGAAAAAGTTAAAGGACTGCGCCGTGACTATCGTCAAACCTGCAACAGCGGTAGCGGAAAGAAACCAGCCCGAAAGTGACAGTAAACCTATGCCGGCCATCAAAGTAATAATGGTCAGCAGCAAGCCCACGGACATCATCAGCCACTGGCGCGAGAACAATCGAATAAAGGGGATCAGCACTTTCATTGGGCATCTCCTTTAGTAGACTCGGCGGCAATGTCGAGTGGAGCGTCACTATCAAGCTGCGTCTCACTTGCGCTGGCCGATAACGGTACAAGTTCAATATCCGCCACGGACTCAATATTCTCGCGCAGTAAAGTTTGGAATAAGCCGTTTGTGTTAGACAAAGTGGTGTAATCGCCCCGCTGCACTATCAAGCCTTTATCGAGCACAAGAATAGTATCCATTTGATCTAACTGAGCTAATCTGTGGGTCACCATAATGCACATCTTACCCGCCATGGCGCGATTCAGCGCAGAACTCACCGCCTGTTCACTCTGGCTATCTAAACTAGCTGTGGGTTCATCAAGGACAAACAAACTCGCCTGCTGCCCAATCGCCCTTGCTAAAGCAATACGTTGAGCTTGGCCGACGGATAAACCGGAAGATTGTTCACCGACCGGCGCATCTAAACCCAGTGGTTGCGCCTTAACGAACTCGCTGATATTGGCCTCAGCCAGTAAGTGCCACAGCGTATCGTCGGGCAGAGTGGGGGCGGCTAAGGCCACGTTATCCCGCACTGTGCCATGAAATAACTGCGGTTCCTGTCCAAGCCAAGCTAAGTGCTGTCGCCAATGGGCTAAGTCTAATGCGGATAACTCATGGCCATTAATCAACAAATGGCCCTTGTAGGGTAAAAATCCCAATAAGGCGTTGAGTAAACTGGTTTTACCCGCCCCACTCGGGCCAACTAAGGCTAAGCGTTCACCCTCTTTGAACTCAAAACTCAGCGGGCCAAGTAAACGCGTTCCATCGACACTGAACACCTCAAGATTGTCGGCACTCAGCGTCTCTATGCTATTGATGCGGACGTGCCCCACCAACTCAGGTTCCGGATGTTCGAGCAAGGTAATCAAAGCTTCTGCCGCGCCTATAGCCTGCGCCTTAGCATGGTAATGAGTCCCCATGTCGCGCAGCGGTTGATAAAACTCAGGAGCTAAAATCAGAATAAATAGCCCAGTAAATAAGCTGAAAGGAATACCGCCCATGTCAGGCACTGTACTTGAACTAATATTGGCATGGGCGCCATAATAGCCAAAATCTAAGTGACCTAAGTAACTGAAACCAAAGTAAACCGCCAATACTGCAATCGATACCGCGGCAAAAAACTCTAAGACTGCCGAGCTTAAAAATGCCATGCGTAGCACCGACATAGTGCGGCTACGAAACTCCTCCGAAGCAGTAGCGATCACCTTAAGCTCGGCATCACCACGGTGGAAGAGTTTCAACGTGCTTAAGCCTTTTAATCTATCCATAAAATGGCCGCTCAATCTTGCAAGCGCACTGAAGTTCTTGCGATTAGCATCAGCAGCGCCCATGCCAACTAAGATCATAAACATAGGGATTAATGGCGCTGTGAGTAACAGGATTAAGCCTGCCGCCCAGTTAATCGGGAATACCGCCGCTAAAATGAGTACGGGAATAAAACCAGCAAGGCTGATTTGTGGGAGATATCTGGCATAAAAATCTTGTAAATCTTCGACTTGCTCTAAAACTATGCTGGCCCAACTCCCTGCGGGTTTACCTTTAATAAATGCCGGACCTAGCTTAGTCAACTTGTCCATCACTGCCGCGCGAATATGGCCACGTAGACGCTTACCCGCCTCAAAACTGGCGCGCTCACGCCCATAAGCCAGCAAGGCACGCAGTAACATCAAGGCAATTAACGCAATAAAATGAGGAATATAGGTATCAATACTCACGCTGGAACTGATCGTTTGGGCATTGTCAGTTAGCGGTACGACTTGCTGCCCTATGATCACGCCATCCAGAATCGTCGCAATAATATAAGCCTGTGCCACCATAGCGACGGCGCTTATCATCCCAAGCCATAACGACAATTTAAGGAACAGGCCACAGGCTTTTTTCTGGGCTTTAAGCCAAACAAGCAGGGATTTTTCTAACGACTTATCCATGGTGCTCCAACAAGAAAACAATTAAGCGACTCGTAGCGGGGATCGACTATCGATAACAATTCAGTTTAAGGGGCTTGCAACAGCTAAAAAGTTCCGATAGGGACGCAGTATCGCAGGCATCTACAACAGATGAAACCCTATCACAGACTTTTGCTAGCGGACTCACAAAAACGAGCTAAAGATAAATAAATCTAGGAGTTAACGGAACTTTACCTAGTACTAGCCTGATTTTAAAAACTTAGGTAGCATGAAGCTCTTTGTATTAAATGTCCTCTATCTATGCCAAATAAAAATGCTGGTTTCACCCTGATTGAACTCGTTGTGGTTATTATTATTCTTGGCGTATTAGCCGTAGTAGCTGCACCTAAATTCATTAATTTACAATCAGATGCCTATAAGAGTCAGCTCTCAGGTGCACTGGCTTCGATGAAATCCGCCGTCACTTTATTCAAGGCAAAGTCGGAAATTGCTAACAGCGGCACCACGAATAGAGTCGTTTACGACGAAATCCGTGGCGAAAACTATCAGCCTTGGGCTGCCAGTACCAGCGGTATAACGCCAAGTACGGCTTACACGACTCCGCCAGAAATTTTTAAAGCGGCAGGGCTAAATGTGAATGAGTGGTCCTATCGAATTTACACCACCAACGGCACCTATGAAGTTATCGCCACACCAAAGCAAAAACTGAACCTTGCCACGCCCACAGAAGCGCAAGTCGAAGCGACAAATTGCTATATCGACTATAAATGGGAGACAACGGGCGTTCCCACTTATAAAAAAGTCGACACTGGTTGCTAGGCGACCTTAACGATAAAATATCTATATAAAAACAGCGAGTTAACCTGAGGTTATCTCGCTGTTTTATTTACGTTCTAAACTCATTTTGTTGTTAATGCTTACGTTTACAATTAAGCATTTTTAAAGAGTTCGCGCTTATTGCACTCCACCGTATTTCACTAGCACATGCCAGAGCAACTTAAGTTCATGGGCGACTTGCGCACGATTACCGCGGTCACGCCAATGCTGGGGCGAATGGTATAAATCCCGCGCCGCCACGCCTATGGCATAGGCATCGACTCTGTCTTCTATGGCAATCCGATTAGCCAGCGATGGCATAGTTGGCCCACGGAAATCACTGGGGATCTGCGCCGTATGCAGGCTAAAGCCACCATGATATTGCAGCTCAATATCATATTTATCGCAAATTTTACTTAAGCTTGCGCCAATATCAGTCCCCTTAAAACTGGGGTCCGCCACCAGCATGGCGATATCTTCATCGAGGGAAACATCGCCATGGATCTGCGCCTCTATATAATGGTCAAGATTATTCGATAGCGGCCGCTCGAAACGTGACAGCAAGGAAGCATTGAGCTGATGCCCCAAATAATGGATCACATTCAGCGGCTTAAAATCGGTTTTGCCTAAGGCATAGTGACGCTCAAAACTCTCAGTCAGCAGCGCCGCTAAAATATCATCGAAACATGACAGCGTGCCCTTCTCTTTCGGATTACGATACGAGTCGAGATAACTAAAGGTTGAGCGCGCCATCGCACTTGTATGAGTCAAAAAATAACAGCTTCCAAAACGTGGCGCGGGACCGTCCTGCCACATCCCCAGATCGAGTGCGCCGTATTTAGGCCGAGATTTAGTGCCCTTGTATACATCCCCAAAAAGCTGATTTTCCCAATGATCTCGTGGGCCACCTAACTCTGGTGACAACTGACCATTGGAAATATGCGTCTCAAACTGGCTGCGGTATTGACCATCGCGCAGTAAACCTTCGGCCACAGTCATACCACGGCTGTCGATTCTATCGGGGTGAAAATGCAGCGCAATTCGGCCACAGTTGAGCAATTGTTTAAGCGCGAGTTGCATCTCATGCATGGGGATATTTGACATCTGCTGAACATTTTTAATCACAGCGACGGCTTGTTCACTGCGTCCTCGTGCAAGGCGTTCAATATGCTGTATCGCTGTCATAATCCACCTATAAATGAGAGGCGTTTAACCGTTTCCCGCGTTGGCTCATCCTAAAATAAACACAAGAGTAATCGCAAGCATGCAGAGAATAGATATTGATGAATTCTACTCCTATCGTCTTGAGTTTATACCACTCAAATTAATCTAGCGTGATCTACCGCTAACTCACTCTAATTTTTAGATATAAAAGTCGACGAGTTAACTTTAAACCGGCTTGTTTCGCTGATTGAATCAGCCTGATAGCCATACTGTACATTTGGTGAGTCCATTAGTCTCAACCGCACCCCAAAATAACAGTAAAAGTGCGCCCACAAAGCCTCTACCAGTACAAAACGGCACTTCGTAGGACGCAGATTCGCCCTCAATAAGCTCAAATTCGGCTGAGGAAACTTGCGCCTAAAAGATAAGCGAGGCCGAGTGAAAGCCGCCGACAAGCGATTTATGTGCCAATATGAATGAAACCCAGCCCAAAAACCTTTATTAGATGGCACTTAAAGCCCTGATCCTGTAAGCTGCACGCCCGCCAGCAGACCTGGCTATTGACCATAAATGCAGCACAGTGTTGCCACAAGAGACCAATCTATGAGTTTTACCTCCCTGGGCTTATCGGCCCCGATACTTAAAGCCGTTGCCGAACAAGGCTACGACACACCTTCGCCAATCCAAGCTCAAGCAATTCCCGCTGTGCTTCAAGGCAAAGATGTGATGGCGGCCGCCCAAACAGGAACAGGTAAAACAGCAGGTTTCACCCTACCTATGCTCGAACTCCTGAGTAAAGGTAACCGTGCCCAAGCAGGCCAAGTGCGCGCATTAGTGTTAACTCCGACACGCGAATTGGCAGCTCAGGTTGCAGAAAGTGTTGAAACCTATGGTAAGAATTTACCACTGCGCTCAGCGGTGATATTTGGTGGCGTGCCTATCAACCCACAAATCGCGAAATTGCGCCACGGTGTCGACGTATTAGTCGCCACACCTGGTCGATTGATGGATCTATATAATCAAAAAGCGGTGAAATTCAGCCAGCTTGAGATCTTAGTGTTAGATGAAGCCGACCGCATGCTCGACATGGGCTTTATCCGCGATATCCGTAAGATTTTGGCCATTTTACCTAAGCAACGCCAAAATCTGATGTTCTCAGCCACCTTCTCCGATGAAATTCGTGAGCTGGCCAAAGGCCTAGTCAATGATCCAGTCGAAATTTCGGTCACGCCGCGTAACGCGGCAGCGACCACAGTAAAACAATGGGTTTGCCCTGTTGATAAGAGCCAAAAATCGGCACTCTTGATCCAACTCATCAAGCAAAACGATTGGCAACAAGTGTTGGTATTCTCGCGCACTAAACATGGTGCTAACCGTCTGGCGAAAAGCCTTGAAGAGGCAGGTATCAAAGCCGCCGCTATCCACGGTAACAAGAGCCAAACCGCCCGTACTAAAGCCTTGGCCGACTTTAAAAATGGTCAAGCTCGCGTACTGGTAGCAACCGATATTGCTGCCCGCGGTTTAGACATAGACCAATTACCACAAGTGGTTAACTTCGACTTACCGAACGTGCCAGAAGATTATGTGCATCGTATCGGCCGTACTGGCCGCGCTGGCGCATCGGGTCAAGCAGTGTCACTGGTAAGTAACGAAGAAATCAAACTGCTGAACGATATCGAGCGTTTGATCAATCGCGTATTAGACCGAGAAATGGTTGAAGGCTTTAACCATGTATTGCCTGAGTCACGTTTAGGTGGCGGCGGAAAAAGTAGCGGTAAATCAGTACCAAGCCGTAGAAATACCCGCAGCTCAAACCAACCTAGCTCACGCGATGGTGCTCCAAGAAGCGCCGAGCATAAAGACGGTCAACGCAGCGGTGACGTCGCGCGCGGTCACAAACCAAATGACAAGAATCCAAGACACAGCGGTGAAGCCAGTAGCGCCCCCCGCAGTGATGCCAAACCTCGTCCACCACGTTCAAACGATGGCCGAGCCAATAGCACAGGCGCTAGTCGTCCAACTGAAAGCCGTTCAGGTGCTGGCGAGAATCGTGGCCAAGCGGGTGAGAATCCTTACGCCAATGGCCCAAAGAAAAACACCCGTCGCCCAAATAATGGTGCGAGTCGTCCAAGACATTCACAGGATTAATGCAAAAGCTAAGCGAACTTGCTTAGCGATTTAGCCGTATTAAGTCCTAAACAGAAACGCCCAACTCCGTATGGAATTGGGCGTTTTTGTTTGTCTTAGTTTGTCTTAGTTTGTCTTTATCGATGCTTAGCTCGTTATCTACGCTTTGAACAATAATCGGCTTGAACAATCACTGCCTTAAAAACAGCCTAAAACGGCAACCTAAGTTAATTCGCCTTTGTATCTGGCAACTGCTGCAGGACTTCATCCGTAAAATAGGGTTCATCTTCAACCCAAAAAATGTAGTCTAAGCCTAGGTAGTTTTGCGCAAAATCCAACAGCTCAGGCACAGTATTCTTTTTACCCGTTTTAGGATTAATCTGCCGCAAATTACCGTCTTGCACCGCCATACCTTTCACCAGTGTCGCTGGGTAATCTTTAATAAAGGCATAACTTTGTGCCATATGACTTTTACGGTAAGGCATCAAATCTGGGCCACCCACACCCATGTTGAGCGATTTGGCTTGCGCAAATAAGCCTCGCATATAGCCTTTGTCATTCCATGGCAGCCATTCGTCCGGCAAAAAGTTCAAATACACCATAGCGGTTGAATGCTGAAATGACTCAGCTAATACCTGCATATTCTCGCCAATCGCATCGATATAGGCTTTAGGATTAAAATCACTGGGAAAGGTGGTCGTTCCATCGGCGTTTTCAGTCCCCACATCAATTGAGCTTTCACTAAAGTTAATGCCCGCAATTTCCCCATCAAACTCTTGGCCAAGCTGACGCACCAATTGTTGATAACGCGCACGTACTGAAGGCTCCCACATTTTGGCAGACCAGCCGTATTCGTCATCCGTCACCGGTTTATTGGGATCACGCTCTGGTGCACTCAACATGCTTTGCTTCAACACGCCGCCTTGATAAATAGGATCATCGAGCAAATAACGCGGCACGTTGACTCTGGGCGTAAAGGATTTCTCTTGCAGCTGGATCCACAATTTTTTGCCTATCGAATCGAGATACGCAATATCGGCCCTAATCGCGCTGAAATCATATTCGCCCTGCTTAGGCTCTAAACTGCGCCAAGTATAAACAATCTGCGCACCGCCAAAACGGGGATCGCGCAGCGCCTTGTCGGCACGAATGTTTTCTCCGTTGGCCTCACGATGATTAATGTAGATGAAGTGCTGTAATGGTTGCGACTCTGACTTAGACTCCGGTTGCGGCTCTGGCTGAATTGATGCAACGCTCGCTGCGCTTAAAAAGATGCTTAGTAAAATAGTCCATCGAAACATAAATACTCCAAACCGATGCAGCCTTATCACCTGACAAAGCCGTTAATCCGCTCATTTATTTTTTACTCAGAATCACTTCTAACACAGGCAAGCTGAGGGGCATATCAATTAAGCAGACAAATACAAAGTGTTACTTAATCGCCCAATAAGATTCGAGGTGAAGTAGACACAAAGGTGTAGTGACTACAGCTATAAAACCCAACAAAAAAGGGAATAAACCTGAGTTTATTCCCTTTAAAAATAGAGCGAATTAAATCGAGGTACGATTCAACTCAAGCCAAACTTACTTCATTGGCCAAGCGCGGTAAGATTTTCCTTTAATGCGCCCGCCAGTAATTTTGTTCAGCGCTTTCTTGGCAACCTTACGATTAACGGCCACATAGGCGCGGTAATCGGTCACTTGGATTTTACCCACCTGTGAGCCTTCGATACCGTTTTCGCCCGTCAGCGCGCCTAAGATATCCCCTGGACGCAGTTTTTCCTTCTTACCGCCATCGATCTGCAAAGTGATCATGGTTGGGGCTGCAGGCGTGTTGCCGAGCAGGCTTTCAGAGGGCAATGATTCGCTGGTGATTTCGCGCTCTAAATACTCTTCTAACAAGGCAATTTTGTAACCGTCTTGGTCATTGTAGAAGGTATAAGCGGCGCCTTTACTGCCCGCACGGCCAGTACGACCGATACGGTGAATATGCACTTCGGTGTCATAGGCGACGTGATAGTTGAACACGGCATCCAGCGCATCGATATCTAAACCACGGGCAGCAACGTCAGTCGCCACTAAGACACAGGCACTCTTATTAGCAAATTGCAGCAGGGTTTCGTCCCTGTCTCTTTGCTCTAAATCGCCGTGCAAAGCCAATACGCTAAAGCCTAAACCTTCAAGCTCATCGGCCACTTTTTGGGTTTCGCGTTTAGTGTTACAAAACACCACTGCGCTTTCAGGCTTATGTTCTAACAACAATAATTGCAGCGCTTGCATACGCGCCTTGTCATCGTCTAAATGATAAAAATGTTGGGCTATGCTTAAGCTGTCGTGATTACCTTCAACTTTAACCATGCTTGGGTCATACATGATTTGCTTAGCAATCGATTGAATTTGCTCAGGGAACGTCGCGCTGAATAGCAGCGTCTGACGCTCACGCGGGGCTTGTTCGATAATCGCATCTAGAGCGGGTTGGAAGCCCATTTCTAACATGCGATCGGCTTCATCGAGCACTAACATGTTGAGATTGCTTAAATCTAAGCGATTGCGATCTAAGTGATCAACGATACGGCCAGGCGTACCCACAATAATGTGCGCGCCGTGTTCCAGCGAGCCAACTTGTGGCCCCATAGGCACACCGCCGCAAAGTGTCAGTACTTTAACGTTATGAATACCACGGGCAAGGGTACGGATTTCCTGCGCCACTTGGTCGGCCAACTCGCGGGTTGGGCATAACACTAAGGTTTGAATGCGAAAGCGTTTAACGTCTAACTTGTTCAGTAATCCTAAGCCGAAGGCGGCCGTTTTACCCGAGCCAGTTTTACCCTGACCTATCACATCCTGCCCCGCTAAGATGGGTGGCAAACTTTGCGCCTGAATTGGCGTCATCTCGTTGTAGCCCATAGAAGAAAGGTTCTCAAGCAGTTCGGGTTTTAGCTTAAGAGTCGAAAAAGCCATTGATGGATTAGGCTTAGTATCAGAGTTGCTCAAGGTGAATATCCTGTGGTGGGTAACGAAGCGGCTGCTAGGTTACTGAAATTGCGTTACTTATCGATTAAACTGGTCTATCAAGATTCAGGTTAGCTTTGGGCTAGCTTGAGTTTAGATTTAAGCGCTAGGCTCGCTCAACCCAAAAGCACGGCTATTGTAGCAACAAAGCGCGGCTTTTGCCTCAAGTCCTTAAGCAATAGACATAGTAGGCGTGAACAGCAATAAAAAAGCCCTGTAGGAATTCAGGGCTGAGGATTAATTCAGAGTGGCCAACTCACCCAAATCAAGCGATTTGGCCGAAACGCCCTGCTTGATAATCGCGGATCGCCTGCTGAATCTCCGCTTGGGTGTTCATCACAAAGGGACCCATCTGGACGATTTTTTCACGGATAGGTTTACCCGCAAACAGTAGCATCCCAGCGCCGCGCTCATCGGCTTTAAGCTTAAGCATACTTTGGCTATCGATCACTAAAAACTCGCCCTGATGATGTTGATTTGAAGCAGATGACCACTGTGAATCTTCACCTTTACTCGAATCGCTTTTATATAAGTCACCTTGGTACAAGTACAAGGCGACAAACTCATGTTGAGACAAATCGAGCGTGGCCTCAGCATTTGGCGCTAGGCTCAAATCAGCAATGCCTGCTTCGCCCGCTAACCCTTGAATAGCTGCACTAATAAGCGGTTGATCTTTAAAGCCCCAATCACCCGCTAAGGCTTTTAAGCTAGCACCTGTATCATTGGCCACTTCAACGCTTGCGCTACCCGCGGTATCTTGATACTTCGCTGGACGCAGCTTGTCTTTGGCGGGCATGTTGACCCAAATTTGGAATCCATGCAGACCATCGACAGCATCGGCCAGCGGCATTTCAGAATGCACGACCCCGAACCCGGTACTCATCCACTGCACATCGCCGGCACGAATCGCCTTCACATTACCCATTTGGTCGCGATGCTCAAAACCGCCCTTACGAATATAAGTGAAGGTCTCCATCCCGCGATGGGGATGTGCGGGGAAGCCACCGATAAAGTCTTGTTCATCATCGGATTTTATTTCGTCGATCATCAAGAAAGGATCAAATTTAGTCGTCACAAAATCGGCGACACGGCGAATATTGACCCCATCGCCATCCATCGCGGCTTTGGCGGAAAACTGACTTAATACTTTCATTGCTGCTCTCCTATCGGTTGAGCAAAGCGATACGTGAAACGCCAAGACCGTACGGCTAACACAAGACGCAAACGCTTTGCTGATGAAGGCAGAATAACAAGGAAGTTTACAAAAGAATAACGCGAAATCACGGCCTAACCATTCGAAAAAATAGAAGGGTAGGCAGTTGATATCCACTCACACAGGTTTGCCATCGCATTGACTCGTCAACTCGCAGCCAGTCCGCCCATGGGGCGGACGGTCGTCTCGCTAATTACCATGACTCACCGTTTTGGCTTTAGCCTAACCTGTAGATTTAAAAGATATACGCAACACACTTTTGGACAGAAATGTGTTGGAAAGTAGTGTTTGGGGAGCAGTAATTTCAGTTGTTAGAAGTTCAGCGTTTACGAATATCCACTCGTACAGGCTTACCATGGCATTCGCTCGTCGACTCGCAGCCAGTCCGTCCTTGGATGCTCGACCGCCCCGTCCATGGGGCGGACGGTCGTCTCGCTAATCACCATGGCGCACCTTTCGAGCATTCGCGTAATCTGTAGATTTACAAGACATACGCAACATACTTTTGGACAAAATCGTGATAGCCCCTTTGCTCTAACTCGTCAGTTTCGGATTAAAATTTCTATGGATAACGCTTCAAACACCAGCGCAGTTTACTGCGTCTGTGTACTTTGACTTGTTACATTTTTCCTGCAACCAAACAATTTAATCCAGAGTGCAAATCCTTTATGTTGGAGGCGATACTCGCCAAGCTTTGATGGATTCTTTAGGATGATCTTTCTTGCGGTCAATGCTTTCAATGCATCACCTACCGTATGATCATTACCAGAAAATTTTTCTCGGATTTCACTCTTTTTAATCCAAGAGTTCATGTTTTCCGCCATAATCTCCAAAACTTCGCGATACTCATCAGATTTAATTTGTTCGTTATATAAGCTCTGATAGTACCTTGACCCTATCGCATCTAGTGCACCACCTTTCCTGAATGCCCCTGCGCCTACATCATCTTCGCTTATCTCACCATCTGTATTTGCTTCAAAAGCTGAATATGAGAACTGCTGAATGAAATGTGGATACCCTTCAGAAAGGGTAGAAATCATATTTCTAGCATCTGTCGTGATAGTTGTTTTTTCTTCGTTTTGCTCGTTACCCACTTCCAAGCCACGATTAACTACGTATTTTCTGTCATCAGGCTTCAATTCTTCTACGACTAATTGAGTGAAAACTCGCATAGATGACTCATGCGAGGCTGTTAGTTTTTCTACAACATCAGGCAATCCCGCAACAATGAACATTACGTTTTCGCAACCGTTTTGTTGCAAGAGCTCTGTTACTACTTTGAAGAAATAGCCGATATGAAGGTCTGGACACGCATTATCCGCTTCGTCCACGACGATCATAATGCCATCCCTTGCAACTTCCCCATTTTCAGGATTAGTTATTCGTTTAGACGTTTCAGCTAACGAATAGGAGAAGTCGTCAATAATAAGATCTAAGTCATCACTGGCTTGAGCTTTGTCTATACCTGAGTCCATAATTTTCAATCTTTGAACGAATGACCAAGTATCACTAAAGAAGGCTCTTACTTTTTCAGCTTTCCCTATTTTTTCTAGTTCTCTTTTTAGATTGCGTTCAAGAAGCTTAATAAAACTAATAAGTGTCGACTTATTTGAAATAACCGTGTTGACAACCACGAAGTTAAATTTCTCGTAATCGGAGCTTTTGATAAACCCCTGTGCGGTTGGTTTTATATAACCGATGAGAGATGATTTGCCTATTCCCCTTTCACCAGTAATGAGGAAATTTGAACTATTGCCATGCTTTGTTTGGTTAAGTCCATTTTCAAGCGCTTCGATTTCAGCTATCCGACCAGCAAACATACCAGGCGGTACTGGGCTATTTGGTTTGAAAGGATTTATTTTTGCCATGTTGGCTAACTTCCCTAGTAAATGTAACGTCTTAGTATTTATGCGCTGCGCTGTTTGCAGGGCATAAATCGCTTGTTGGACTTGGCCGCTGCCACATCCGTGTAAATGTGTATGAATAATGCTATAGGAATTTGCTTTTTTGCGGTAGTGATTTTTTATGCGGCTTGATGGGTAATTAGTTGATATTGTTTTAGGTTTCTCATGTTTCCCTGCTCACTGCAGACTGATTTCTGACCTTAATAGACAGCATTCTGGCCTCGTATTCAGGCTGGTACTTTTACCACATTTTCTGATTGGCTAAGTAATTGCGGTTGGATAAAACTGATAATGCGAAAACTCTGTAGCATTACTAAAATTGGGTCAACATATTGATGTTGAAGTGAGCTAGATGCCACTTTGCTAACGAGGAATGGGGCAATAGCTTTTTAGCTAATCGAACAGCGATAGGGTTAATTAAGATTGGCATTGTTGCAACTGTGACCGTTGGCGGCATGGATGCCGTCGTCGAGCCCTCAGGGACGAGTTTATGGCGAGTCACAGGGGAGACAATGACAATTCATGCTGCAAACTGACAACAAAGTTATCTTGCTTTGGGGCAATAGCTTTTTAGCAGAACGGGCAGCGAGAGGGTTAGTTAGGATTGGCATTATTACGGAAATGACCGTCGGTGGCATGAATGCCACCGTTGAGCCCTCAGGGAAGCTTATTTTAAAAACAATAGGCGGCGTGTCGCTGGAGCAATATTGCCAATCGACACTGCACATGTTGTGAATATTTTACGAAACTAACTTTGATGAATTAAAGCTTCAACCTAATCCGGCTTAAACACGCCGATCACAGCGCCGGTGGCTTTTTCTGTGACCTTTTCATCGGTTTGCTGTTCACGGTAATCACACTCTGTGCATTCAACGGTTTCGATGCCGTTTTCCTTGTAGAGTAAAATGCTGTCTTTGGCGCTGCATTTTGGGCACTTAGCACCGGCTACGAAACGCTTTTTGATTTTAGTGTTTGTCATAATAGATAAAGGACCAGATAGCAGGGCCAAGGGACTCGGCCGAAGAAATTGGCGCTATTTTGCCACACTGATGATTGAATGCCAGTGTTACCTGAAAGTATGAGGCCTTAGGTCGATGTGATGCGATTCACTGAAGATCGTCCTGAAAAGTCGAATAATTGTCCGAGTTATCGGGTCAGGCTGTGGTTTGATACGGGGTTGTACGCTATTATCTGTGCCCTGACGAATTTACGTTCTAACCAAGTTGTAGTTAATGATCAGCATCAACCAAGCGCAATTAATCCGTGGCAGCAAAACCCTGCTAGATGATACCTCTCTCACGATTTATCCCGGCCATAAGGTCGGTTTAGTCGGTGCTAACGGCACAGGCAAATCTTCACTGCTCGCATTAATTTTAGGTCACTTAAGCCTAGATAAAGGTGAATTTAGTCTGCCTTCTGGCTGGCAAATTGCCACTGTGGCCCAAGAAACCCCTGCGCTCGACGTCTCGGCACTGGAATATGTGATCGATGGCGATAGCGAATATCGTCAATTAGAAGCCTTATTACACAAGGCCCAAGAAGATAACGACGGCAATGCCATCGCACTCCTACACGGCAAAATCGACGCTATCGGTGGTTATGCGATTCATTCGCGCGCGGGTTCATTGTTAGCGGGTCTGGGCTTTAGTGAAACCGAGCAAAGCAATCCAGTCAAAAGCTTTTCGGGTGGTTGGCGTATGCGCCTCAACTTAGCCCAAGCGCTGCTGTGCCGCTCTGACTTATTGCTCCTCGACGAACCAACCAACCACTTGGACTTAGATACCATGTACTGGCTCGAAGGTTGGATTAAGTCCTATCAAGGCACGCTGATTTTAATCAGCCATGATAGGGACTTTATCGATGAAATCGTTGATGAAATCGTCCACGTTGAAAATCAAAAACTCAATTTTTACAAAGGCAATTACAGTGCCTTTGAGCGCATTCGTGCCGAACGAATGTCGCAACAACAGGTCGCCTTCGAACGACAACAAAAAGAACGTGCGCACATGCAGTCCTTCGTTGACCGTTTCCGTTACAAGGCAAGTAAAGCCAAACAAGCGCAGAGCCGCTTAAAGGCACTAGAGCGCATGACTGAGTTGTTGCCGTCTCAAGCCGATAGCCCCTTTTATATGGAGTTTCGCGTCCCAGAAGCCCTGCCCAATCCACTGATTAAGATGGAGCAAGTCGCGATCGGTTATAGCGATAAGCCAATCCTTAGCAAGGTGCATTTAAACTTAGTACCAGGTGCGCGTATTGGTTTACTCGGCCGTAACGGCGCGGGTAAATCGACATTAATTAAGCTGTTATCGGGTCAATTATCGCCAATGACAGGTTTGTATGAACCTAATCCTGGCGTCAATATCGGCTACTTTGCCCAGCATCAAATCGAATTTTTACGCCTCGACGACACGCCGATGCAGCATTTAGTACGTCTGGCACCCAATGCCAGAGAGCAAGAGTTGCGTAACTTCTTAGGCGGTTTTGGCTTTAATGGCGATATGGCGCTTTCACCTGTGCGCCCCTTTTCTGGCGGCGAGAAAGCCCGTTTAGTGTTAGCGCTATTAGTTTGGCAACGCCCTAACCTATTGCTGCTCGATGAACCCACCAACCATTTAGACTTAGAGATGCGCCACGCCCTAACAATGGCACTGCAAACCTTTGAAGGTGCTATGGTTGTCGTCTCGCACGATAGGCATTTACTGCGATTAACCTGTAGCGATTACTATCTGGTCGATCAAGGTGAAGTGCGCGCCTTCGACGGTGACTTAGACGATTATCACCAATGGTTGCTCGATGCGGCGAAAGCCAACTCGAATCAAAACAGCACCAGCGACGAGATCAAACCTGCCGCCGATAAAAAACAGCAAAAACGCCTCGAGGCCGAAATCCGCCAAAAGGTATCGCCGCTCAAGCGCAAACAAACTAAGTTAGAAACCGAGCAACAAAAGCTGAGCGAACGCCTCGCCGAGCTAGAACACTTGCTGGCCGATAGCGAATTGTATGATCAAGATAACAAAGCCAAGCTAACCTCGGTATTAACCGAGCGAACGAGCTTGACGCAAACCTTAGAAGACAGTGAAATGCAATGGCTCGAGTTGCAAGAAGAGATAGATGCAATGGAGCAAGAGGTTATGGAGCAACAATAACTCCAGCGTTCTTTTACATAAAAGTCAGTAGCAGCGGCAATACAAGGAAATAGTATGGCGGTTTTAACCCAGTTCGACAGTCAACTCTGGCAATGGTGTGATATGAGCTATGCGCAAAACAAAGCGCTCTGTCTCGAATTGCAAAATAGCTGTCAGGTGAACGTCAATCTACTGCTACTGGCACAATATTTAGATATCACTATGGATGTGTCTGGGCCGCAGCAATACAGCACGGACCAATGGCAAACACTGATGACTGCTGTGGGTGAATGGGATGAAAGGTTTCTCATGCCCTACCGCAAATTACGCAAACTGGCTAAGTCCAGCCTGAATGAGCAAGAGTATCAGCAGATGCTCGCCGTTGAGCTGATGATGGAACGTAAAGCGCAGCGAACCATCTTAAATAAACTCAATGAACTCAGCCCAAGCGGCCAAGCGACAAATCTAGTGAGCTACTTAAGCCTGTTTGGACTCAGTGACATTGACGCCAACGAAATCGGCCTCATTGCGCCCTGATCTAAGTTAATCAAGTTAAAACAAGCTCAACCATGTTAGCTCAAACTCAATCAAATTAACACTATGATCATCTGAGCCGCTAACGGCTGCGGCCTTGCGGATAGCGTTCACAGTCATCCTTGATCACCAACCAGTTCAGCTGACTCTCAGTATAAATATGGTACTTAGGCTGAACTTGATTAGCATCGTCCAGACTCGCTATGCTCAAGGTCGAATAATCAGGATATTGAGTATGTCGGTAAGTTAACGATGTACCGCACTTGTCACAAAATCCACGGCGAATAAACTCGGACGATGCAAACTCAGTCACCTGACCTTTAAGCCAAATCACTTGGCTGAGTTTAAAATCCATCCAAGCCCCAAATGCAGAGCCCGTGCTTTTTTGGCACGAACGGCAGTGGCAATAATCCGCATCAAAGGGTTCACCTTCTATCTGATAACGAATCGCCCCGCATAAGCAACCACCTTCCCGTAATGTGTTTTCAGACATTCACACCCCATCAAGCTTTATCAAGCTAAGCTGCATTTTGATAAGATAACATCACCCTTTACCGTCAGTGAGCTTTTGCGCAAGTGCTGTGGCATTACGTGCCGTGATGCCATAAATCGACAGTTGCGGGTTAGCGCCAAGGCTGGTCGGGAAGATAGAACCATCCATTACAGATAAATTTTCTAGATAGTGCGACTGACCATAACTGTTGACCATAGAAAGCTTTTCATCTTCGCCGAAGGGACAACCGCCCATCACATGGGCCGATGCAACGATAGTGCGCAGTGGCGCGAGTGACATCTGCGCAATGCTCTCTTTGGCGTCTTTCCACGAGGATAAGTAAGGCATGCCATCGCTGATCGGCAACACTTTTAAGGCGCCAGCCGAGAATTGTAACTCCGCCATACTGGCAAAAGCGCGTCTCGCGGCCCGCCAAAAGGCATCGGTCAGCGGATAATCTAAAGCAAAACCCTTATCCGTTAAGTGTACTTCACCGCCTTGACTGTCGGGATGATAGCCATCGCGGATCAAAGCGATAGTCACTTGCAACTGATTGAATTGTGACATTAACTCAGCATGACTTGTACCATAACCTAAGGTTTTAGAGGCAATTAAAATCGGATGCACCGGCGGCACTTCAAGTTTATAACCCAGCTCACCATCGGCGCCATTGTTCCACACAAATTCATCGGAATAGATAGATTGCGGCGCACCGCTATGGCCATTGATCGAATCGGCAAATACGCCGCCGGATAACAAAGTAGGATGTAAAAAGGTGCGTTTACCCAAAAGTTGGTGGGGATCGGGCACTTGCGAACGCATCAAAATCGTCGGTGTATGGATAGCACCCGCACTCAAAATATAATGTTTAGCCTTAAATAACAGCTCAACGTCAGTGGGTCGTAAATTCACATCCAGCGCCTGCGCCTTTAACGCAAACACTTGGCCATTATGGTGCTCAATCTTAGTCACTTTAGCGCGACTGATCAGCTGCGCGCCTTTCTCAAGTGCCGCGGGAATCGTAGTGACTAGCATAGATTGCTTCGCATTGACCGGACAACCCATGCCGCAATAGCCGGTATTCCAGCAACCCGCCACATTGCGTTTAATCACAGTGTATTCCCAGCCAAGATTGATACAACCTTGCTTCAGGGCGGCATTATTGCGATTAGGCTCATAATTCCATTCATGAATGTTGAGCCGTTGTTCCATTTGCTCAAACCAAGGATCTAAACTCTCGCGATTAAGCCCAACAACCGATTTATGTTGCGCCCAAAAGGCTAACGCCTCGGTCGGCGTGCGAATAGAAGTGGTCCAGTTAACTGTGGTTGAACCACCGACTGCGCGACCTTGAAAAATCCCAATCGCCTTGTCGGCGGTTTTCATCGCCGCAGCTTGTTGATACAAGTTGGGATAAGCGACCCGCTCTTCCATATTAAAATCGCTGGAGGATTTTAGCGGTCCCGCCTCAATCATGATCACGCTCAGCCCTGCTTGGGTGAGGATTTCAGCCGCCACACCGCCGCCAGCACCTGTGCCGACAATAATCACATCAGCTTCAAACTGCTGGTTTTCTTGCAATTGGCTCGCATCAGTGTGCAACCAACCAGAGTTTAAACCATTCACTATAGGATCTATGATTGCCAACTTGAGTGCTCCACTGTCGCGGGTAAAATGCTTATTATTCGGCGTTTAATTAGGTTAAAAATGGACTCGCTATTTGAACAGCTCAGGCTTGGCATAATGCAGGCGGCTCCAGTGCTCAGGACAAGCGTAGTAACTTGCCATCACTAATTCGCGCAATCCGAGATAAGCCGTTTGTAACAAAGCAAAATAACTGTGGCGCCAGGTTTCTAACATATCAGTTAACTCGGCGGGAGAGCGCATCAATAGCGGCGTCATGCTCGAGGTGAGTACTAGTAAACCAAGACGATTTTCGAGCATATCGAGCAGCTCAAACAATTCGGTCTGCTGCTCATCGGGTAACACAGCAATCGACTGTTTGATGGCATCTAAAGTGCGGTTTTGCGCCGCTAACTTATGGATGGCCACATCAGGCAAGGCGCCGTCGAGCATCACAGGCAAAAGCACGCTAAACAACAAACGATAATCTTTACCTTCGCTATCCTCGGGCAAACTAAACTCAGGAGAATAGAGATTAACCCCTAAGGCTAACGCAGCCGTACCGGCAAACGCACCCATTATAAAGGTTCGTCGCTTCATCTCTATCTCCTAATTATCAACCTAAATGTCGGCCTAAATATCAGCATAAAAAACAATTGTGCTACAATGGCCGCGAGTTTATACCCAAGCGACCTCAAAATACGAATTTCAGCATTTTGAGTTGGTTTGGGTATAAATTAAACACACGTTTTAATTTTCAGCAATAGCCGATACCAAGATAAACATCTATGCCAAATTCCTTTATGCCACCTTGGTGGGCCAAGAGCCCCCATATACAAACGATTTTACCCGTATTCACTAAAGTGGCCAAACCAGCATTACAGCGGCAGCGCTTAGAGTTACCCGATGGCGATTTTATCGATTTAGATTGGCAGGATGTTCCACAGTCTGGCAAACCGATCGTGGTGATCATCCACGGCTTAGAAGGAAGTGCTCAATCCCATTATGCGCGGCGGATACTGCAAGCCTGTAAGGAACAGCAACTCGCAGCCGTCGTGCACCATCACAGAAGTTGTTCGGGTGAGGCTAATCGCCTCGCCCGCAGTTATCACAGTGGCGATACGGACGATTTACAGTTTAGTCTATCGACACTGAAAAGCGCGTATCCGCAATCGCCCTTATTAGCCGTAGGTTACAGTTTAGGCGGCAATGTGCTGACTAAGTATCAAGGCGAATATCAGGATGATAGTTTATTAGCCCGCGCTGTGGTTGTCTCTGCGCCGCTGCAATTGTCAGCCTGTGCTAAACGCTTGGAAAATGGCTTTTCAAAGGTGTATCAAAGTTATTTAATCAAACAGTTGCAACAGAAGATAAGCCATAAACTGAATGATCCCGACTTAGCCATCTCTATGCCGCTAAGCCAGTTGCAGGTCGACCGTTTAAATACCTTCTATGATTTTGACGATAAAGTCACAGCGCCATTACACGGCTTTGACGGCGTCGACGATTACTATACGCGTGCCAGTGGTTTACCCTTTGTCAGCCGTATAACTAAACCGACGCTCATCATACATGCTAAGGACGATCCCTTTATGACAGATGAAGTGATCCCCCAATCAAGTCAATTGTCGGGCTATGTGGAATACGAACTGCACCCCTATGGCGGCCATGTCGGCTTTATCGAAGGCGGTACACCTTGGAAACCGCGCTTCTACCTTGAGCGACGGATCTTACATTTTTTATTAGGCGATCAAAGTGTTGACTCACTTAGCGCAGACCCAATCAACGGCGACAATATCACCCAAGGAAACACCGATGCTCATTCCCTATGAAACCCTGTTACAACTCCCCAAGGAAACGCTCGCCAATGTGATCCGCGAATATCTCTTAGGTCAAGTGGAGGATGGCAGCTTTGCCAGTCTGGATGAACAGGAACTTGCTCAAGCTATAATCCAATGTCAACAAGCACTTAAGCAAGGTAAGCTGAAATTAGAGTACAGTGAAGACGATGAATCCTTCGCCATACGTTCAGCGGATCAAATAGCACAGCAGCAAGATTGACCAGTCCTACCTCTGTACCGTATAAATAGTACTCGCGTTTTTATCGCTTACCCATAAGCGGCTCTTTTGGTTCCTAGCTAGGTAGAAAAAATGTCAGCAAAACATCCCATTATTGCAGTTACAGGCTCATCAGGCGCGGGAACCACCACCACCACGACTGCCTTTAGCCATATTTTTCGCCAACTCGGGATCAACGCCGCCTTTGTCGAAGGCGACAGTTTTCATCATTTTACCCGCGCCGAAATGGAAGTCATGATCCGCAAATCCCAAGCTGAAAACCGCAATCTTAGCTATTTTGGCCCAGAGGCTAATAACTTTGCTCGTTTAGAGCAATGCTTTCGCGATTACAGCACCACAGGCCAAGGTGAAACCCGCAGCTATTTACACACCTTCGATGAGGCAGTGCCTTTTAACCAGATGCCTGGCACTTTTACCCAATGGCGACCACTACCTGAAAATACCGATATGCTCTACTACGAAGGCTTACATGGCGGCGTAGTTACTGGTGATGCCAATGTCGCCCAGCATGTGGACTTGCTGATCGGCATGGTCCCCATAGTCAACTTAGAGTGGATCCAAAAAATTATCCGCGATACTTCGGAGCGTGGCCACAGCCGTGAAAAAGTCATGGGGTCAATTGTGCGCAGTATGGACGACTATATTAAGCACATGACGCCACAGTTCTCCCGCACTCACATTAACTTTCAGCGAGTACCGACGGTCGATACCTCTAACCCATTTAGTGCCAAAGATATTCCGAGCTTAGACGAGAGCTTTGTGGTGATCCGCTTCCGCGGTATCAATAATGTCGACTTCCCCTATTATCTCAATATGATCCAAGGTTCATTTATGTCACGGGTCAACACACTCGTCGTCCCCGGCGGCAAAATGTCGCTGGCGATGGAGCTGATCCTCACGCCTTTGATTAAAGATTTGATGGAAAAACGTCAACAACTTAATACCCCAGAGGCGAACTGAAACCTTGAGGATTTGTGGGTAAGTTTGACTAAAGGCTAAGGAAATAAAGTCTTTTTTTGCAATGGATTAAGTTTTATTTAAGCCACTCGCGCTAATCTTGTCGGCATCGGGATTTCAGGCGAAAGAACGATAGTTGGCATACTCTTGGGAGTTAATTCCCCCATCTTGATCTGTTGATTCCCTTGAGTATGTCAGCAACCTTTTAACGTAACTTTAAGTCTTCAGAGTTAATTCCACATCCATACTTGATCTGTTGATTTCCTTGAGTATGTCAGCAACCTTTTATGAAGAATGAATTCCACATCTATGCTTGATCTGTTGATTCCCTCGAATATGTCAGCAACCTCTCAGAAAATAAGCTCTAGATTCTAGGAAAACAGAACATTCGTAAACTCACTCACAGAACGCTGCGCTCACAGTAAGAGCAAAGCCCGTTGCATAAATCGTGAGTCAAAAAGTGACGTTCTGTAGCCGTTTGATGCGTGCCGTTATCCGTAGCCGCAACGCGGCGCCCTAGCAGGCAAAAGACCGCCCTAGATTTTTATACATCACCATACACTCTAAGGCTATTCCTCTGGGCGAACAGTAGATAGATTCCTCCTCTAAACCTTCACCACCAAAACCACAGTGGCGATAGAAATCCACCGCATTTAAAGTTGACTCCAATCTGAGTTGGGCTATCCCCTGATTAAAAGCCATAGTTTCAATAAATTGTAGCAATACCTTGCCGACACCTAACCCCATAGCATCGGGTGAAACAAACAAGGCTTCTAACTGAGCATAGGGTTCATCCAACATGGCAGTGCCGACCACAGTCTTAAGCTGCGACTCGTCAGAGGACAACTCTGCCACATAAAAATGTGCATCGACGATACGGCTAAATTGCTCGGTCAGTTCGCCCTCGGTCCAAATCACCAGATCGCCCGCATCATAAAATCCAGCGCAGCCCTTATTGATAGCCGCATTGCGGATATCCCAGCAGGCCTGAGCATCCGCTTTCGTTGCTTTTCGTATAGTTATCATCATGTTTCCCGATTAAAAATGCTCAGCCATAACATGCCATGAAGCCGCTAAAACGCCAAGTAAACGAGTGTTCTAATCTTTCAACCAATAAAAAACCGCCCGTAGGCGGTTTTAATCAAAGCCACAGAACCTTAATGGATCTTTAGCTAACATATCTGACTTAGTCTTAGCGCTAGACTTAGCCTTTAATCAATTCACTAGCTAGGCTTAGCCTTTAATCAATTCACTAATAGTCAATACGCCATGGGTCGTTGCACCCGCGCCCCACATGGCAGAAGCTGAATCTTCAAAAGCGCCTGCTAAATCAACGTGTAACCATTTAGCTTCGGGTGACACGAAACGCCATAAGAAACCAGCAGCATTAGAAGCACCACCTGCACCACCGCCTTTCATTGCGCGGCTGTTGGCGGTGTCAGCATAGGCAGATGGACACATTTCTTTGTGCCAAGGATCCAGCGGCAGCGGCCATACGCGCTCGGCAACGCTAGTGGCTTTTTGCTGGGCCAGTTGCAACACATCCGCCTGTGGCGAGAAAATCGCGTTGTAGTTAGAACCCACCGCCATCACAGCGGCGCCAGTAAGGGTCGCTGCATCGATAATAAAAGGTGCGCCTGTAGCAGAAGCGGCTTGTAGGCCATCGGCCAACACTAAGCGCCCTTCCGCATCCGTGTTCACCACTTCAACTGTTACACCATTTTTGTAGGTCAGAATATCACCTAACTTATAGGCACGACCGCTGATCAAGTTTTCAGCACAACATAAGAAGAGTTTAACGCGTTTGTTGAGGCCAGACTTGATCGCTAAACCAAGTGCTGCAGTCACAGTCGCCGCGCCGCCCATATCGCATTTCATGCCTAACATGCCTTCAGAAGCTTTGATACTGTAGCCGCCAGAATCAAAGGTAATCCCTTTACCCACAAGCGCCACAGACACAGGTGCATCGGCGGCTAATGGGTTGAAGTCTAACTCTAACATTGCCGGTGGACGCTCACTGCCGCGACCGACGGCATGGATACCAATCCACTGCTCTTCAAGCAGCGCTTCACCTTCGATAATCCGATAACTCACCTTGTCGCCACCAACGTCAGCCAACCATTTTGCGGCTTGCTGGGCGAGTTTCACTGGCGACAGGTTTTCAGGCGTATCGTTGATCAATTGACGGGCAAAGGTTGCCACATCGAGTCGACGTTGCAATTCTGCTTGTACAGACTCATCACCACACCAGTGGATTTGATAGCCTGGTTTTGCCGTCGCGAAACCTTGGGCAAATACCCATTGGCTATTGAGATCCCAAAACTGCCCAGCTAATTCCACACTGCTAATGCCTTGACTGCGCAGTTTACGGGCCGCCATTTGAATTTGACGCAGCTCATCGCCACCTGCTAAATGAATTTGCGCACCGTCGGCAGTATAAGTCACATCAGCCTTGCCCCAGTGGGCTGCCGGTGCTTCTTTGGTTAATTGCACTTTCATCAATTCAGTTACTTTTAGTTCACTCATTAGGGATCCTTATTTTTCGATTCGTTTTAGAACAATCAATCAGAACAATCAATCAGCAATCAGAACAAACTTTATGGCGGCAGTTTACTGCTAGCAGGCGATGACGCAAAGCGATTGGCTGAAGTTACTCAGGTAAAATCTGTAAACATTTGCGAAATTTGCTAGGCTTTGGACCTAGAACAGCCGAGATAGGTCTACCGATGGAATTTACACCGCCACTACAACAGGGCATTTTATTGCGCCGCTATAAGCGTTTTCTGGCCGATGTGCAGCTAAGCGATGGCAGTGAAATCACCCTGCATTGCCCCAATACGGGTTCTATGCGTAATTGCCTGTATCCGGGTGAAACCGTATGGTTTTCTACCTCTGATAACCCTAAACGTAAGTACGCCCATACATGGGAACTGATGACCACGCCAGATGCGGGTTTAATCGGCATCCACTCGGGTCAAGCGAACACCTTAGCCGAAGAAGCCATCAATAAAGGTATCATCAAGGAGCTCACGGGTTATGACAGCCTAAGCCGTGAAGTTAAATATGGTGATGAAAATAGCCGCATTGATATCCTGCTACAGAGTGCTCAAAAACCCGCCTGTTATATAGAAGTCAAAAGTTGTACTTTGCTCGAAGATGGCCAAGGTTATTTTCCCGATGCTGTGAGCCTACGCGGTCAAAAACATTTACGTGAATTGATGCACATGGTGAGCCAAGGCCATAGAGCCGTATTGCTATTTGTGGTGCAGCACAGTGAAATATTCAGTGTTGCCCCCGCAGCACATATCGACCCTGAATATGCTAAGTTACTGAAAATGGCTGTATTAGCCGGCGTTGAAGTGCTAGCCTATCGCTGTAAAATCTCCCCTACAGAGATTCACCTAGCCCAAGCCTGCGATGTACGAGTATGATGTTAAGGCTGAGTTAAATTTGATTTCATTTGAATTAGCGAACATAGTCAAAAAATTCAATCAAAGCAGAATGAAAAGTTTGCCTCGATGTGAAGATTCTGCTATAGATAGCGGCCGTTCTTAAGGACGCCCTACAAACGCAAATGATTACAGGAGATGCGTTATGCCTGAAGGCACCAAAAAACTTGGCGTACTCGCTATCGCAGGTGTAAATCCTTACCAGGAAAAGCCGGGTGAGGAGTATATGAACGCTAAGCAACTGGGTCACTTCAAGACAATTCTTGAAGCTTGGCGCAATCAGTTGCGTGAAGAGGTCGACCGTACTCTTAGCCACATGCAGGACGAAGCCGCAAACTTTCCCGATCCTGTTGACCGTGCAGCACAAGAAGAAGAGTTCAGCCTCGAACTTCGTGCTCGCGATAGAGAACGTAAGCTGATCAAAAAAATCGAAAAAACACTGCAAAAAATTGAAGAAGACGATTTCGGCTTCTGTGATTCTTGCGGTATCGAAATCGGCATCCGCCGTCTCGAAGCGCGTCCAACAGCCGATCAATGCATCGACTGTAAAACGCTTGCAGAGATCAAAGAGAAACAAATGGCTGGTTAATCAAGCATACTGGGCGGGGATTTCCCCGCCTATTTGTTTCTAGCAACTCGTAAACTCGACGAGCTTAAGCCAAGCTCACTCCAATTTACCCCGATTCGCTTTTATCCTTGTATCCCTCTAAAATACGCCCACTTTGACTGACACTAGCTGCTTACTCAGTACTATGGCGACTTTATCTTCTCCAACTTTAACTTCTCGCCCCTATGTCGGCCGTTTTGCGCCTTCGCCTTCGGGTGCCTTGCACTTTGGCTCGCTTATCGCCGCCCTTGGCAGCTATCTGCGCGCCCGCTCGCAACAGGGTAAATGGCTGATCCGCATCGAAGATATAGACCCACTGCGGGAAGTCAAAGGTGCCGCCGATGATATCTTACGCACCTTAGAAGCCTATGGGTTTGAGTGGGATGATGTGCCTCTGTATCAAAGCCAGCGCACAGCGGCTTATCAAGCACAAATTGACTCGCTGCTCGCCCAAGATAAAGCCTATTTCTGCCAATGTAGTCGCAAGCAAATTCAAGCCATGGGCGGCGTGTACGATGGCCGCTGCCACCGATTGCCACAAACCCAGTCTGCAAATCTTGTCAGGTCGGGTGCGGTACGAATCGTCAACACGGCGCAAGTGCAAGAATTTGATGATAATCTAATGGGCCATATTTGCGTTGATCGCCATTTTGCCGCAGAGGATTTCATCATCAAACGCAGTGATGGTCTGTACGCCTATCAATTGGCCGTGGTACTCGACGATGCTTATCAAGGGGTCACCGAAGTGGTTCGAGGCTGCGACTTAATCGAGGCCAGTTGTCGCCAACTGAGTTTGTATCAAAGCTTTGGTTTAGCCGCACCGCAATGGCTGCACTTGCCACTCGCCTGCTTAAGTAAAGGCTTTAAGCTCTCAAAACAGAATCATGCACAGGCAATTGATACACTTAATCCACAGGCGAGCCTCAATGCGGCACTGACATTTTTAGGCCAAACACCCGTCGAAACCCGCGGCTCTGTGGCACAAATGCTCGCTCAAGCCGTGGATCAGTTTCAATTATCCACTATACCGCAACAATCTGAGATACTGATCGAGCCCTGATATACTCATTAGGCCGCATTTGGTATATGATAGCCGCCAGATTTTTAATCAAATAACAGATCATATTTCGAGGTGTCCCATTTTTCGCCGTATCAGCCAATTCTGCAAACAGCTATTTGAAGACGCGCCTAAAACGACCGCTCCGACTCCAGCTCAGATTGAACCAACAACACCTGAACAAAGTTCCGGTGCTTTGAGTTTAGAGTTAGTACCAAGAGATGCCCATACCATCTCGCGCAAACAAATCAGTGAGAATGCCCTTAAGGTATTATACAGACTGAATAAATCTGGCTTTAAAGCCTATTTAGTCGGCGGCGGTGTACGCGATTTACTCTTAGGGATTGAACCGAAAGATTTCGACATAGTGACCAATGCAACACCGGAAGAAATCAAAAAATTATTCCGTAATTGCCGTGTTGTCGGTCGCCGTTTCCGCTTAGCACACATTGTTTTCGGCCGCGATGTGATTGAAGTCGCCACCTTCCGTGGTCACCACGGCGAAAGTAATGAGAAAGTCTCTAAAGCCAATGCCGAAGGGCGTTTGCTGCGCGATAACGTCTATGGCGAAATCGATGAAGATGCCGAGCGCCGCGACTTTACCGTCAATGCCCTCTATTACGATATCAGCGATTACTCGATTCGCAGCTATGGCGGCGGTATGGCCGATCTCAAAGCGGGCACGCTGAGACTCATTGGCGATCCAGAAACCCGTTACCGTGAAGATCCGGTGCGTATGTTAAGGGCAGTGCGTTTCGCCACTAAACTCAACATGGGTATCGAAACCGTCACAGCCGCGCCGATTAAACAATTAGCGCCGCTGCTCAAAGATATTCCGGCAGCACGCATGTACGAAGAAGTGTTAAAACTCTTCTTTGCAGGCAAAGCCTTAGCCAACTTCGAATTAATGCAAGAATACAAGTTATTCGCACCGCTATTTCCGCAAGTGGCCGCTCTGCTAAAAGATGATCCTAAAGGTACGACCATGAAAATGGTGCAGGCCATCATGAAGAGCACAGATCAAAGAGTTAACGAAGATAAGCCGGTCACACCTTCGTTCTTCTATGCTGCGCTTCTCTGGTATCCACTGCGTCAACGCGCCGAAGATATTGCCGTTGAAAGTGGCCTGACGTTATACGATGCCTTCTTTGCCGCCATGGGCGATGTGATGGAGCAGCAATGCCAAACCATTAGTATTCCGCGCCGTTTTAGTACGCCGGCAAAAGACATTTGGCAGTTGCAGTTACGCTTTGATCGTAGCCAAGGCACCCGCGCCTTTAAACTGATGGAGCATCCTAAGTTTAGAGCCGCATACGATTTACTCTTACTCAGGGGCGAAGTCGAAGCGGGTAATGTCGCTAAAAGTGCCGCTTGGTGGCAACAATTTGTCGAAGCCGATGAAACAGAACGTTTAGCCATAGCGCGTAGCGGCAGTAAATCGCCAAACCGCAACCGTAATGCCACCCAACGTCGTCGCCGTCCTCGTGCACCTAATGCCGATGGTTCAGCGCCGACGAGCACACCTAAAGCGAATGGCACACCTAAAGTTAAAACGGCTGAATAATGCCCCGCGTCTACGTCGCATTAGGCGCAAATCTTGAAGATCCCAAGGCGCAATTGGACAATGCCGTGATGGCATTGTCCGCCTTAGCCTTAGGCAATAGTCTCGTCGTTTCTCCCTATTACCATTCGACGCCCATGGGCGATGTCGTGCAACCCGATTATATTAACGCGGTGGCGAGTTTCGATACTGATCTCATGCCATTAGCCTTACTCGATGCACTGCAGCATATTGAAAACACCCAAGGACGAATCCGCCTAGAACGTTGGGGGCCTAGAACCTTAGATCTCGATTTACTCTTGTATGGTAATGAGAACATTGACATTCCTAGACTCAAAGTGCCCCACTACGGCATGAAAACGCGCAGCTTTGTGCTCGTGCCTTTAGCCGCAATTGCACCGGATCTGATTCTGCCGTGCAACACTGCCATCGACAGTCTTATCGATACAAAAATGTTGGCCGAGTTACAACAACTGGGCATTGATCATTGAAGTCCGTCCTCAGTTAGCTTATAACACCACTTCTATTTGGTTTGAAGATCATCCATATGTCTAAAATTACTAGCTCAACCCTGTTGAAATACAAACAGGAAGGTAGAAAATTCACGGCACTGACAGCCTATGATGCCAGTTTTGCCAGCGCGTTCGATAGCGAAGGTGTCGATGTGCTGCTGGTCGGCGATTCTTTGGGAATGGTTCTCCAAGGCCATGACGATACCCTGCCCGTCACTACAGCAGAAATCGCTTACCATACTCGCTGTGTTCGTCGCGGTATCGAACGTGCCCTGCTGATCGCCGATATGCCCTTTATGAGTTACGCCACGCCAGAACAAGCCATGGTCAACGCCACTGAGTTAATGCAAGCTGGCGCAAACATGGTCAAAGTCGAAGGCGGACACTGGTTACTCGAAACCGTCACTAAGCTTACCGAACGCGGTATTCCTGTGTGTGCCCACTTAGGCTTGACGCCTCAGTCGGTTCATGTGTTTGGTGGTTTTAAAGTGCAAGGCCGCGATGCCGAAAATGCCCAGCGCATCCTCGACGAAGCTAAGGCTTTAGAAGCCGCGGGTGCTCAACTATTAGTCGTAGAATGTATCCCTGCGCCTCTCGCTGCGGCGATCACTCAAGCCTTAACGATTCCTGTCATTGGAATTGGCGCAGGCGCATCGACCGACGGTCAAATCTTGGTGATGCATGATGTGTTAGGTATTTCAAGTGGTTACATTCCACGTTTCTCGAAAAACTACCTAAAACAAACCGGTGAAATTCGTTCTGCGGTACGTGCTTATATCGACGAAGTTGCCCAAGGAACTTTTCCTGGCGAAGAACACACTTTTAACAAATAACAGATTTATGCAAGGTAAGGCTCAATGATCACTAGCGCCCATATTGATGATATTCGCACTCAAGTGCGTGCATGGCGTGCCAAGGGCGAAACTGTCGCCTTCGTGCCGACCATGGGCAATCTCCATCGGGGACACATCACCTTAGTGAAAGAAGCGGCTAAACGTTGTGATCATGTGGTGGTATCGATTTTCGTCAATCCAATGCAGTTTGGCCAGAACGAAGATCTCGATGCCTACCCACGCACACTCGCCGCCGACAGTGAAGCCCTCACCGCCGCGGGCGCTGAGTTGCTGTTTACCCCAACGCCAGCCGTGATGTATCCCAAGGGCTTAGCGCAACAAACCTATGTTGAAGTGCCAGGTATTTCAGATCTGCTCTGCGGCGCTAGCCGTCCGGGGCATTTTCGAGGCGTTGCGACTATCGTCTGTAAACTATTCAACATAGTACAGCCCGATGTGGCACTCTTTGGCAATAAAGACTATCAACAGCTATTAGTCATTGAAACTATGGTTGAAGACTTGTCATTACCGATTGAGATTATCGGTGTTGATACCATACGTGAGGACTCAGGTTTAGCCATGAGTTCGCGCAATGGTTATCTCACCGCCGCAGAAAAAGCCGCTGCACCAGCATTAAAACAGGCGATAGATGCTATGGCTGCAGGGATCAAACAAGGTCAGAGTGTTGATGCTGTCACCGAGCAAGCGAAAGTCAGTTTAATTGCGGCGGGCTTTACGCCGGATTATCTGGAAATTCGTCATGCCCACACGCTTGAGAAAGCGCAGAGCCAAGACCAAACCTTAGTCATTTTGGCCGCCGCCTATATAGGTAAAGCGCGACTTATCGACAACTTAAGGTTCGATCGCTAATCTCTTAAGCGTTATCAATAAATAAAAAGGAGCAGTCGCTCCTTTTTATTTACCTAATGCTCGACCAGAAGCTATTTTCTTCTTTAGAATCAATCCAAGCGCCAAAAATTTGAAGCGTCAAAAAACTGGTTTTATCCCTAAATTTACGCCATAGTATGATGCAGATGTTAATTTAAGGTAAATGATTAGCGGCAGACATTGACGAGTGAATTTGACCTTATAATGATGCATGGCTAATCCTTTAATTTATTGGGCTTAACAGCCCGTCGACCTAACAATAAACGGTTAAAAAGGCATAATAATATAAACGTCACAATCACTATTTATCATGCTTAATCAAACAATTAAATCATAATAGCTATGCAAGTGTACAAAGGATTTGTGGCCTCATGGCAAGACTGATACTCACCCTAATTTGTGTTATTTTGCCCACTGCAATACAGGCAAATACCATTTATAAATGCCGTAAAGATGACAAAATTGTCTTTAGCCAAACTGCTTGCCCGCAGGAATTTAGCCAACATAAAATCGAATACCAGTTAGGGATAACGACTGAAGTAGACTCTGATAAAAGGGACATTCCTGTTGATCCCTTACACACTCTACTGAATAGTCGAACCATTTCTAAAGAAAAATTATTGCAGTTACTCGACGGCGAGATATATCGTCTTAAGCAGGAAAATAGCTATTTTGAAATTCTGCGCGCCAGTGAATTGCAGAAATTAGAACGTAAGCGTTATTGGCAAAATAAAGAGAAAACCGATCCTGAATACATTAACGAAATGGACGATATCAATACTCGCTTCAATGCGTTAACTGTAAGTAATAACAGTGCGATGCAACAACTGGAAGACCGTAAAAGCCAAATCAGTACCGAAGCATTCCATGAAGAGTTAAAAGAACCAGAAAAGCACTGATCTCGCATAAAACAGTAGTATTAATCTTTTCTCTACCCCATTAAGGAATTTAATCATAATAATGGTTAATTTTCCGCTCACAGTAATGTCCCTTTATTTAACCTAGGATTCATTACCGCAAAGACAAGAAGCCTGTTGTTGCACACTGGGTAAATGACATAGGTTGCTACAGTTAATTAAACCCCACAGCAGTTTCTCGCTGGCACAAACGCGTGCTTTTTTATCAAGAAAATGCAAACGCGATAGTCGATGTATTTCCCTTCACTTGTTATTGCATTGTTTAAAAATCAAATACTCTCTTCACAACAAATACGACTTAACTACTAGGACAACTAGGCTAGACCCCTTAAATAAAAACACGTCAATAAACATATAAAATCTATTTAATCAATACGATATTAATACAGCCATCATTTACCTTCCGTTAATCCTTTCTAGAATAAATACCCGTTTGGCCAATTGCGACATATTAACGGGACTCGTATCTTCAGGTCTGAATTTGGGATGCAAGTTGCTTTAAGCAGCCCAAGATATTTGATGCAAGGAGTCACCCGTGCCAAATACCTCTATACGCTTTTTGGTGCCGCTGATCTTGCTCTGTAGTTGTATGACTTCAGCACAAGAGCTGAATGTCAACGAGTTACCCGTAACCCTTCAGGCATTACTGGAACGTTCCGGTCGCGATAACCTTATCGAGCTGGTTCAACAAGGCACTGCCAACCAAGGATTACTGTTCCAGTCAGGCAGCGATAACAAGGCCGATGTAACACAAGTGGGCAATGATAACGATGCGCTAATCACACAGATTGGTTCAAACAATGAAGTCCAACTACTGCAAGTCGGCAGTCAAAATACGGCTTCAGTGACACAAATTGGCAATGACAATCTCGTGCAACTGAACCAACTAGGAAGCGGCAACTTTTCGATTCAACAGATTGCGGACGGTGCTGCAATCTCAATAACTCAATATTAAACAGGGAGCGTCACATGAAATCACAAGCTAAAAAATCACTTATTGCTTTGGCCATTGCAACAGGTTTAAGCGGTCAAGCTTTTGCTGCCAGTACAGTGAGCGAAATTAGCGTAGTACAGTCAGGCCAAGCCCAAGACACTTTAGTCTCACAAACGGGTGGCCTTAACGCTGCTGCGGTTGTGCAAACAGGTACAGCTCAAACCGCAACTGTCATCCAAGACGGTGTGTGGCATGAAGCGGCTATTAATTCAACGGGTGATGATAACAAGGTCCAAATAACGCAACAAGTTGACTGGCATGTGGCAAGTGCAAATGTTGTAGGTGACAACAACAATGTAAATGTGTCGCAAAATGGTTTCTTTAACCAAAGCAGTAGCGATGTTACTGGCAACGATAACACGGTATTCGTTAACCAATTAGGCGAAGTCAACGAAAGCCAAGTTGAAATCACTGGCGCTGAAAACAGCGTGTTTGTTGAGCAAGAAGGCGACGCAAACTTTGCAGTTTTTCGCGTTGAAGGCAGCAACAACGACGGTAAAATCACACAAATCGGTGACAACAACCAAGCAGGTTTAATCGCTCTCGACTTAACCGCTAACGTGGGTAACAACAACGACGTTTCTGTTAATCAAGCGGGTAACAATAACTTTGGCGCAGCGAAAGGTATTGCAGGTAATGACAACACAGTAGACATGGTCCAAAAAGGTGATAACCATGTTGGCTTCGTTTACGCACTGGCCGGCAGCGATAACGATATTTCAATGGATCAAAAAGGTAACGGCAACACGGCTTATCTTGCGATGACTACGGGTGATGACAACAGTGTCGATATTACTCAAAATGGCAGCGGCAACACTATCGGTGATACTTTAGTGGCCGATATCCAAGGTGATGATAACGATATTACTATCACTCAAAAAGGCGATGTCAACGGTGCGGAGTTCCAAGTATGGGGCGATAGCAACGACGTTGACTTGAAACAAAAAGGCGATGCGAACTTCGCGACCTTTGGTGCATACGGTGCAGATAATGACTTCGATTTATCTTCTAAAGGCGATAACAACGAAATCATTGCCTTCGCTGATGGTGAAGATAACAGCATTGAAGTCAGCCAAGAAGGCGATGAGAACTTTGCTTATGTAGATGCCGTGGGTAGCGATAACGAAGTTGATGTTGAGCAAGATGGCGCTGAGAACGAAACATTGATTTCTGTTACTGGCAACAACAATGCCGATGTCAGCGCACTTCAAAGTGGCGATCTTAACGTTATTGACCTGATTATTGAAGGTGATGAAAACACCGCGCAAATTACTCAATCAGGTAAAGGTAACTGGGTAGGCGGCGATAGCGACACTTCATTTGCTTCAAATTCATTTGGCGTTAGCGGTGACAATAACAGCCTGTCAATCACTCAAACGGGTAATGACAACTTAGTGTTAGGTTCTCAAGCAGGCACTAACAACAGCATCAACGTGAACCAATCAGGCAATATGAACGTTGCCACTGTAGTGCAATACTAATCAATACTGTTAAACCACCACAGCTAAACTCTTTGGTGGTTTATAAAATGGGTGTTAAACAAAAAGCGGGAATGTTTAAATAAACATTCCCGCTTTTCTATGTTGATATGCCAGCAATCATTAACCACTCACAGCGAAAAGCTAACGACCAATATCTTTAACTGACTAACTGCACAGCTCAAAGTGAGTTTGATAGGTTTGCGCCCAACGTAAAAGCTCAACCCGATTACGAGACTGGGTCTTGCGGAAAATAGAAGAAATATGCGCCTTCACTGTATGTTCGCTGATACATAACCTATGAGCGATTTCTTTATTCCTCGCACCACTCGATACGAATTGAATGATAGTGCGTTCACGGGATGTCAGCATCTGCAGCATAGCCACAGTATCAGAGGGCATTTCATTATTACCTTCTAACTTTTGTACGACACGGCGGAACATTTTGCTTAGCAAAGTTCTATCGTACCAAAGTTCCTCTGCCACCATTTTACGTAAACCCGTTAACATCAGATCCATACGTTGATCGGCAAATAAAATACCTCGAATGCCGAGTAACATTGCAGATTCTTGGTCTAAGGAGTCTCGCTCAACTTGATACAGCGCCACAGGAAAATGTGACACTAATCGCGAAGCTAACAGAGGTATCCCTTTGTTATCTAATGCTGAACCTTTTTGGGTGATCAGATAAAAACTACGGCGACTCTTGTCTAAATCCAGTTCAGCCGCATGCTTTACTATTCGCGTTTTCAAACCTATGGATTCAGCGAGTAACGCTAAATGACATGGCGCGGCCATTTGGTGTAAAAAAACCAATTCATTAATTGTGCTCAATGACTCTCCTCCCTGAAAAGTATTCTCTATTGCAAAATGGTATGTTTGACTCGTCTTTTTAGTTAGATTTTTCAACATTCCATTAACCTAGTTAATTCTGACTAGTTAACGATTGAAAAACATCACCCAAATGTACTATTCCCTGTTTAATGCTAGTAGGTTCGACTAACTCACCACAATAAAATGGAATAACAGTCAAAAATACCGTTTTACTTGGCCAACGCCCAGCACCTAATACTTTCCAACTATGACGTTATCAATCCAAAGTTGCAACACAAAGAAAACACAATAACAACACTAAAGTATGACAACTCAATGTCATCACACTCACACCATATATTTCAGGGAAGAAAGTCTTACAACTCAAACAGAGAGCATCACCCACTTTTAGCCGCTAAATCCTCTGCTTGAGTCTCGCGATTTGTTTATCTTGAAAACGAGACAGTAAAGCTAACGCGACAATTGCGCCAATGAGGGCAAGAAACATGTCGGATTGGGTATCCCATACATAGCCTTGAGTCCCTAAAAAGGCTTCAGCCCCTTCGCCGGTTGCCACGGCAACCCACCATTCGATCAGTTCATAAAACGCCGAAAATGCGAGCACAAAACAAGTAGCAAGAAACGCGCACCAAGCCCCAGGTTTGACAGCTTGATTACGCAACATAATTTCACGGGCGAGCATGGCTGGGATAAAACCTTGCGCAAAATGACCCACTTTATCGTAATTATTACGTTCTGAACCCATCCAATCCGCAATCGTGTCGAATAACGGCACTTCAGCGTAAGTATAATGAGCACCTACAAACAACACACAGCAGTGTATTAAGACGAGAAAATACACTAGAGGTGTTAGTGGAAAACGTTTGCGAGTAAAGAATAAAATCGGTACAGCAATCAATGCAGGTAAGGCTTCGAGCCACCATGTGAAAGGATCTGCGGGTTTTATCGCCGACCACACCAAAACTGAGAGGTAAATACCGCACCATGCGATTTTGTTATTCAATGTTTCTTCCTCTTATGCGATATTGTTCTAAATTTAGAATATTAACTTTAGCCATCTAGCCCTCCACACTGAGCAAAAAAAGTGCTATTTTGGTGGGTGAAGGTTGTGAGCATATCATAAGAAACATTTCTATTAATTAGAGGGTACCCATATCATGGCGAAACATTCGCTGGACAAGGATAAGATCAAGATCCTGCTGTTGGAAGGCGTCCACCAATCTGCGGTCGATGTATTTGAACGTGCGGGATACACCAATATCGAATACCACAAAGCTTCCTTAAGCGATGAAGCCTTACTTGAGTCCATTAAAGATGCGCATTTTGTGGGACTTCGTTCGCGTACCCAATTAACTGCAGAGGTGCTGAAACGTGCCGAGAAGTTAATCGCGATAGGATGTTTCTGTATTGGAACCAACCAAGTTGACCTTGCCACCGCCGAATCCCTTGGTATCCCAGTATTTAACGCTCCCTTCTCAAACACTCGCAGTGTTGCAGAACTCGTGATTGGCGAAATCATTATGTTGATGCGGGGTATCCCTGAACGCAACGCTATCGCTCACCGTGGCGGCTGGATGAAAACCGCAGCGGGCAGCTATGAAGTGCGTGGTAAAACCTTAGGTGTAATTGGTTACGGCCATATTGGTACTCAACTTGGCATTCTGGCGGAAACCTTAGGTATGCGCGTCGTGTTCTTCGATATCGAAGACAAACTGCCACTAGGTAACGCACAACAAGTCCATTCGTTGGAACTCCTATTAGCACAAGCTGATGTAGTAAGCTTACATGTCCCTGAAACTCCACAAACAAAAGACATGATAGGCGCTGCCGAGTTTGCAGCAATGAAAAAGGGCAGCATCTTTATCAACGCATCACGCGGTACTGTAGTCGATATTGAAGCTTTAACCGTTGCGTTAAAAGAACGTCACCTCGCAGGTGCAGCAATCGATGTATTCCCCGTTGAACCACAATCGAATGACGATGAATTTATCAGTCCTCTACGCGGTTTAGACAATGTTCTACTCACGCCGCATGTGGGCGGTAGCACGGCCGAAGCCCAAGAAAACATTGGTATCGAAGTCGCGGGTAAGCTCGCTAAATACTCAGACAACGGCTCAACCGTTTCTGCGGTTAACTTCCCTGAAGTGTCATTACCAACGCATAAAGGCACCTCGCGCTTGCTGCATATTCACCAAAACCGTCCGGGCGTGTTGATCAAGATCAACCAAGCCTTCTCGGAAAAAGGCATCAACATCGCCGCCCAATATTTGCAGACCACCGCAGAAATTGGTTATGTCGTGATGGAAGTAGACACAACTCAAGCGGAAGAAGCCTTAGTTGAACTCAAAGCCATTGAAGGTACATTGCGTACTCGCGTGCTGTTTTAAACTTTAAACTCCACTCGCTTTAAGCCTATCGACTAAAGCACACATATTAAGGCGCACAGATCATTCACAGATATGTGCGCCTTATGCTTTTGAGCCAACTGGAATTCCGTTACAATCTAGCCTCTCACATCGTCTTCATTTTCAGGATCTCGCTATGACTATTTCAGTTTCTACGCCCCATTGGGATCTGGACGCTACCTTGCCTCCACTTATGCTTGCCAACTTATCTCATTTGGGCCTCATCAAAGTCGTTGGAGAACAAGGCCGCAGTTTTATCCATGGCCAAGTGACCACAGACATCAGCTCATTGGCCACAGATCAATGGCGCTGGGGCGCGCATTGCGATCCTAAAGGTAAAATGCTGGCCAGTTTCAGAACCTTTGCCATTCAAGATGCACTCTTTATGTTGATGCCAAAGGATGCCATCGAAGTCGATTTACCCCAGTTACAAAAATATGCCGTTTTTAGTAAAGCCACCCTAAGCAATGCATCCGCTGAGTGGACTCTGCTCGGGGTTGCCGGTGAACAGGCAAGCCAATTCGTGAACAAACATTTTGGTGACATTCAGCAAGAGCTCACACTCATTGAAAATGGTGCGATTTTAAAAGACGCTGAACGTTTTATTTTAGTATTAACACCAGATGCTGCGGCAGCTTTAGTTGCGCAATCGGAACTGAGTGTATTTGACGCCAGTGCATGGCAAGCGTTAGAGATTGCAGCAGGTTACCCCAACCTTGCCGCCAGCCATGCCAGCCAGTACGTACCGCAGATGTGTAATCTACAAGCGGTTAACGGTATCAGCTTCAACAAGGGCTGCTACATGGGACAAGAAACCATAGCGCGAATGAAATATCGCGGTGGTAATAAACGCGCCCTGTATATTTTGCACGGCCACACTAGTCTTCAAATCACCCTAGCATCAGGCCTTGAAATCGCGATGGAAGACAGTTTTCGCCGTGGCGGTCAAATCATTGAGTTTGTACAGCGCGGCAACCAAGTCTTGTTAACCGCCGTACTTCCTAATGACACGGCTAATGATACTCAGCTACGTTTTGCCGACGATGAACAATCACATTTAACGATCCAAGCCCTGCCCTACTCATTAGATGAAGCGTAATGCTTTGATTTAATATGATTAGTATAAAATATTGAAGCAGAATAAAGGCGCCAATGGCGCCTTTACCTTAGTCAATGCACTTCGAGCATCAATTTTCTAAATAAGTATCTCGAATGGCAATTGCTTCTGGCAGGATTTGCTTGAACTCCTCCACCAGCTTAGGATCGAAATGTTTTCCCGCTTGATTTTCAAATAACTCCATAGTTGCTTCAATCGTCCAAGCCTGCTTGTAAGGCCGTTGCGAAGTCAGCGCATCGAACACATCCGCAATCGCGGTGATACGCCCTTCAAGGGGGATTTCTTCGCCTACCAAGCCATTAGGGTAACCTGAACCATCCCACTTCTCATGGTGAGTTAAGGCGATACGACGGGCCATTTGCAATAACGGATCGCTATGTTCACCAATAATTTCTGCACCTATGGCGGCGTGCTGCTGCATAATTTCCCATTCCTGCGCATCAAGTTTCCCAGGCTTTTTCAGCACAGCATCGGGCGTACCGATTTTACCAATATCGTGCATAGGCGCCGCGTTAAAAATCAAGTCACAAAAGGTTGTCGGTAAGCCGAGCTTTATCGCTAATATGCGGGCGTAATGGCTCATACGCACAACATGTAGACCCGTCTCGTTGTCCTTGTATTCAGCGGCACGGCCAAGACGACGGATAATCTCGAAACGGGTTTCTTCTAATTCGTGAGTACGAACTTTAACTTGTTGTTCGAGTAGACGTTTTTGATCATAAAGCGCAAGATGTGTTTTAACCCGCGCTTTAACGACAGGCGCGCTGACAGGCTTAGTAATGTAATCCACCGCACCCAATGCAAAACCTTGGGCTTCATCAGCAATTTCAGATAAGGCGGTCACGAAGATCACCGGAATATGGCTGGTCAGCGGCTCTTGCTTTAGCACCTTGCAGACTTCATAGCCATTCATACCTGGCATCATGACATCGAGCAGAATCAAGTCAGGCCGCGATTTTGTCACTAACGCTAACGCCCTCGGGCCATCGATCGCCACTTTGACTTTGTAATCATCACCTAAAATACCAATCAAAATATCGATATTCTCAGGTGTATCATCGACGACTAATATTGTTGCTTTTTCCATTAACAACTCCACTCAATGTCACGCATTATAAATTCGCGCTACCGCTTTCTATCCTAACTGTGTAATCACATCGTCAATTAAGTCGATTGCCTCATCAAACTGATACTGGTTAATCATAGATAAAGCGGGGCTTAATGTTTGCCACATCGCACTACTCACCTTCGGCTTTAAGGCATCAATTTTTACCACTGCGCTGGCATCGGCATCATCTAGATTCTGCCGCAAGGCCTGTAATGCCGCCCTTAAATCTTCAGCAGATAATAAATCAACGGCTTGAGGTTCGGCTTGATTTACCGCTGCTGGTTTGTCGTGTTCAATCGCATCGCAGATAGAGGCCACTAGCGGTTGAATTTGAACCAATTCATCTTCATAAGGCGCTTTCTCTGTTAAATGCAACTCAAGCAAACGCGCTAATTCCACCAATTTTGCCGAACTTAAATTACCCGCTAAGCCTTTAAGGGTGTGGGCGATACGCACCGCATCTTCGACTTGATTCGCCGCGATGGCTTTGCGAACCTGCTCCACCACATTACGTTGACTGCTCACGAAACGATCAAAGATTCGTTGATAAAGACGCGTCGAATGCTGCACCAGTTGCAAACCTCTATCGATATCCAGCTCAGGGTGTTCTGGCCATTTGAGCAATACCGTTTGATCAGCGCCATTGCTGACTTCACCCTGTGCGCTGGACGAAGTTAACCGAGTTGAGGCTTCCGCCCTTATCGCAGCAGAAATTCCAGAAGAAGATCCGAGGTATTTCAATAGGGTTTGATAGAGCACATTCACTTCTATGGGCTTGGCAATATGGTCATTCATCCCAGCCCGAAGACACATATCTCTATCACCAGCCATCGCATTCGCAGTCATAGCGACGACAGGTAAATTTGCCAACTCAGGCCTTTTCCTTATCGCTTTAGTGGCTTGATAACCATCCATCACCGGCATTTGGCAGTCCATTAACACTAGATCGAAATGCTGTTGGGATAGCTTATCTAAGGCGATTTGGCCATTGGTCGCTATGGATAAAATAATCCCCACTTGCTCTAAAAACTCGCTGGCGACTTCGAGATTCATCTCGTTATCTTCCACTAATAAGATACGCTTCCCTTGAAGTGGTAATAATAACTGCGGCGCCAGGTCTTCGGTACGGCGTCTGACTGGCAATATGCCTTCACGGCCAATCGCATTCATTATGCCATCGAGCATGCGTGAGGCGCTGATGGGTTTACTGATGTACCCCGCCAGTGCTAATTGCTCAATTTGAGTGATAAATTCATGATTCGCATGGGCGGATACCATCAAGATCTTAGGCTGAGACTTAGCCTGTAGTTGGATCTGACGGGCGGTTTCTAACCCGTCCATATTGGGCATTTTCCAATCGATTAATGCCACTTCATAGGTCTGCAGTAAGCAGCGGTTTATTGCTTCTTCACCTGAACGAACCGTATCGACTCTAAAGCCCATACTTTCGAGCGTTGTACGCATTATGTCTCTGGCGGTCGCGTTATCATCTACCACCAGCACAGACATGCCCTCAAGCTCTTGCTCAAGCACTAATTTTTGGCCCTCGGAAATTTGTAACTTCACAGTGAAATAGAAGGTGCTGCCATGACCAAATTGACTTTCGACACCAATATTGCCCCCCATGAGTTCAACGAGTTGCTTGCAAATAGCCAAACCTAAGCCTGTACCACCGTATTTACGGGTGGTTGAAGTATCCGCTTGGGTAAAGGATTTAAATAATTTTGCTTGCTGCTGCTCAGTTAAGCCTATGCCGCTGTCACGCACACTAAAACGCAGCACGACATCATCATCTTGCTGCTCAACTAAGCTTAGCGACAATAACACCTCACCCCGTTCGGTGAACTTAATGGCGTTATTCATCAAGTTAATCAACACTTGGCCTAAGCGTAGCGAATCACCATATAAATAACGCGGCACGTTAGGGGCGACTGCAAATAACAATTCAATCTGCTTGTGGGCGGCTTTCTCAGAAAACATATCGCTGAGATCTTCCAGCATAGTATCGAGCTGAAATGGCACAGATTCTATGTCGAGCTTACCCGCTTCAATCTTAGAGAAATCCAGAATGTCATTGATAATAGACAGTAAAGACTGCGATGCCCGCTCAATCTTCTCCACATAATTCTTCTGTTTTTTATCTAATTCGGTCTGTAAGCACAGCTGGGACATGCCGATAATGGCATTCATTGGGGTGCGTATTTCGTGGGACATATTCGCCAAGAAGTCACCCTTGGCTTTACTGGCAGCATCGGCTTGCTCTTTGGCAAGTAACAGTTCATCGGAGAGCAATTTAAGCTCTGTCATATCGACCATACTGATCACAGCCGATTCAAATTGTCCTTGTGCATCTAACAGTGCCGACACATTGACCGTCATCCATAAAGGCGCACCAGAAGGACGAATAAAGCTTCTCTCGCCACGATAATGGTCAATTTTGCCACCGACCAATTCCTTAAATTGCGCCTTGGCGATATGCTTATCTTGCGCGCTAAGGACCTCAAAAATTGCGGTATTGCGTAAACTCTCCCGAGACCGCGCCATATCAGCACAGAATTGGTCATTACAATCTAAGATAACGCCTTTAACATCCACATTGACGATACCAATGGTCGCACCATCGAACAGAGCCTTAAAGTGCGCTTCACTTAGGGCTAACTCTTGTTCTATGCTTTTGCGTTGGGTAATGTCCATTACATACCCATTCCAAGTAATGGCGCCATCTTCTTCTACATGGCCGCTCGCACCCGCCTCCATCCAACGTATGCTGCCATTGGGATGGCGATAACGAAACTCGCGGATCCATTGAAACCTATCTTCACTCTTACCTGAAAGTGCCCGCACGACGTCCGGCCTTTCGTCATCAAAAATCCGCTCAGCTATGGTGTCAAAATTACTAGGGTCTGTTGATCTTTCGAGAGTAATTTTTAGACAGCATGGCAAGACGTTATAATTTGCTTCGCCAAAAGTAACCATAACCTCAAGCCATGCCAAGACTTATGCTAACCGATGCACGCTGGGAAAAGCTATTTCATTTAATGAAAAGCACAGGCCGTGTTTATGACAAACCTGAACATAGACAAACATTCGAAGGTATTCTTTACCGCCTTAGAACAGGTATCCCTTGGCGAGATTTACCTAAA